>JAWLED010000010.1:3280-53480 GCA_041686235.1 Spirochaetia bacterium | reverse complement strand
CAGCGCGACAAGCTCGAGGACGAAGCACGTGAGCGCCTCGATGAGGCGACCGAAGACTTTGATCTCGACGGGCTGGGCTTCTAAGGGTATGGAAGCGGTCGTTATTAGCGGTCCGCGCACCGCCGCCGTCGAAGAGTACCCGACGCCCGAGATCGACGAGGGACAGTGTCTCGTGCGGGTGCATACCTCGGGGGTCGGCCCGTCCGATTTGGATGTTTTTCGGGGCGCCAATCCCATGCAGCATTATCCTCGGATACCCGGATCCGATGCAGTCGGCATCGTGGAACGGTGTTCCGGGAGCCTGGCCCCGGTACGACGGGTCCTGATACCCCAGACACTTCCCTGCGGAAAGTGCGCCGCCTGTCGCTTAAGTGCACCCGAGCGATGTCTCTCCCCGGGGCTTCTCGGGCGAGAACGGGACGGAGGCATGAGGGACTGGATGACCGCATCGGCGCAGGAGCTCATCACCCTGCCCGACGAGCTCGACGACCACCTCGCTGCATGCGTACCTGATGTGGCGTTCGCGCTGTTCGCCCTTGCTCGCGCACGCGAAGGTCTCGAGGCATTGCCGGAGCGGGGAGCCGACGGGTACGTCACGATATTCGGAGCCGGGTTTCTGGGGCTCACAACCGCGCTTGCGGCGGCAGAGCAAGAGCTGCGTCCGATTGTGGTGGATGTCGTCGAAGCGCGTTTGCAGTTTGCCCGCTCGCTCGGGGTTCGTCACACGTGTAATCCGCTGAAGGACTTCGTCGGCGATCAAGTGCGTTGGATTACCCGAACGCGCTATACGGGTGCCGCCGTTATCGCAAGCGACGACCCGCAGGCAGCTTTGACTGCTCCGGCGGTCCTGCGCCCCGGCGCCCGTCTCGTGCTCACCGGCCGCAACCGGGACGCCCTTTTGCCCACGGTCGATCTCGTCGACAACTCGATAGAGGTAACAGGCGCGACCCGAAACCGCCGGTTTACCGCCGAAGCGGCGGCATTTCTCCTACGGCAGGCGTCGGTGTTTTCCGAGCTCATTTCGCTGCGCCTCGAGCCGGCAAGCATGCCGAGGGCGTTCGAGTTACTGACTCAGGAGCCGAAGTCGTACATGAAGGTCGTTTGCCGCCATCAGTAGCAGGCCTCAAGAAGGAGTGAATCCATGAAGTATACAACGATAGTGCTTTCCGGAGACTACCATGACGGGCCCGGCACCGGAACGGCCGCACTTGGTGCGCGCAAAAAGCATAGATTCGAATACCATCGCTTTTTCGAATTGACTGCGCGTATTCGACGGTCACGGCGTGTGGGGACGGTGCTCATAGATCACCGCAGCGACTTCTCACCAGCGGGGTTTGCCGCGGTCGAGGCAATCCGCCGCGAGCTCATCTCCCTCGCAGAAGGCGGCAAACGCCTCATCTTCTGTTGCGAAGACTGTGATATGCTCACCCTCTTTCTCGCAAGCGCGTGCGACACCCGCGTCATTCACCCCGTCGGTGAGCTCCGCGTACTCGGTATTGCCCGGCGCTTCCTGTTCATCAAAAAGACGCTCGACCGCTTCGGCGTGAACGCAACAGTGATCCGCCGGGGGCGATACAAGAGTGCCGGCGACCTCTTTCGCACCGATTCCCTCGACCCGGCTAACCGCGAACAGTATGAAACCTTTTACGGCGAGGCACATGAACGGATTGTCGAGACGATTTCGCGATCGACCGGAAAGAGCCGCGCGGACATCGACGTATTGCTCTCCGGACATGTACTTCCGGCGGAACAGGCGGTGTCTCACGGCTGGCTGACCGAGGTCGCCACGGTGCACGAGCTACACCGCCGTCTTCGCGACCAAAAGAGAAAAGAGCGCACCATTAAGCTACATGGGAAGTTCGGCCGAGGGGCCCGGGTAGCCGTGATCTTCCTCGACGGTGCCGTTTGCGACGGTGAATCTCGCCGCCATCCGGTCCTCGGCAATTGTGTGGGCGACCGAACGATCGCGGGACAGCTACGCGAGTTGTCCGACGACAAAAAGATCAAGGCGGTCGTGCTCCGGGTAAACTCACCCGGCGGTAGCGCCGTGGCCTCCGAAAGCATTCGACGCGAACTCGCGCACCTACACAAGAAGAAACCAATCGTCGTCTCCATGGCCAACGTAGCCGGCTCGGGTGGGTACTGGGTAAGTACCGAGGCCGACCGCGTGTTCGCCGAGTCAATGACACTCACCGGCTCCATCGGTGTGCTCCTGATGCTTCTGGAGGTGGAGAAGCCTTTGAAGAATTACGGCGTCACCAGCGACGTGATAGAGACCGGCCGGTTCGCGGAGCTCGGCAGTCCGTTGCGCAAGCTCAGCCGAGAAGAGCAGCACCTTCTCGACACCCGCGTGGAGCAACTCTACGAGGACTTCATCCGGCGTGCTGCCGACGCCCGAAACCAAACGCCGGAGCGGATTGAGGCGGTTGCCGCCGGCAGAGTCTGGTCGGGCGCCGCGGCAACCGGCCGGGGTCTTGTCGATGAAATCGGCGGCCTCGATGCAGCTCTCACCCACCTCAGGGAGAAGCTCGGAAAGAAGAAGCTCGCGGTGCGTATGTATCCGAAGGTCAAGAGCTCGCTTCTCGAACGTGTTTTGCTGAAGCATCTCCCCGCTTCGCCGATGAGGGCGTCACGAGTCACTACGGCACGTGCCGTCATCGGCGAGCTGCACCGAAAACCGCTTGCGGTCGTACCGGAGCTACTGTTTGATTCGCTTACGATATCGCCGGGAGAGGTGTCGAGCGCTTACTCGACCTCGTACTCGACGGAGTTGTCGATGTAAACCGGCAAGTTGAATATGGTGTCTTCCGAGATGTAGTCGATATGCTCAGCCGGGAGCTCACCGAGAGTGGCGTGGTAATACCGGATCTTTCGGTAGTTGCGCATTGAGAGCACCACGCGCGTGGGACGCTCGTCGCGTTCTTCCTTTTCCTTTCGGCGTTTGAGGATGAGTGCGATGAGCTCTTCCGCGCCAAGGCCGTTCTCGTCGGCCACCGTTACACTCCTCCAACAGAACCCGTCGGTACCGTCGTGAACCGTCGTGATTTGACGCAAAGCGTAGCATGTTCATATCTTCCCTTCAACTCAAAGGGTTACACGAGTGAATGACGCGGACATGATAGGCGGGAACACGCAGGCTCGGCGTTTTGTAGACCGGGCCGTTATTGTGTTCATCAGATACGATGGGCATTTGTTGCTCATTCACAAGAAACGGGGGCTCGGCCAGGGAAAAATAAACGGTCCCGGTGGCCGACTCGAAGAGGGAGAAAGCTACCTCGAGGCGGCCGTGCGGGAAACGCAGGAAGAGGTCGGCCTCACGCCGTCGGGACTGTACCGGGGAGCCGATTTGTCGTTCTCGTTTGCCGATGGGTACTCGCTCTACGCCGAGGTATTTCTCGCCACCGGCTACACGGGAACGTTGATATCCACAGACGAGGCAGACCCGTTTTGGTGCCCCATCGATGAGGTCCCCTACGAGAACATGTGGGAGGACGACCGCCTCTGGCTACCCCTCATGCTGAACGGCTCGTACGTCTCGGGGCGTTTCGAATTCGACGGCGACGCTATGACGTCCCACCACATTACCACCTCTTCACTTCGCTGACCGAACCGGACGTAGCTGAGAGGGAATCCCATGGTCGTAGCGGCCTCATTGCCGGCTCACTGATACCGGAAGTCCTGTATGACCGAGGAGTTTCGCAGCTTATTGATTGCCTTTTCCTGGATTTGGCGCACCCGCTCCCGGGTGATCCCGAGAACCTTTCCGGTCTCCTCGAGCGTGAGGGGGCCTTCTCCGGAGAGGCCGAACCTCAACTCTATGATGCGCATTTCCCGCCGGCTGAGCTTTCGCAGCACCGCAGTGATGGTATCCTGGAGAGTGCTTTCGAACACCGTCTCGAACGGCCGCGCAGAGCGCTCGTCCTCGATTAGGTCGGACAACCGCGTGTAGTTTTCCTCATCCACGGTGATATCGAGCGAGGTCGTATCCTGGGAGAGCTCGACGATTTGATTGATTTTCCCCGTAGAGAGATTCATGTATTCGGATAATTCTTCGTTCTCGGGGTCCCGACCAAGCTCCTGGGTAAGCTCTTTTGCCACGAAATAGTAGTTCTTGATGGTATTCAACATGTGTACCGGGATGCGAATGGTGCGTCCCTTGTCTGCAAGCGACTTTACAATTGCCTGCCGTATCCACCACGTGGCGTAGGTGGAAAAACGACAGCCCCGGTTATAGTCGAACCGCTCTACCGCTTCAATCAACCCGATATTGCCCTCATCGATCAGATCGAGAAGGTTCAAACCGCGGTGCTGGTACTTTTTTGCCACGGAGACCACCAGGCGCAGATTTGCGTTGATCATGTGGTTCTTGAGACGGCGAAGCTCTTCTTCGAGAGCCTGCTTCTCTGATGCCTGCTCGGAAGATAGCTGCGCAGAGGCGTCTTCCGCGCAATGGGATGTTACATCTGAGGATTCAGTGTTGACTTCGTTTGCTTCGCACGAGCTCTCGAGGCGTTCGAGCTTGGATCTGATCGTTTGAATCCGCTCTCCGAGATCTCGCTCTTCCTGCAAACTGAGAAGCGGGTATACCGCTATTTGACGCAGATAGTACGCGAGAGGATCTGATTCGCTGGAACGCAGCTCGTCTTCCGGGCTTACGCGAGACCGTTCCGCAGGTGTCATTTCTCCCATCGCCCCATTTCCTCCCTAGGAGGGTACCCTGCATAATTCGTCGAGTTCAACTCCGCGGCGCTCGGGATGGGTCCACAAAACTATCGTTCTTCCAAACGCTGAAATACAGACGCGACGCCTCGCCATTCGGGGACTCTCCCAACTCGCCAATGGGCGTGCCCGGTTGCACGAGCTCGCCAACCGAGACGTCGAGCTCTCGGTTTCCCCCATACACGTAGATGTATCCGGTAGCGCTTTGAACGATTGCCACCCGTCCAAACGTCGTGTACGGGCCCGCGTAGATAACACGGCCGGACGAAATCGATACCACGTCGTCACCAACCGTTCCACTAATCGTGACACCCGGTAGCTTGCCTTCCATCGGGTCCCTGCTACCGGGGTGCGGCCAAGAGCGGCTGCCGTCTCCCACCGACACCGTTTCCGGCTCGGCCAACCGGGTCACATCGTCTATCGACGGCAGCTCTGAATCGCTTGGAGAATCGGCGACATCCTGCCCGAGCTTATCCTCTCGAGAATCGTTTTCCTCCGTGTCTTGCTCAGCGGACCCGTTCGAAGACGGCACATAGAGGGTATCGCCAATTTTCAGCACCGAAGAGCCCGATAGATCATTGAGATCAAGCAATTCGTCCACCGACATGTCGTAGTCGCGAGCAATGCTATAGTAGGTATCGCCCTTTTCGGCGACGTACACGGAAGGAATAATGAGCTCAGCGCCCAACGAAAGGTCGCGCGCATCTTCGATATCATTCGCTTCCCGTACCGCCGAAACCGGCACGTTGTAGTTGCGGGAGATGCTATAGAGTGTTTCGCCTTTGCGGACGGTATGTTGTACCTCTTCCGCGTGCACCGGGAAGAGAAGCAGGCAGAAAGTAAGAACGATAAGGAACCGGGCTCGCGTGTTCATATGCTCCTTTACGCGCGTAACTCTCTTGTGATTTTCGGCGCAGCACCCCATAAACTGAACGGGGTAGGTCATAACCCGCCGAGGCACCTATTCGTTACGGGTTTGTCGCACCATAATCACCTTCGACAGACGCCCTCACACCTCTACCGAAGAGTGTATCACGCATGAGGCCACGAGAACATAGGTGTTTCCGGCGGGATGTCTTATTGGATATTGCACCTACAGCCGGCGCGGAACCGAGCACAACACAAAGCGACCCGCCGTTGGGCGGGTCATGTTTCGGGAACTCAGTCGCTGTTTCTCTTACATCGGGCTGGGCGGACTTGAACCGCCGACCTCACGGTCCCGAACCGTGCGCGCTAGCCACTGCGCTACAGCCCGGTAAACTCCACGCGGGCAGAGTATACGGGAGCGACGGGGATTGAACCCGCGACCTCCGGCTTGACAGGCCGGCGCGATAACCAACTTCGCCACGCCCCCGTTTAGGATTCGAGGCCACAATATATGAGCAACGTCGCAGACTGTCAAGAGGGCTCGTGCGAATTGACAAGCATACTACGGAGTGCTACGGTCAAAGTCCGCTGGGAGTACCAAGCACATTCATAAATAGAGGAATCAATGGCATCGGATAAACCAAGAAAGGGCGGCGACGAGTCGGAACCGCGCCGCCGGATATCAACCCGTCGACCTTTTCTGTATCTTTTTAGCGTTCTCGTGCTCGTCATCATCATCGTGGCGTTCGTGGGCGCGCCGCTCGTCACTCAGACCGCCCAGCGCTCGGAGAGCCTGGTATTCGGAAGTTATCGGGGAGAGACAATCGAGTACACCCCGGGGAGCTACTTCGCTCGCCAGTATGAGTCCGCGGCAAATCGGATGCGCGAAGAGGGCGAGAACATGAGCACCCAGGAACAGATGCAGCAGGTGTGGCGACAGGCGTTCAACCAAACGCTGTTTCATACTGCGGTAATGTATGAAGCACGGCAAAGCAACATCGCGGTTTCGGAGTCACGAGTGGATCGTGAGCTCGCTCAACAACCACAGTTTCAAGAAAACGGCCGCTTTGACCCGCAAGCGTTTCAAAACACCTCCAGTCAGGAGCGCTTCAATCTGCGCCAATTTCTCAGGGAATCAATTGTCCATCAGCACTACGTCGGCGATAAGCTGCAGCGCATCAAGACCAGCCCCGAGAGCGTCGAATTCGTCAAATCAATGGCGAGCCCCGAGCGCCAATTCAACTTCGTGGCCTTTGAATACGACGAGTATCCCGACGAAGAAGTGAGAGACTTCGCCCAGGAAAAAGAGGATCTCTTTCGTCGAATCGATCTTTCGGTCATCACCGTCCCCGAAGGCGAGTCGCAGGCACAAAACATCCGTGAACAAATAGCAGAGCGTACAAACACCTTTGAAGAGCTTGCCCGCGCACATTCGGCCGATCAATTTGCGGAAAACGGCGGCGATATGGGCTCAACGTATTTCTACGAGCTCGAAGGCGACTTTGCCGACTCCGAGCAACTTGAAGAGGTCTTCTCGCTGGAAGAAGGAGAGTTGAGCCCGGTACTGGAGGGGCGAAACGGCTGGATCATCTATCGCGTCGACGAGGCGGCTCGTAATGCCGATCTCGAAAACGAAGATACGCTCGACGACGTACGCTCGTACCTCAACTCCTTCGAGCGCGGCCGGGTCGAAGACTACATGACCGAACGGGCCGAAGAGTTCCGACAAACGGCCTCGGAGTCGAACTTTTCGGAGGCAGCCTCCGCCGAGGACCTCTCGGTGCGTGAAACCGGCTACTTCCCGATAAACTACGGAAACGTGCCCATCTTCGGCCGGGTAAACGCCCAGGACTATGAGGCGCTCTCGGAGGCAGCTTCGCGCGAACGGTTCTTCGAGGAAACTTTTGCGCTCGAGGAAAATGAAGTCTCGAATCCGATTGCTCTGGAAAACGCATTGGTCGTCATGCAGTTTTCCGACGAACGAGAGGCCGCCGGCGATTCAGTGGGTTTCCTCGATAACTATTACCCCTATCTCGCTCAGCAGTACCAGTCCCAGGAGTTGCAGCGTATCCTGCTCGATCCACAGTATTACGAAGACAACTTCTCGCGGGCGTTTTCTCGGATCGTAGGCGGCCGCGGTCGCTCATGAGCGGGGAGAAGCCGCGCCTCGAGCCGGCTTCGAATGGACAACACGTTTTCTACCTCCACAGGCGCCTCTACTCACCACGCGACCCGCGCGGCGGCGCCGTGCGGAGGGCCCAAGCGGCCGGCACGGTTCGTCCCCAGACCCTCGTTATCGTCCCCTCGCCGCTTCTCGGCTACGGCCTCGAAGAATTGCTTCAGAATTGTCCTGCAGACGCTGTCGTTCTGGCGGTAGAGCTCGACCCGCAGTTGGCCGAGCTTACCCGAAGCGCAGCGGTTTCGTCGGAGCTCTCCGGTGACCCCCGTCTGATATGGATGCTTGCGCCGGGAGACAAAGACCTCGATGCGCTGTTGCCGAGGATCCTCGCAAAACGTCCGCGGCGGACCCAACTCGTAGCCCTCTCGGGGGGATTCGGGCTTCGGGCCTCGCAATACCGGCACTTAGTCCAGCGTTTCGAAGACGAGATTCGGATCTTCTGGCAAAACGCAATGACACGCGTTCGAATGGGGCGCCTGTGGATCCGCAATCTTTTTCGTAACCTCGCCCTCCTACCGGGGAGCGTTCCGTTGCAGGCGCTCGCCACCGATCTGCCGACGGTGGTCGTCGCCGCCGGCCCCTCACTGGACGACCACATACATCAGCTTTCAAGCCTTTACGGCGAAAAACGGCGTCACCTGCGTATCATTTCGGTGGATACCGCGGTGCCGGCGCTTTCCGCCCACAACATAAGGCCCGATATCGTCGTGGCCGTCGAGTCACAGCAGGCCAACGCAGCAGATTTTCTTGCCGATCTCCCCGCAATTCCACATTTGATATGTGACCTCACCGCGTATCCCGGCACGACACGAACATTTGCACGACATCAATTGTTGTCGTTTGTTTCCTCCCGCTTTGCCCCTTCGGCTCTACTCGACCGGCTCCGAGAACGAAACGTTCTCCCCGAGGGTGTTCCGCCCCTCGGCAGTGTCGGCGTGCTCGCGGTGTATCTCGCGCGCCGACTAACCAGTGGACCGGTGTATTTTACCGGGCTCGACTTCACCTATGACCTCGAGCGAACCCACGCCCGGGGAGCCCCAATGCACACCCTGTCGCTGATCCGTCGAAACCGCCTCGACCCCAGTCCCTTCTTTGGTATGGCACTAAACCGGCCTTTGGTGACTCCCGCAGACAAATCCGGTCGGAAAACCCGCTCCGATACGGTACTGCTGTCATATGCAGAGCAGCTTCGCGAAGTTGTCCGCACAACCACCGGGGTCTATGACCTCTCTCCCGAATCAGGGTTGCCGAACGGCGCTCCCCCTGCGACACGGATCCGAACGGACAAAGGACACTCTTCGCCGGCAGCGGCGCCGGCGACGCAGGAAGCGGCAATAGCGGATCCGGCGGCGGCGCCGGCGACGCAGGAAGCGGCACAAGCGGATCCGGCGGCGGCGCCGGCGACGCAGGAAGCGGCACAAGCGGACCGGGCGGCGCCGGGGGCCGCCTCTACGAAAGACGGCGTCGGCTCCGCTCGTGAGGTGCACGAGATCCTCGACGCAGAGGTCCTCCGACTGGGCGAGCTCGTAACGGAGCTTCGCGCCGCTCTGCACCGCGCCGGCACGGCCCCCGGCGTTTCCGGAGAAGACTACGAGACCGTTCTCCCTCAGCTCGAGAGCTGCGACTACGTATATCTGGACTTTCCTGACCCCCCGAGCCACTCGCGGGCGTTCTTAGGGAGGGTGCTGCTTTCGGCGCTGTCCTATCAACAGAAGCTCGACGATATCCGCACACTGCTGAGCAGGCTGTAGCCGCCGGCGGGCTTCGGCTCACACCGCCGTAATTTAGGCGCCGGCGGGCCGCGGAGCTCGGCGCCGCCGGCGGGCCGCGGAGCCCGACGTCGGCGGCGGGCGGGCCGCGGAGGCACGGAGGCCTAGCTTTCCTCGGACTTGAGGACCGAGAGGAACGCCGTTTGGGGCACCTCGACGTCGCCGCCGATCTGCATGCGCTTCTTTCCCGCCTTCTGCTTCTCGAGCAGCTTCCGCTTACGCGATATGTCACCACCGTAGCATTTGGCGGTCACGTCTTTGCGCAACGCCGGTACCGTCTCCCGAGCAATCACGTTGCCGCCGACGGAGCCCTGGATGGGAATCTTGAACTGATGGCGGGGGATTTCTTCTTTGAGCTTTCGACACACCTGTCTTGCGCGACTCTCGGCCTGTTCACGCACGACGAGCTGGGAGAGCGCGTCGACGGGTTTGCCGTTTACCAAGATATCGAGCTTCACCAGGTTGACCGGTTTATAGCCGGTGATCTCATAATCGAGTGACGCGTATCCCCGACTGACCGACTTGAGCTTATCGTAGAAGTCGAAAATCACTTCCGAGAGCGGCATCGAGTAGACGAGATCTACCCGCTTCTCGTCGAGGTAGCGAAGGTCCTCTTGCTCACCTCGTTTTTCGGTGCACAGCGTAATCACCGTGCCGAGGTACGTATCCGGGGTGATGATCGATGCCCGGATATAGGGCTCACTCGCCTGTTCTATGTCGCCGGGAGAGGGAAAATCCTGCGGGTTCTCGATGTCACGCGTTTCGCCGTCCCGCATCTTCAGATGATAGCGAACGCTCGGCGCGGTGAGAATAATGCCCAAATCGAACTCCCGCTCCAACCGTTCCTGAGTGACCTCGAGGTGAAGCAGTCCCAAAAACCCACAACGAAAACCGAAACCGAGGGCAGCTGACGCATCTTTCTCGAACACAAACGAAGCATCGTTTAGCCGCAGCTTTTCCATTGCCCGCGCGAGCTCCTCGTATTCGTCGGAGTCGGTGGGATATACCGAAGAGAACACCACCGGTTTGGCCTCTCGGAAACCGGAAAGCGGCTCGGATACCGGATTTTGAGCATTCGTAACGGTGTCTCCAACCCGTACATCGGTAATGGTTTTGATGCCGGCGATGAGGTAACCGACGTCCCCGGCATAGAGGTTTTTCCCGCGGTCCAACCCGATTCGGAACCGCCCCACCTCTTCTACGGTATGCTCCGAGCCGTTTGACCATATGCGGATGCGGTCTCCTTCGTTGAGCGTGCCGTCTACGATACGGAGGTGCACGATTACGCCACGATAGGGATCATAATTGGAGTCGAACACGCGAGCCCGAAGGGGCGCCTTCGGATCTCCGCTCGGCGGAGGAATAAGAATGACTATTGCTTCGAGTAAGTCCTCGATGCCGGCACCCGTCTTCGCGGAAATCTCTATGGCCGCACCCGGATCAAGGCCGAGGTCGTGCTCGATCTGATGCTTCGTTTCCTCTACCATGGCCCCCGGCAAGTCCGTTTTGTTGATGACCGGAATAATCTCGAGGTTGTGCTCGAGTGCCATGTACATATTCGAAAGCGTCTGCGCCTCCACCCCCTGGGTGGCATCGACGAGCAGCAATGCCCCCTCCGACGAGGCGATTGCCCGGGAGACCTCGTATGCGAAATCTACGTGCCCGGGAGTATCGACGAGATTCAGCTCATAGATACCCCCGTCCGTGGCGTGGTGCGGAATGGTGACGGCATGGGATTTTATGGAAATTCCCCGTTCACGCTCGATATCCATCGAGTCGAGTAACTGATCTTGAAAGTCTCGCTCGCTTACGATTCTTGCTCGTTGTATGAGTCGGTCGGCAAGGGTGGACTTGCCGTGGTCTATGTGCGCGATTATACAGAAGTTTCTCACGTAACTGCGTTCCATATCTTCCTCTGGTCGGTTCTGATTCTTGGGGAGCCGGTTTTCGGCGCTTGTGGGCGATCAGGCGTCTAGAACCCTTCTCACCATACGGAGCAGATCTTCGGGCTCAAAGGGCTTGGGGAGAAATCGCGCCCCTGCCGGCAGACGATCTTCCGTGGGAAACTCTTCGGGATACCCGGAGAGTAACAAGACATCCACATTGGGACGTAACGAACGGATCCGCTCGGCTAACCGAAGACCGGTGATATGCGGCATGACCTGATCGGTAACTAATAGGTCAAAGTCTGTAGCCTCGTCCTCGGCAATGAGCAAGGCCTCTCCCCCGCTTTGTGTCTCGATCACTCCGTATCCATGCTCCCGCAACACACGGGTGAGCATCGAGCGTATGCTATCGTCGTCCTCCACGAGCAGCACCTGCTCGCTTCCGTGCTGCGTATCGCTTTGCACGGTTTCGGGCTGTGGCACTTCTTCGGCTCCCCGATGGGGAGGCAACAGAATACGGAAGGTCGAGCCTACTCCCGGCGTAGTATCGAGCTCTATGTGCCCGTTTGTCTGTCGTACGATACCAAATACGGTGGAAAGTCCCAACCCGGTCCCCACGCCGAGCTCTTTTGTGGTAAAGAAGGGGTCAAACACCTTCTCGCGCGTTTCCTCGTCCATACCACACCCGTTATCCTCGACTTCGAGGCATACGTATCGCCCCGGTTCCGCGCGACCGGCAACCGTGACGATCTCGTCTTCGATCTCTCTCGTATAGGTGCGAATGGCGACGCTTCCGCCGTCATGCATGGCATCTCTCGCGTTGACCACGAGGTTCATGAGGACCTGTTCCATCTGTCCCTGATCCACGTATACATCGCTGGGATCCGCCTTGAGACTCAAGTGCAAACGCACGCGTTCGGTAATGAGACGGCGAAGCATTTTTTCGAGATCGCGTACCGCCTCGTTGAGATCGACTCGCGAAGGTTTTAGAACTTGGCGACGGCTAAAGGCAAGGAGTTGTCTTGTCAGAGAAACCGATCGGCGCGCCGCCTTCTGGATTCCATCGACATCGCGAACGAGCGTTTCCTGATCAGGGATTGATTCACTGCCGAGCTCCTCGCTGAGGATACGGGTATAACCGAGAATGACCGTGAGTAGGTTGTTGAAGTCGTGCGCAATACCGCCGGACAGACGCCCGATTGCTTCCATCTTCTGGGCCTGTCGAAGCTGTTCTTGGCTCTCCCGAAGAGCTTTCTCAGATGCAACCCGTGCTGAGACGTCGCGAAACACCCAAACGGTTCCGAGGCGTTCCTCCCCATTGTCTAAGAGCGGGGACTGCACGGCTTCAACCGCCGTCCGCTCGCCGGTTTGGGAGACGATATAACTCACGGCACCCTCGGTATTGGGCAGGCCGGCTCGTGAGTCTCCCGGCCCTTCATCTCCATCTTTTTTTACCACTTCCTCGATCGGGCTACCGATACACGATTCGGGCGCGAGTCCTACCATCCGCGAGGCAACCGAGTTCATGAGCTTGACCGTGTTATCGGGGTCGGTAACGACCACGCCGTCTTGTATACTGTTGAGGGTCGTGAAGAACAGCCGCTCGCGCCGAACGATCTCTTGCTCCATCTCGTGGCGAGATAGGGCAACGACCACGGCTGTACGGAGCTCTCGTTCTTCGAACGGCTTGATTACATAGCCGAAAGGTTGTGTCTCTCGTGCTCGCTCGACAGTGTCTTCATCGGCATGAGCGGTGAGCAGCACCACCGGGGCGTGATACCGCCGCTTTATCTCGCGAGCGGTATCGAGTCCGTCGAGTCGGCCCTGGAGCTTGATGTCCATGATGACCAGGACCGGATCAATGAGCTCGAAATTGGCCAGCGCCTCCTCGCCCGTCGCATACATCGCCGGTACGGCGTACCCGTAGTTCTGGAGGTGCATTTTGATGTCGAGTGCCACTATGTGCTCGTCTTCAACGACGAGTATGCGGTTATTCTCCATGCGCCCGCGTTGGTCGGATACTCACTTACCTGGAGGAGCCAAACGGTCGCAAGAGCAACGGGTCAGCCGGAACTCGACTCGAGAGAGAGGCCGATCTTCTCCAGCTCGGCGATCAGTGTGTCTCGTCGAATTGGTTTGACCAGATATGCGGTAGCCGCGCCCTGGTAGTAGGCCTCCACGACGTTTTTAGGATCCTCCAAAGCGGTGGTCATAACCACCCGTACCTGATCCTTCTCCTTTATCCCGATCTGCTTTTCGGTATCGCGAATATTCTTCAGCGCTTCCTGCCCGTCGGTGCGCGGCATCATGATATCGAGAAGAACTGCGTCGTACGGATCATTTTCTTCCCACGCCAAGCGAAATGCCTCAATTGCCTCGTCGCCGTCTACGACAACGTCACAACGCCCGTAAGAGCCCAAAATCGATTGAAGCAATCGGCGACTGCCGAAATCGTCCTCAACGATCAGAAATCGCATGCAGTACCTCCATTCATTGTACTCATTCCTTCCGGTTTGTCCAAGGTCATTGTTTACTTCTCAAATCGTGCAGGTCGGACACCAGTTTTCGCACCGCTTCCACGTCTCCGCGCCGCGCAGCGAGAGATACCCGAAACAGCGTCTCGTCGAGCCGGGCTCCTCCGTTCGAGGCGGAGACACCGCTCTCCCTCAACTCGCGGGCCGCGGAGCCGATACGCGACACGTTTGAGGCGTCGATTTCGCCAAGGGACAGCTCGAAAAGCATCTCGGCTGCGGCAGAGCTTTCCGACGAGCTCCGAGGGGATTGCAGCGCCGGCTCGGAGCTTTGCATGCCGTCGGGCGCTTCGGCGTCGTCCTCCCCGGTCTCCGTGGCCGCTTCGGCGTCGTCGGTGGGCTTGCCGCCGGAGGTGCTAAACACCCTCAAAAGAGATGAGGGGGTAATCGGCGCGAAGAGATGGCGTAACCTTCGTTTCGAACGAGGTTCCTGGGAGGCCTCGTCCACACCGGGTGTGGAATCCTCACGGGATTCTTTTTGGGGGCCGGACGGTCCGGTACCACCAAAAGACATCAGCGCTCCAAGGGGCCTGAGAAGGTACAGCCGCGGTGCATGTTCCCGATGTGCCCGTGGCGTCCCCACGTCCAAGCCGTCGGGTGTCTGAGCGAACACGATTACATCCGGTTCCGGTTCGAGATTGTCCGGGATTGCCTCATTTGCGTCGAACGACATAACCTGGATGTCGAGGTACCGAGCCCACCGCTCGACTATCTCTCGTTCCCAGGCCGCTACGCCCACGAGCGCCACTGTTTGCACACGCTCGGCCTCGGGAGGAACGTAGCGAGACGTTTCGGTGCTTTCGAGCGGGAGAAATACCGAGAAGGTACTCCCTCCTCCCTCTTCGCTCTCGAGCACGATTCGCCCGCCCATAAGCGATACGAGGTCATCCGCCACCGCCAGCCCGATCCCTGCGCCCCCGTAGGAGCGGGTAGAACCGCCGTCCAGTTGCGTAAAGGGACGAAACACAGCCTCGCGCTGCGACGCAGAAATGCCGCGACCGGTGTCCGAAACCGATATAATGACCGACTCGGCGGCCCGGGCCCTGTCGTCAATCCCAGGCTCGCCGCCGGCGTTCCGTGAGGTATCGACCCGCACCCCCACCTCTACCAGTCCCTCATCGGTATACTTCACCGCGTTTGCAACGAGATTGGAGAGGACCTGTGAAAGACGAGCCCGGTCGCACAGAACGAAGGCGGGAGCTGCCGGATCGTGAACGAGTCGCAAAGACAGCCCCTTGCGGTGAGCCTCGACTGCAAAGCTCTCGACCACCGACTCCACGAGCTGATCGAGATTGACCTCCCGCCGTTCGAGCTCGATATGCCCGGACTCCAGCCGTGATAGATCGAGGATAGAGGAAATGAGCCCGTGCAGGTTTTCAGCTGCACTCTTCAGTATACCGAGGTATTCCCCCTGTTCTTCATTCTGCGACAGACCGTGAGCGAGATCGGCCATACCGAGAATACTATTGAGGGGGGTGCGAAGCTCATGGGTCACGTTTGCAAGAAACTCGCTTTTGGTCTTCAGTGCTTGCTGCGCCTCGTCACGCGCCTGTTTTAGCTCTCGCTCATAGTCTAGGATGTCCGAAACCTCTCGCAACACGATGACGCGCCCCTGTAAACTCGACTCGTGGCTCTCTACCTGAGGTCCCTCCATCTCACGGGTGTTTGGGGCGGGCTTTTCGGTGTGCACATCTTCGGCCTCCGCAACGGCTCCTCCGATGTCGCTGATGCGCTGTTCCACACATACGGTAGTACCATCCGGGCGCAAAAGGCGAACGGCGTTCGGAAGAATACCGGAGGCGAGGTCTTGCTCGGGGATTTGTTCCACATGAACGACCTCGTCCACGTGGCGACCGACCGCCTCTGATTCGCGCCGGCCGGTAAGCTCAGCTCCCCGCTCATTGAGAAATAGCACGGTACCGGAGGCATCGGTCGTAACAACCCCGTCGAACAAAGCTCCGACCGTTCCGTAGAGCCAATTTCGGCTTTCCGACAGGCGCCGTTGCATCCGCTCCTTGTACAGCGCCATTTCGATTGCGATACCGAGCTCACGCTCCTTGAACGGCTTGAGCACGTATCCGAACGCATCGGCGACCTTTGCGCGCTCGAGGCTCTCGTCGTCGGAGAATGCCGTAAGAAACACGACGGGAATTCCCGTTTTTTCGCGAATTTGCGAGGCGGCAACGATACCGTCGATTTGGCCGGTGAGTTGAATGTCCATGAGCACGAGGTCCGGCTTGTTCTCAACCGCGCTCTTTACCGCCTCTTCGCCGGAGTTCACCACCTCGAGCGCCGCATAGCCGAGTTGCGCGACACGGCGACGGATGTCCATCGCGACGATGGCCTCGTCCTCGACAATGAGTATATACGTTTGGGTTCCGGGGCCGTCCGACACGCCCGCACACTCCTTTGTGATCGACACACCGTTTCCCGGTTCCGGGAGCTCCACCGCCTATGCCGCGACCGCTCGTGTCTGAGACGGTTGCAGCCTTAGCCTACTTTCGTCTTTCTGTGGCCCGGCCAAGGGCATGCTCGGAAATACTCCCGAGCGGAAGCGAGATATCTACTGCGCCCCGCTTTACCGCTTCGTTGGGCATCCCGTACACAACGCTCGTTTGCTCGTCCTGGGCGATGTTGTAGGCCCCCGCTTCCTTGAGCTCCAACATGCCCCGCGCCCCGTCATCCCCCATACCCGTCAATATGACCCCAACCGCGTTTTTTCCCGCATAGCGGGCAGCCGAGCGGAATAGCACGTCGACACTGGGGCGATGGCGACTGACCAACGGACCGTCTTTGATCTCCACATAGTAGCGTGCCCCGCTTCTCTTGAGCATGCAATGCCGATTCCCCGGTGCAATGAGTGCGCGCCCCCGAATAAGCGTGTCACCGGTGGCGGCCTCCTTTACGGTGACCCGACAGAGCGTATCGAGGCGCCGAGCGAATGCAGCGGTGAAATTCTCCGGCATGTGCTGGACGATCACTACGGGTGGCGCATCGAGCGGCAGCTCTTCGAGAAACTCGCGAACCGCTTCGGTGCCACCGGTAGAAGCTCCCACGACCACGACACTCTCGGTTGTTTCGATCGCAGCTTCTTTGCGAGCCTTCGGGAGGACCGCGTCTGCGGTGAGCTTCGGGGCCACCTCGTTGTGCACGGCATGCGGCTTGATTTTTTTCAACCGTGCCAGATGGGCCGCTTTGACGACGTCCGTTACGCGGGTTCGTGATTCTTCGAGAAATTGTTTCGTGCCTACCTTCGGCTTCTCTATGATGTCTACCGCCCCGTACTCGAGAGCACTCAACGCATTTCCCGAGCCCTGCTCGGCTTTGGAAGAACAGATGACAACCGGTATGGGATGCTCGGACATGAGCTTTTGCAAAAAGCTCAAACCGTCCATCCGCGGCATCTCGATGTCGAGCGTTATGACATCGGGAACCATGGTCTGCAACTTACGGGCCGCAATATAGGGATCCGAAGCGGTTGCCACGACCTCGATGGAGGAGTCCTCATTCAAAATGCCGGCAAGGGTCTCTCGGACAACCGCCGAGTCGTCGACGACCATTACTTTCGTTTTTTCAGCCATGTCGGTTACTCCGCTTTGCGATAGATGGTGGGTGCTACCGAGGACAACGGCAGTTCCATCCCTGCCAACGTTTCCGAATGCCCGAGAAACAGGTAGCCTCCGGGCGCCAGGTACTCGTAGAGATGAGAAAGGAGTCGTTGTTGCGTCGGACGCTCGAAGTATATGATGACATTGCGGCAAAAAATCACCTCGAACCGGTCACGAATGTCGTACTCATCATGCATGAGGTTGAGGCGATGGAACTTAACGCGCCTGCGCAGCTCCGGTTTTATGCGTACTAAGCGGGAGCTCCGGTCTTTGCTGCGCAGAAGGTATTTTTTTCGCATCTCGTTGGGTACCGGTTCCACGCGATCTTCCGGGTACATCGCGCGTTCTCCCTGCTCCAGCGCCCGCGTGGAAATGTCTGTGGCGAGAATTCCATAGGAGAAATCTTGACGGCCGTGGCGAAACTCTTCGAGAACCATAGCCAGCGTGTAGGGCTCCTCGCCGGTGGAGCACGCCGTCGACCACACCCTGAGCGGTCGCTGTCTCCCCCAGCCCTGCTCATAGCGCTGCGGCAACAACTGTTGGGTCAGGTAGTCGAAATGATCGGATTCGCGGAAGAAATCCGTCTTATTCGTCGTCACCGAATCGATCATGTGCAGCAGCTCAGCTTCTTTCTGGCTGTCGCTGAACACAAAGTCGATGTAGTCCTTGAAACTATTCAGCGATAACGCGCGCAAGCGTTTCTGCAATCGGGACTCGAGCATAATCCGTTTTGCAGGCGGCATTCGGATGCCTAATTCGCTTTCGACGAAACGGCTGAGCGTGTTGAACTGCTCGGTGGTCAACCGCTTCGCGTGCGCCTCTGAGCCGGGCTCCTGCGTATCCAACGGTTGGTCACGCCTATCAGCCATTGCTCACTTCCATTTCATTTGTATTCGACGCATATGAGGTCGACACCGAGGTTGCCAGTGACGCGAGCTTTTGCAAATCCAGTATGAGCGCCACCGTACCGTCACCCAGTATGGTTGCCCCGGAAATGCCCTCGAGATCGCGGTACAGCTTTCCGAGGTTCTTGATTACCGTTTGGAAGTCCCCGATAACGGAGTCGACGACGAAACCCACCGTTCCTTGCTGGGAATACACGACCACCACCTGTTCGATTCCGTCGATCGCTCCCTCTATGCCGAACACGTCCCGCAACCGCACGTATGGCAGAACGTCCCCGCGGTTGTTGATAATATGGCCACCGGACTCGCTTCCACGCATCTCCTCGGTGAGCTCTATACATTCGCCAACCGCCGAAAGCGGGAACACGTAGTGCTGCCCCCCTATCTTTACGAGCAAGCCGTCGATAATTGCCAGGGTCAACGGGATATTGAGTCTGAACGTCGTTCCGCTTCCGGGAGTACTCTCTATGTGCACCGATCCGCCGAGATTGTCGATTTCCTTTTTGACCACGTCCATACCGACGCCACGCCCCGAAACCGAAGTCACACTGTCGGCGGTGGAGAATCCCGGTGCAAAAAGCAACTGGTATATTTCCTGCTCGGAGAGATCCTCATCGCCGCGAATGAGCCCTCTCGATCGGGCCTTCTCGAGAATCGAGGCTTGTTCGAGACCGGCCCCGTCATCGGTAATGCGGATAAGCACCTCCGCCCCGGCGTGCTCCGCACTGAGCGTCACGGTTCCGGTACGCGGTTTGCCCGCCTTCTCTCGTACCTCGGGCCGCTCGATTCCGTGGTCTATCGCGTTTCGAATGACGTGCACGAGCGGATCATTGAGTCGCTCGATGACCGTTTTATCGAGCTCCGTCTCACCGCCCGCGGCCACCATCTCCACTTCTTTCCCCAATTCCTGCGAAAGATCCCGCACGAGTCGCCTGAACTTGGAAAACGTCGTACCAATCGGGAGCATCCGAATACTCATCGTGCTGTCTCTCAACTCGTCGGTGAGCCGTTCGAAGTTCTCCGATATGGTGTTCAGATTCGAGTCCCCGAGTTGGGCCGTGGTTTGGCTCAACCTCGCCTGCAGCGTGACGATCTCCCCGACAAGGTCGACGAGATTATCGAGCTTCTCCGAGCTTACCCGTATACTCGAGCCCGCCATCTCCTGCTGCACTTTTTTGCGGGAGCGATCTACGTGCTGTTGCTCCTGGAGGGCGGACTGAACCTCGTGCCGATCAACTCCCTCTTCGACGAGCATCTCGCCGATCCGCTTCTGCCGACCGGCGGCCCGGTCGACCGACTCCCGAGGGACGACCCCGCGGTCTGCAAGAATCTCTCCGAGGCGTTTGTGGCTCTCCTCTACCTCGGAGAGGTCGTCGATCACGTTGATCGATACCTCAGAGCTATCCTCGACAAATATGAATACGTCACGCACCGATGATACCGATTTGGTTGTCGTCAGCACCACATCCCACTGCGTATAGCAGTTCTCTTCTTCGATCTCGGATAGTTTGGGAATCTTTTCCGTATACGGGACCGCGGTACAATCGCCGAACTCGGCGAGCTCACGCAGTAACATCAACGGGCGCGTACCGAATTTGAAGATCTCGGCGTTGGGTTTGAAGCGAACGCGATAGGTAACGTAGTGATCGAGCTCCTGAGTATCGCCGGTCGACTCGTCGATTGAGGCGGCCGTCCCGGAGGGCGACTCCTGCGACGGTGCCTCGACCTCCTCCGAGCCAATGGACGACACGTCTCCCCCCGGGGCTGAGGGTGCCTCTTCGGTGGTTCGCGCCGGCTCAAGAAGGCTCTGAACGTAATTGGTGAACTCGGTCGTAATCTCCTTTGAAACGGCTTTTAGATCATCAGGGATTTCCTCGTCGATTTCCAACAACTCACGTATATGATCCCGTGCCTTGAGCGTTAAGCTCACCAGCCGATCGGTTACGCGAATCCGTCCGTCGCGCAGAAACTCCAAATTGTTCTCGATCTCGTGAGCAAACTCCGAGATATGCTCGAAGCCGAACATTGCAGCCGAGCCCTTGACGGTGTGCATCGAGCGAAAGACCGCTGAAATCTCGGCTTCGTTTTCGGGTTGCTCCTCGAGCTCGAGAAGCGAGGCTTCCAAAGAGTTTAACAGCTCATACGCTTCTTCACGGAAGTTGTCGCGAAAGTTCTCCATACGCTATCCCCCACTCCGAGTCCTGTCTGCGACCCGCCGGCAGCTACTCATTCTCTCCAAAATCCAGCAACACCGATTCAAGCTCACGCGCATCTGCGGGTGCTTGTTGCACAAATCCACCGGCCTCGAGGGTTTCCCGCACGGGATCAGAAATCGTTCCGGTAAAATGAAAATCAACGCCCCGGGAATCGGCTTCTCGTTTTGTCGCGTACAGCAATTGGACCCCCGCGAGGTCCATGCCGGAAACGTGAGACAAATTGACGAGCACCTTGGCCGACGTGTCCAAGGCTTCGGTGAGACGTTCCTTTAACGTTTGGACGCTGGTAACGGTCGCGTCACCTTCGAGTGACACAACCTGCAGGTCTTGTTCCATTGCATCCCCACTTTTTGAGTCGTATCGGGGCTATTCGCCCCCGGTATTCAATTATACACGGAGACCGGAACGTTGCATAGACCTTATGCATGGATTAGAGAAAATTATCGACCTCAAGGTACGATCCGAGTTGTATCCCCGTCTCCACAAATCCGGCCTTACGTTTCTTGACCAATACGCGAGCGACCGCGATGCGACGTTCTTTGTCGACCTCGAAATTGCGCAACGTAAGTGGATCTTGCTCCGACAGTCCTGTTTCGTCCGCGACTTCTCCCGGATAGATTTTTGTAATGACATAGTTGGACTGCCAGGGCAGAGAGCTCACCGCATTCGTACGCATACCGAAGAGCACGGGGAAGAGGTCTTCAGGCTGTTGGGTCTTCAACGCCTCTTCGATCGGGCTAAAGGGCCGCTCATCGAGGGCAACCAACCCGTCGTACGCTTCTCCGTCACGTTCCCATTCGACGCGAATGAGCCCTCCCGGTTCTCGGTCGAGGAGAACTTCCTGGGCATCGGCGATCTTTCTCGGCTCGTGGCCGCCGATCGAGGTTATGAGATCTCCCTCTTGCAGGCCCGCCTGGGAAGCAGGGCTTCGGGGTGCCGCGTACATGACCTCCAAACCGTCTTTTTGCTCGTAGGCCGCCACGCCCATCCACGAATGAGAGACCTCACCCTCCTCATAGAGCTCGGGCAGAAACCGTTGAATCCAAAATGCCGGGATGGCAAAGTTCACCCCTTCAAACTGTTCTACTCCCGCAAATACGAGCCCTACAACTTTACCGTCGGAGTCGATGAGCGGTCCGCCCGAGTTACCGGGATTAATGGGCACATCTACTTGCATCGCGTCACCGAGCTGCAGGAACCGCCGGTTGGTGGCCGAGATGATACCTCGCGATATACTGCTTTCGAGCCCCCCGGGAGAACCAATCGCCGATATCTGCTCCCCCGGCTCCAGTGCCCTCACGTCTGTAAAAGAGAACACGTACGATGGGTCAACTTCGATCTTGAGGAGCGCGACGTCGAATATGCGGTCGTATCCTACCACGCGAGCCGGAGTGCGGGAGTTCGAAGAATTGGGCAGACGGACGAACAACCGCGAGTAACCTTCGTAGGTCGGATCCACCTCGCTCTCGACGACATGATAGTTGGTAATCAGATAGCCGCGGGGATCGATGAAAAACCCACTCCCGATGGCGCGATCGGGATATCCTACCCCGTCGTCAATACGAATCCCGCGGTTTACCCACACCGTGGCGGTGCCGTTTATCATTTCAGAGGTGCGCGGCTCCGTATCAACGAACTCTTCGAGGTCTTCCGGCACCTCTTCGTCCCGTTCAGAGAGAGCCTCAACGACCTCCCCGAGAACGAACCGATTACGATGCTCGCGAGCCATTTCTCCGTAGCGCAGGAGGTCCTCCGACGCCAATTCCGACAAGTCGGGGACACGCGCGATGCTGTGAAGAGATGCTACGAAGTTATCTTCCTCGGCATACGAGTCCGCAAGCCCTAAAAACAAACTACCAAGACTGGACTCCTCAACTCGGTCGACCGCCTCCACAGCTTCCAGTGACCCGTACAGCCGTATGGCGTCGCGATACCGCTGGTCGTCCACCGCGTCCCCGAGCTCTTCAACCAGGGCCGACACTGCTTCTTCGAAGAACTCCGAGGCAGTTTCTTCCTCGAGAAGCCCCCTGCGCCGATAGGTAGAAATCCGCGCAAGCCCTTCCTCGGCTTTCCCGTCGTCGATGAGCTGTGCCACCTCCTCGCGCGCGTCTTCTTCGCGAGTGGCGATCGAGGGAGAGGGGCCGGGATCCGTGGTCGCACAGGAACCCAAAAAGAGGACGGAGCCCACCACGAGAGCCACTGCGCGAGCCATGGTAATCCTACTCATATGATGTCGTCTCTCGGTATATCGTCATAGAAAGATCCAGTTCTCCGTTTCCCCGGGCATAGCGACGAAGCACTTCGTCTTGGCTCGATAGTGATTCATACACGTCGATGCTTCCGTCACCGTCGTAGTCCCAACCTTTTCCGCTTTCCGGGCGGAACTCCTCGGTATAATCTACGGTACCGTCGCCGTCTCGGTCTACACGTAACACAGCGAGCTCGCCGTTTTCATATTGTTCGGTGACCTCGAATCGCCCGTCGCGATCGCTGTCTCGGATACCGGCCGCCGGTTCCCCGTCTTCAAACGCTACGATGCGGTCTATCTCTCCGTCACTATCCTGATCGTAAACTTCCCTGATGATGCCCCCCTCACTCAATGAAGTAACACGGGTAACTTCTCCATCCGACGCTCCTACTTCGAGCCGATAGGAATGGCGGCGCACCAATTCTTCACTGAGAATCGGCGGCGAAGAGCTCAACGAAAACTCGAACGCCGGCCCCGGCGTCTCGCTCGACCAGTCCAGCTCATCGTCGAGAATATCGTAGGTGAGAGAGCCCGGCAGCAGCGAGAAACGGCGAAACTCGTTTTCTTCGGTTACGACAACATGCGAGAGCTCGGGATAACTTCCATACACGACCCGGTATTCCTCCGGCGTCGCCTCGAGTGACCGTGGAACACGGTCGGCCATCTCGATATCATAGTCGATCTCGCCGTTTTGGTTTTGGTCGATCATCCAGCGCTGTAGCTCCCCATCTTGGAACTGAAAGCGAGCTTCCCAATACCCGTTACCGTCGTCGTCCCGCTCGAGTATTCCATCGTGGCGCGAGAGGACTTCTCGGACCCGATCCTTGACCGCACCGGCCGGCAACGACGCGAACATCGCTTCTACCGCCGACTTGTTACCGAGTCCGCCCATGTCTACGAAGCGCTCCCATGAGCTGCGCAGCTGTTCTTCTTCGTCGCGCTGCGCGGCAATTTCTGCGCCCAGAATCGCCACAGCGGGGTCTTCTCCGCCCAGACGAAGGTACCGCTCAGCAAGTTCCTGCTTTCGAGAGAGATTTTCGCTGCGCTGTGCATAGTAGAGCAGCGCCTCCAAGTACGCAGGGTCTCGCGAAGCATGTTGATCCAGCCATCGCCCCGAGCGAGGTCCAGGTATGCGGTCGCGACGGAGAAGAAACAGAAAAAACCGGGGATCCTCGGGAAACCGATTACGCCCCTCGAGTGCAACCTGCTCAGCCTCCTCGACACGGTCGAGTCCACGGAGAGCCCGTGCGCGAATATACCGCGCCGAAGCATCGGCCTGCTCTAAGGATTCTCTTCCGGCGCGCGGCTCGGCGGGCACTTCGCTCGATGCTCCCCGTATGATGGAAAGCGCCTCTTCATAGCGGCCGACGCGCAGATACGTTTCTGCGAGCAGACGCCGCGCCTCGCCTTTCTCGGTAAGCCGAAACCTTCCACCGCCGGAAAGAGCCGTTTCGAGGTCGGACAACACGCGCCCCGTTTGCTCCTGCTGTGAGAGCATCGTCCGTGCCCGAATGTGTAAGGCGTCTGCATTCGTGGGAGAAAACTCGAGCGATTTTTCGGCAAGCTGGGAAGCTTCTTCAAGACGGTCGTCTTCGAGCGCTGTATGGGCGTAGCGTGCGTAGAGGTGGGATACCGAGGTGTCGACACCCTGCCCGGCGCTCGAGGATTCATCTTCCTGCTCGGGCGATGAGCCTTCATCCTGGGCTAAAGCCCCGAGACCCGGGAACAGGAGGAACACAAGCGCCATTCCTATGATGAACCCAGCGTTCCGTATCATGCAACAGGACCCGGCTGCTCATTCTCGGGGGGACTCGGAGCAGGGGGAAGCCCGAGGATGTTCCGCAACTCTGCGTCCGACAGTGTCTCTTTGTCGACAAGCGCCTCGGCAAGGGTCGTCAGCTTGTCTTGATGCTCATCGAGGATAGCACGCGTCTCGGTGAGACACTCATTGAGGATATGATTGACCTCGTCGTCAATGGCTCGTGCCGTTTGCTCGGAGTAGTCTTTGTGCTGGGCGATTTCTTTACCGACAAAAATGGGCTCGTCTTCTTGTCCGAACGAAATCGGGCCGATTCGGCTCATCCCCCATTCGGTGACCATGCGTCGTGCAAGATCGGTAGCCTGCTTGAGGTCGTTCTGCGTTCCCGTGCTTGTCTCTTCGTAGAACATCTCTTCGGCAACGAAGCCCCCATAGGCAATTTTGATTCGGTCCAAGAGCCATCCGCGACCGCGACTATAGGCGTCCTTCTCCGGCAGCGACATCGCCACCCCCAGCGCGCGTCCCCGCGGCACGATCGTCACTTTGTGTAGAGGATCGGCATTCTTTAGGAAGTAATGAAGTAACGCATGCCCGCCCTCGTGATAGGCGGTCTTGCGCTTCTCCTCGGCGGTAAACACCTTCGATTTCCGTGCAACGCCCATGAGCAGCTTGTCGCGCGCTTCCTCGAAGTCTTCCATCTCCACGTAGTCTCGGTTCTTGCGGGCGGCATACAACGCTGCCTCGTTGACCAGGTTTTGCAGGTCTGCGCCGGAGCTTCCCGGCGTCGCTCGCGCAAGGCGCATGACGTCGACCTCGTCGGCCATGGGGATCTTCGAGGCGTGGATCTTGAGGATATCGTGGCGCTCTTGGAGGTCCGGCATGTCGACCACGACCTGACGGTCGAAGCGGCCCGGTCTCAATAGGGCCGGATCGAGGACATCGGGACGGTTGGTCGCGGCCAAGATAATGACCCCGTCTTTCGTATCGAACCCGTCCATCTCGACGAGCATCTGGTTAAGGGTCTGCTCACGCTCGTCGTGACCACCCCCGTAGCCGGCCCCCCGGGTACGTCCAACCGCATCGAGCTCGTCGATGAACAATATGCAGGGAGCGTTCTTCCGCCCCTGTTCGAATAGGTCCCGCACCCGGCTTGCCCCGACCCCGACAAACATCTCCACGAAATCCGAGCCCGACATGTGGAAGAAACTCACATTGGCTTCACCGGCACACGCTTTTGCAAGAAGCGTCTTACCGGTACCCGGCATGCCGACCAGCAATACGCCCTTCGGGATTCGTGCGCCGATTCTCGTGAAACGGGCGGGATTCTTGAGAAACTCAACCACCTCTTGAAGCTCATACTTCGCCTCTTTTTGACCGGCGACGTCGTGGAAGTTTATTTTGTCTCCCTCTTCGACGAACTTCTTGGCCTTGCTCTTGCCGAAGGAAAATGCCCGGTTGCCGCTTCCCTGCATCTGGCGGTACATGAACCAGATAAACAAGAACAGGATAACCCACGGAAGCATTTCGAGGAAAACCCGCAGGGGAGACACCGGTTTGGGAGAGCCTGAGAACCGTACGCCTTTCTCGCGCAGCTGCTCGACGAGTGCGTCGTCAAAGTACGGAATATTCGTCTTGAACAACCGGCTTTCACCCGTGCGATTCTTGAGAGTTCCCTCTATTTCGTTTTGATCGAGGATTTCAACCGATTCCACTTCGCCCTCGGAAAGATAGGTGAGGAATTGCGAATACGGGATGTCTCGTCCTGGTGAAGAATTGTCTTGGAAGAGGACGACGAGGAACATGCCCATGATGATCATAAGAAAGACGAACGCATACCGATTGTTCCCGAGATTGAACTTCGGAGATCCGGGGTCCTGGTTTCCGTTGTTGTTCTGGTTGTTATCCTGCATAAAGCTTAGTTACCTCGTTGATATCCACGGAAATCGTAACGACCTCACCCGCTGTTTCTTGTGGGTCTCCGCTTTGAAGGTCCTCTGCAGCTGCGTTGCGCCTCCATACGTTTGCGCAGCCCACCGCCTCGCCCAAGACGCCGACAATACCGGCCCGATCTTCGAGGATCGGAACCGCATCCCGCACCGACACCGGTACGCCGTAGTCGGAAAAGATCCGTTTGACCGTGCGGTGGCCGGCGGACAGTGCTACAACGTCTCCCGCCCGCCGCGAGCGGACGATGAGGGGAGGTGAAATCGCGCCTGCCGGAAACCGGAACGTCCGCCGCCGCTGCTCCTCCGGCGAGTGGATATCCATCATAACGGGACCACCACGGTGTTGCGCCCGCCGGTGTTGCGCCCGCCGGTGTTCCGTCGCCACCTCGTAAAGATATCCATGTTCGCCTCTGGGGACAATATCACGGCGGCAGCGGATCATCCGTGCGTCGAGCTCAACAACCAGACCGTGCCCCCGCGCAAGGGTTTTCCGCTGCTCGCTGGGATTTTCCCGTGGGATGGATTCCACAAAACGATAGGGGATACGCTCTCTCGAGGAGCCCAATTCGTTAAATGCCGCGAATAGTGCTCGCCGTTGCAACAGCGCCGGCGCGGAGAAGAACGTCGCCCGCGGGGTGCAGAGCTCTCGCCTCCCGCTCTGGGGACGAGAGCATCGTTGCCACGATAGGGTCGCTTCGGCCTCCCTACGAAGATGGGCGGCAACCTCGGCAAGCTTCGAGGTCGTCTGCGAAACCCCCTCGCGATAGGCCGGGAACACGCGCTCGATGTGGGGAACAATGTAACGCCGAATGCTGTTCCTGAGGAAGGTGGTGTCCGCGTTCGACGGGTCCTCGACAAAAGGAATGCCTGCCGCTTCGAGATAGGCTCGTAAGCGCATCCGGTCTACCCCGAGTAGTGGGCGCACCAGCGTCACCAAAGCGCCGCCGCTCACCGCCGCCGGGGCCTCGGCTGTCGGGGGCGCACCCGCCGGGGGCTCCGCCGCCGGGGCCTCCGCCGCCGGCGAGCCGGCCGCCCCATTTCTCACAAACGGCAGCGGAGCGCACGGGCGCATTCCGCTCAGTCCTTCGACATCGGAGCCCTGCATGAGCCGCATGATGATCGTTTCAACCTGGTCGTCCTGCGTGTGCCCGGTGGCCGCAAAGCCGCTCCCATAACGACGACACACACGCGAGAGAAACTCGTAGCGCGCCCGGCGGGCCCGCTCCTCGACCGACGCCCCCGCGCTTCGCGCCTCACGGGAAAGCCGCCCCCGTTCGGCGGCTCCCGCCTCGAAGGAGACTCCAAGCCGCGTGGCGAGTCCTCGTACCTGCTCGGCCTCACCGCGAGCCTCGTCTTCCCCTCTCAGTCCGTGGTCGAAGTGAGCGCACACGCAGGCGCGATGCCCGCTTTCTACAAGCAGCACGAGCAATGCGGTGCTGTCTGAGCCTCCGGAGCATCCCACCACGATCGTATCGTGGGGTCCGACGCCGCAGGAGGAAAGCCCGTTTTTGACCTCCTGCACGAGGTCGAGCTCATCTCCGGTTGATTTCATTCATGACCTGTTGTGCACTATGATCGCGAAGCGCAAGTACCGCCTCCGCAGCGCGAACGATCGCGTCATCGTAGAGGCTGCGCTCGGCCGCATCCGGGAGACCGAGCACATGCTCGACGACGTTACCGTCTTGGGGCCGTCCGACGCCCAGGTATAGACGGGGGAAATTTCCGTGACCTACGGCATCCACGATCGAAGCGAGCCCCTTGTGGCCGGCCGTTCCGCCCCCCTGTTTCATGCGCACACGCCCCGGTGCAAGGTCGAGATTGTCACAGACTACCAGCATCGACTCGGCCGCGAGCGAATACCGGCGTAACAGTGCCGGTACGACCTCGCCGGAGCGGTTCATATAGGTGAGCGGTTGTATCAACGTCAGGCCGCGAGATTCCGCCGAGTCCGGCAGTCGGGCTCGGCGATATCGGCCAAACAGTGGCTTGCGCATCCGAAGTTGCACGCGCGAGGCCACCGTCTCGACCACCTCGAAGCCCACGTTATGCCGCGTACCCTCAAAATGTGAATCGGGATTACCGAGGCCAATGACAAGCAATCCGAGCAACTACTCCTCGGATTCTTCGTCTTCCGCTTCCTCGGCGCCTTCTTCGAGACCTTCTTCGCCTTCTTCGACTTCTTCTTCCTCGGCTTCCTCTTCGACCTCTTCTCTCGTCATAGCGACAAGCGTGATGGTCTGATCCTCACTGTTGAGAACCTTGACCCCGCCGAGATCGGGAAGATCGCTCACGTGCAGGGCGTCACCGATTTGAAGACCGGAAATGTCGAGCTCGAAGTACTCCGGAATATCTTTCGGCAGACACTCGACTTCCACTTCGTGAATCTGGCTCTGGAGAACCCCGCCTTCACGTACGCCCGGCGCGTTGCCGACGAGATGAATTTGGACATTCGTGCGCAGCAACGAGCCACTTTCAATGGCGTAGAAGTCTACGTGCCGCAGGTGCCCGGTGGCGATATCCTCGTCGTAGGCTTTCAGTAGCACGTCGAGATCTTTGTCGGGGGTTTTGATCGTGATGATCGTACTTTCGGAAATCTGTTTGAACGTCTGGTAGAAGTCATGCTCGTCGAGCGTAATCGGCATCGTGTCCGAGCGCCCGTAGATGATGGCAGGGAGCTTCCCCTCACGCCTCAGCCTTCGGGCCGGCCCCTTGCCGAACTCGGTCCGCGTAGCAGCTTCCACTGTCTTATTTACCATGCTCAACTCCTCGAGAGATCGTAGCTGGGACGGCAGGATTCGAACCTGCGAATGCCGGGATCAAAACCCGGTGGCTTACCGCTTGCCGACGTCCCATAGCGTAATGTTATCGTGCGATTAGAATGGTGAAACGAGCCGTGAATGTCAAGCAAGTCGGCGGAGCGTTGCGCGGCTCGGCGGCTACTCCCGGTCCGCAGAATCGGCGGCAGGAACCTCCGCGTTCTCGTATGCCTCGAGTATCCGCTCCTGCAACGCGTTTCGAAAGTCCGAATTGATGGGGTGAGCTACGTCTTTGTACTCCCCCGTTTTCGTCTTTCGGCTTGGCATAGCAATGAAAATACCCGACTTCCCCTCAATAACCTTTACGTTGTGGACCACGAAGCAGTTATCAAACGTCACGGTAACGTAGGCCTTTAGCTTGCCTTCCGCACTTACACGCCGGACCCGGATATCGGTGATTTCCATCTCAAGCAACTCCTCCGACGACGCAGACGTACCCCTGCGCGCAGATCATATCCCGATCCCGGGGTATGTGGAGATGGGCGTGGCTCCCGGGTGTTTCCAGCCCACCGACGCAACCAATTATACACACTCTCCCGGAGCTGTCAAATCGAACTATCGCGCGCGCCACCCCCGTTATCGTCCTCATCTCGATAGATCACCGTACCGTTAAACCAAAGACGCTCGAGCTCGTAAAACTCGCGCATATCCTCGGTCATGAGGTGAATCACCATGAACCCAAAATCCAGCAGAGTCCACCCGTTCTCGTCGCTGCGTTTATGCCGGTTGAGTGGGTTAACATTGCGACGGCTCAAGTGTTCCTCGACTCGGCGATGGAGCCCGCTGAGATGCGTCATGCTTCGGGCGGTACTGATTACGAAGTAATCGGTAAAACTCGATACCTCGCCGACGTAGATCGCAACGGTGCCGCCCCCGTCGTAGTCTTTTAGGAGCTCGGACACCTCGATGACCGTCTCTTTATTCTCGGACATATGTTCCGTCAAAGTCTTGCCCCAATAGTACCGTTACGTCGACTGCGGAGTCCTCCGTTAGAGGCTCACTAGTGATCCGCGTTGCGCGAATGATCCCCGCCGTGCGACGAGCGGTATCGATCTCGCCCGTTCGGTCTATGACTTGCGTATATTCTACCTCGTCTTCCTCGGCGTTGTCGAATGAGACCACGTCGAACCCATACCCTTCGAACAGTTCCTTGGTACGCCGTGCAAGCCCGTCAACCGAGGTTCCGTTGAGTATCTCCACCGATATACTGTCCGCCCCTTCGGCAAAGCTCTCGGTCGAGCCGATCGATTGCTCAACTTGTCGCACGGCTTGCCGCAACCACTCGCCCTCGAAATGAGGAAACAAGAGCTCCTTGGTTTCGCCGGCCGAATCAACCTGGCGAAAGTTTCCCTGAATGCGGCGCTGAATCAGTTGGCTGGTATCCAACAGAGCCAACCTCCCAATGAGTGCCGACAACGAGCGCTCATCGAGATTCGTTTCGAAACTCGACGACACATATGGGCGCACCTGTTCGTGTCGCAGCTCGTCGGCGTTCTCCCCGAGCATTTGCAGAAAGCGTCGTCCGAACTTCAGCCGTCGCGCAATTCGGTCACCATCCGATTCGCCCGACGGAGCAATCGTCAGGTAGGTACGCGCTTTTGCTCCATCGAGAACGACGTTTCCCGCAGGAAGCATGCTTTCCACTTCCCGCGACGGCGACTGCTCTTGCTCCGATGACACCGTGCCTGGAATGAGATCGGTACGGATGCGCTCGTCAAAACTCTGTGGCTCCACACCGTCGGAATCGTCGTTTCCGCCGACTAACCCGGCTTCCCCCGACGGGACCCCCGCGGCCTCACTTTGGTACGAATCGGCGATGAATACCTCCATGCCTTCGGCGAGATCCACAACGTGACTCAATTGTTCTCCGTCGAGCACGAGATAGAACGGTACCGAAACGTCGAGGAGCTCTTCCACCTCGTCCTTATACGTTTCCACGTCGTTCTCCCGGTAAAGGGCCGCTATGCTATCTACGCGATCGAGCGCGTCGAAAATGGCGCCGAGCTTGCGAGGAACGTCAAAGATTCCGCCACGATTCGTCACCGGATTGTAGAAAAGCACTTGGGCCGAGACGAGGCGCTCGTCCTCCTCGAAGGCTATGAGAACACGTATCGTCTCGTCGTTTTCCACCATCGAGGTAATGCTGTCGGTGCGGACATTTCGATGGACGACAAAGGCGGTAATGCCAACGACAAGAAACGCTACTAATAGTAGTACGAACGACAAGCTGAGCTTCGGCGTACGAATCATGTGGGATACTCCCTCCCGCACAACTCGCGGTACATGGAAATCGTGCGCTCCGCCGGCTCATGCCCACGGTTCGTGTTGTGCTCGACACAGGCACATACCATCTCATCGAGGTCGAGCTGCTCTACCCGAACTCTGAAGTCCCGCTCGATGTAGGGGCGGCCGGGCTCGAGATAATCCGCGCAGAAGAGAATTTTCTCGAGTCGCCCCATCCCAACATCTCCCAGTGTATGAGTCCGTACGGCGCGAATGACTTCCGTATCACACACGTGAAACTGCTCTTTCATGAGTACAGCCGCCGCCCGTCCATGCAGAATCTTCGGCACCTCGCTCTCCAGTGGGGAAACCGGCAACCCGTCGGATATTCCCCATGTGCGTATCTTCTCGACATCCCATTCTCGCGCCATATCGTGGCCCAACGCCGCCAAACGAGCCCGTGCAGGAGACTCTCCGAAGCTCTCCGCGAGGTATTCGGCATATTCGGTAACGCCGAGCACGTGTTGCAAACGGCCGGAAGAAAGCTGCGCACGGATATAGGATTCAATTCTCGTGCAAGCGACCGCAACTCGTGCGGCGCCTTCAACCTCGATAGAGCTCATGTTCCCTGATGTGGCCATACACAGATTCCGGGACGAGATACCGGTACGCCTTATCGGCCCCAACCCGCGCCCGTATATCAGAGGATGATACCGGGAGCGGTGAGTTGTCAATTGCGGCGTAGCGGTGCGTGGCCTCGAAATCCTCTTGACGCGTGGCCACGATTACCTCCACCAGTTGCTCCAACGTCTGCGATTCTTTCCAGGTGTGGAAGCCCTCGAGGAGGTCGTCGCCGATAATGAGTCCGAGCCGCCCCTCGATCGGATACGTTTCGTATAGGTGGCGCACCGTTTCGATGGTGTAGGAGACGCCACGCTGATCCAGCTCGTAGGTATCCACTTCGAACTCGGTCCGATCGTCGACGGCGAGCCGTAACATTCGAACACGATCTTGCGGTGGTGCTGCCGGCGGTCCGCTCTTGTGCGGAGGCTGAAATGCCGGAATAAAGAGGATGCGATCATAGTGTAGGTTTATTCGCGCCTCCTCGGCCACGAAGAGGTGCCCCACGTGGACCGGATCAAACGATCCGCCGAACATCGCTATTCGCACCGGCATCCTCCACTTTCGTCAGCTCACCGAGCCGTTTGACGAGCTCGTCGAGCCCTTCTCGAGCAAAAGACGATACTCCGAGAAACGGAGTTTCGCCGAATATTCCTGCACGCTGCGCCCGAGCCAGTCGCTCCCGCGCGCCGTCTACATCCAGCTTTGTTCCAACGATGATGCGGCGTTTCTCCAACAGGTGCGGCTCGTATTGTTCAAGCTCGTCCAATAGGATACGGCTGGTCTCCGCCATTTCGGCGTCGTCGGAAAGATCGATGACGAACACCAGTGCCCGCGTTCTCGCGATATGCTTGAGAAAGCGTGTGCCAAGGCCCGCTCCGCTCGAGGCACCGCGTATGATCCCGGGAATATCCGCCAAAACCATGTCTCGGTCAAAGAACTTCACGACGCCGAGGTGCGGGATCGTTGTTGTAAAAGGATATCCGGCAACGCGAGGCTCCGCCGCAGTCAAGGCTCGGAGCAGACTCGACTTGCCGGCATTCGGCAGCCCGACGAAACCGGCATCGGCAATGAGCTGAAGCTCGACCTTGAGCGTTGCCGAGGCGCCCTCCAAGCCCGGTTGCGCGAACCGCGGAGCCTGCCGGCGCGAGCTCTTGAAGTGGGTGTTTCCCTTGCCGCCGCGCCCGCCTTCGAGGCAAACCCACTCCTCGCCCTCTACGGCGAGGTCACGAAGGATCTCACCGCTTTCGGTGTCGCGCACGAGAGACCCGGGGGGGACCTCTATGACGGTGCTTGCCCCGTCGCGACCGTGGCGCTTTGCGCCCTCGCCGGGTCGGCCGTTTTCTGCACGGTATGTCGACTTGTATCGGAGGTGGCGGAGCGTTTTGAGGTTACTCTTCGTCCGAAAGACGACGCTCCCGCCACTTCCGCCGTCTCCACCGTCGGGGCCGCCTTTCGGCACGTACTTCTCGCGTCGAAAGGAAACCGCGCCCGGCCCGCCGGCTCCCGAATGAACGGTAATTGTGACCTCGTCTACGAACTGCTGCACCCGCTATTCGCCGGCTGGGGCTACCGTAACAAACTTCTTCCCTTTCCGAGACTTGAACACGACGTTTCCGTCTACCTTGGAAAACAGCGTATCGTCCTTGCCGCGGCCTACGTTGAGCCCGGGATGAAATTTCGTCCCACGCTGACGCACAATGATCTCGCCGGCGGACACCAGCTGACCACCGAAGCGCTTAACACCGAGACGTTTTGCTACCGATTCCCTGCCGTTCTTGGAGCTTCCTCCACCTTTCTTATGTGCCATACGTTATTACTCTCCTTCCGTTTCCACGAGGTCTTCCGCCAAAACAGCAACGTGGTTTGGATATTCGCGCTCGAGGTCGCGAAGCCCCACGAGCAGATAATCCGACGCGCCCTTGAGGTAATTGAGCGTCTCCGGCTCGTAGGCGGTTACCACCACCTCGAGCATTCCCTCGTGATCGGCCTCGCCGTGCACCTCTATACCCGACGCGGCGTCGAGTAATCTCGCCGCGGTGCGTGCCAACACAGTCGCCGCAGCGCACACGGGGTTATCCCCCACAGGGCCCCCGCCGGCGTGCCCTTCCATCCGCACGCGACTGAGGCATCCGTAACCGTCGTGCTGCAATACGACGCGTATCACGAGGCGGAGGCGATCTCCTTGACGCGAACCAAAGAGTACTTTTGCCGATGCCCGTGGCGTCGCCGATACCCCTTGCGACGTTTGTACTTATATACAATGACCTTACGGTCCCTACCCTGATCTTCGACGACGGCTTTCACCGAAGCGCCCTTTACATAGGGCGACCCCATAGAGAGGTTCTCGTCATCGGAGCGCAGCATGAGAACGGAATCGAACTGGAGCACATCTCCGTCATTCCCCTCTACATGATCTACTTTAAGGAGATCTCCTTCCTGCGCTTTGTACTGCTTACCCTTGATCTCTACAACTGCGTACATTGGGCGTTTCCATTTCCGTTTTAGTAAGTGAAGCTATGAGTAACACTAATCGTGTGCGGACGTCAAGACCTGCGCTTTGACACCGGCGTTAGTCCGTTGCTATAATTCGTTTCGCATTTGTCGGTTAGCGGAGGGCATCACATGGTACACGGCAGAGGGAAAGAAACCGGAGAGCTGTCTTTTCCGGAGGTGAAGCAGCTTATTGAAGAGGGCACCCCCCAAGAGAGCGTACGAGACAAGCGGGTGCTCGTTATTACCCCGGATGCCACCCGCACTTGCCCGCTTCCCATGATGGTCGCAGCGGTTCAAGAATCTTTTGCCGATATCGCACGCCGACTGGATTACATCGTCGCGCTCGGCTCGCATCATCCCATGAGCCAAGAGCAAATCCTCGAGCTTTACGGCATAGACGAGGAAAGCCGCAACACCCGTTTTGCGAACAGCACGTTCATGAACCACGAGTGGCAGGACCCCGAAACCTTAGTGGAGATCGGGAGCTTCAGCGAAGACGAAATAGAGGAACGAACCGGCGGGCTCTTTCGGGAATCGGTGCGGGTCGACATCAACAAGATCGTGTATGATTACGATCTTCTTTTGATTCTCGGGCCGGTGTTTCCGCACGAGGTCGTGGGGTTCTCGGGCAGCAACAAGTACTTTTTCCCCGGGATATCCGGTGGAGACTTCCTTCACTTTTTCCATTGGCTCGGTGCCGTCATAACATGTCGTCGCACGATCGGCGTGAAGCACACTCCCATGCGCGCCCTCGTGGACGAGGCGGCGCAAAAGATCCCCGCACAGCGGCACCATATTGCCATGGTCGTACGTCCCGGAAACAAGTTGGCCGGACTCTACGTGGGCACCCCGGAGGAGGCGTGGTCTGAGGCGGCGGACCTCTCTTCGAAACTCCACATACGCTACACGCCGCGCCGCTATCACACCGTTCTCGGCGTTGCGCCGGAGATGTACGATGAGCTCTGGGTCGCCGGTAAGGTCATGTACAAACTCGAGCCCATCGTAGAGGACGGAGGAACCCTCATCATCTATGCCCCGCACCTTCGCGAGGTCTCCTCTACGTGGGGGAAGTATCTCCAACAGGTCGGCTATCACGTGCGGGATTACTTTCTCGCCGATATCGATGCGTTCTCCGATGTGCCGCGGGCCGTGTTAGCCCACTCGACCCATGTAAAAGGAGACGGGTCATTCGAGAACGGTGTCGAGAAGCCGCGGATCAACGTCGTGCTTGCAACCGGCTTGAGCAAAGAAACGGCCGAGCAAATCAACCTCGGGTACATGGACCCCGCCGAGATCGACCTCTCAGATTACCGCGACCGCGAGGATGAGGGCATCCTCTTCGTCGACCATGCCGGCGAGATTCTCCATCGGCCCGCCGCCGAACGGCCCAGCTACTGATGGGCCCGCGACTGATGGGCGGGCCGCTGATCGGTCCGCCGCCGGTCGGTCGGCCGCTACGTCAGAACCGTAGAGCCCATCAAAGCACGGTCAATCTCTCGTGCAGCGGTTCGCCCTTCCTTTATGGCCCACACGACCAGTGACTGCCCCCGGCGTGCGTCGCCGGCTGCGAACACGTTTTCTCGAGACGTCGCGTGTTTCTCGAACTCAGCGGCGATGTTGCTGCGCGCATCTTTCTCTAACGCCATGGTGTCGGGCAGCTGTTGTTCGGGGCCGAGAAATCCCATGGACAGCAGCACAAGATCGGCCGGCCAATCCTGCTCGGTGCCGGGGACTTCGACCGGTTTCGGGCGCTCGCCGGGAGCCTTTTCCCATTTGACCTGCACCGTCCGTACACCCTCGACTCCGTCGTTGCCGAGGAACTTCTTGGTCATGACGCTATAGACGCGCGGGTCCTCACCCTGCACCACTGCGGTCTCGGCGTGGGAATAGTCGAACTTGTATACCTTGGCAAATGTCGGCCACGGCATGCTCTCGTCGCGCTCGGCCGGCGGCTTGGGCAAGAGCTCGAAGTTGCGAATGCTCTTGGCTCCGTGACGCACGGCAGTGCCGATACAGTCGGCCCCGGTATCTCCCCCGCCAATGACGATGACGTCTTTGCCCGCGGCGTCGATATAGGCCTCGTTGGGCCGGCCGTCGAGAAGTGTTTTCGTGTTTGCCTTGAGGAACTCCATGGCAAAATGAACGCCCTGCAGCTCCCGACCGGGAACCGGCAAGTCTCTCGGAGAGGTCGCCCCGCAGGCGAGCAGCACCGCGTCATAGGTGGAAACCAACTCTTCCGGGTCTCGGTCGCGACCGACCCACACGCCGGTGCGAAACTCGACTCCCTCGTCGGCCATGAGGCGGTTTCGCCGCTCGACGAGCTCTTTACTGAGTTTCATGTTTGGAATTCCGTACATGAGCAGCCCGCCGATGCGGTCGTCCCGCTCGAACACGGTTACCGAGTGCCCCGCTTTGTTCAATTGGTCCGCCGCTGCGAGACCGGCCGGGCCGCTTCCCACGATAGCAACTCGTTTTCCGGTACGCGTTTCCGGCGGGTGGGGCTCCATGAGGCCGGCATCGTAGGCGCGATCGATTATGTGGGCTTCGTTATCTTTTATCGTAACGGCCGGCTCGTTAATTGCTAAAACGCATGCGTGCTCGCAGGGTGCCGGACAGACCCTTCCCGTGTACTCGGGAAAGTTGTTGGTCTTCATCAACCGCCGGAAGGCCTCGTCCCAATGGCCCCGGTACACCAGATCGTTCCATTCGGGAATCAAGTTGTCCACCGGGCACCCGTAATCCGACTGGCAGAAGGGTACGCCGCAATCCATACAACGCGCCCCCTGGATCTGCCGCTCGTGCTCATCGAGGTGGAGGTGAAACTCTTTGAAATCGGCGGTGCGCTCGCGTTCCTCCCGTTCGGGGCCGGGAACGCGCTTATATTCCATAAATCCCGTCGGTTTACCCATGTACTGCCTCCGGTGTTCGAGTCGTTTTTGTCTGCTGCAAGACGTCGCGAAATTTGGGCGATATGACACGGACGAATTCCGCACGTCGCTCGTCCCACGTGGAGAGTACGTGGGAAGCGACCGTAGATCCGGTGAGCTCGCTGTGCTCCCGCACGAGGGCCAAAATGGTGGCCTCGTCTTCCTCGTCGATTTGCTCGAGCTCCACGAGCTCGGGGTTATAGAGGGCCTCCAATCCGTCCTTCGGGTCCCATACGTAACCGATGCCTCCGCTCATACCGGCGGCAAAATTCCGGCCGGTCGGCCCGAGGATAACGACTCGGCCGCCGGTCATGTATTCCAACCCATGATCACCGACGCCCTCTACAACGACGTGTGCGCCGGAGTTGCGCACGCAGAAGCGCTCGGCGGCTTGGCCCCGGAAAAAGGCTTTGCCGGATATCGCTCCGTAGAGGGCTACGTTTCCGATAACGATGTTCTCTTCCGCCACGAAGCCGGCGCCCTTGGGCGGGTAGACTGCGATCATACCTCCCGACAAGCCTTTTCCCACGTAGTCGTTTGCATCGCCCTCGAGCTCGAGCGCTACTCCCTTTGCAAGCCACGCGCCGAAACTCTGTCCGGCGGACCCGCTGAATTTGAAGTGAATAAGGTCGTCGGGCAGCGTGGCAAAGCCCAAACGCCGGGTGATCTCGTGGCTGAGCATGGTGCCGGTAGCGCGGTCGGTGTTGTGGATGTCGAGGTCCTCGCGCACCGGCTCACCGGTAGTCATCGCCGCCTCAGCGAGGGAGATGAGCCTTCGGTCGAGTACGGTATCCACACCGTGCTCCTGCGGAATGCAACAAATGACGCCGGTATTGCCCTTGCCCCGCACCGCCGGTGCCAACACATTCGACAAGTCGATGGTCTGCGATTTCCAGTGCAAGACCGACTCGTCGGGCTCAAGCATATCCACGCGCCCCACCATCTCCTTCCATGTGCGGAATCCGAGCTCCGCCATGATCTCCCGCAGCTCTTCGGCTACGAACCTCAGGTAATTGATGACGTGTTCGGGTTTGCCCATGAACTTTTTCCGAAGCTCGGCGTCCTGGGTGGCGACTCCGACCGGGCACGTGTTTTTGTGACACACACGCATCATGATGCAGCCCATGCTGATGAGCGGGCCGGTGGCAAGACCGGTTTCTTCCGCACCGAGCAACGCCGCGATGGCCACGTCGCGCCCCGTCTTTATCTGGCCGTCGGTTTGCACGACCACACGGCTTCTGAGGTTGTTCATGACCAGCGTCTGGTGCGTTTCGGCCAACCCGAGCTCCCAGGGGACCCCTGCGTACTTGATCCCGGTCAGCGGCGACGCGCCGGTGCCCCCGTCTTGTCCGGATATGAGAATGTGGTCGGCGTGCCCCTTGGACACACCGGCGGCAATCGTGCCGACGCCTACCTCGGAGACCAGCTTGACGCTGACCCGAGAGGTTGGATTAGCATTCTTGAGGTCAAAAATGAGCTGGGCGAGGTCTTCGATCGAGTAGATATCGTGATGGGGCGGCGGACTAATGAGCCCGACCCCGGGCGTCGAATACCGCGTATCGGCAATTACGTCGAAAACCTTTCGTCCCGGCAACTCGCCGCCCTCTCCGGGCTTCGCTCCCTGGGCCATCTTGATCTGAATCTCGTTGGACTCAGTCAGATACTCGATGGTCGCCCCGAAGCGGCCCGAGGCGATTTGCTTGATGGCCGAGCGCTTGGAATCTCCGTTCTCGAGCGGTTTGTACCGTTCCCGCCGCTCGCCTCCCTCGCCGGTGTTCGACTTTCCGCCGATGCGGTTCATCGCCACCGCAAGAGTCTCGTGCGCTTCGGCCGAGATGGAGCCGAAACTCATCGCACCGGTTGCAAAGCGTTTCATGATCTCCTCAGCCGGCTCGACCTGTTCGATGGGAATCGGGTCTCCCGTTCTGAACTTCAAGAGTCCTCGAATGGTTGCCTGGTCCTTGTCGCGACGGTTTTCGATCTCGGCGAACTTTCGGTACATAGCCGCATCGTCGGTGCGGACGGCTCGTTGCAGGGAGGCAATGGCCTCGGGCTCCCACATGTGCCGCTCTCCGCCGGTGCGCCACTGATAGTCTCCCGGGTTATATGAGTCATACCCAATGGGGATGTTGCGCCCCGGATATGCCATGCGGTGGCGCTCCCGCGCCTCCTGGTCGAGCACGTCAAAGCCCGCCCCCGCAATCCGAGAGGCGGTGCCGGCGAAGCAGCGCTCCACCACGTTCGGCGCAAGGCCCACAATCTCAAAGATCTGTGCACCTTTGTAGCTGTCGATGGTGGATATTCCCATCTTTCCAAACACTTTGCGCATGCCTTTCGCGATGGCCTTGCGGTAGTTCTCGACGATGTGATCCTCGTCGACCTCCGCCGAGATGGCCCCCTCGTCGCGCAGATGCCACATAGCCTCGAACGCGAGATACGGGTTGACCGCATCCGCACCAAAGGCAAAGAGCGCCGAGAAATGATGGACCTCCCGCGGCTCGCCGGTCTCGAGCACGATACCGATCTGTGTGCGCTTTGCGCGCCGCACGAGGTAATGATGCACCCCGCCGACGGCGAGAAGCGCACTGATCGGAATACGCCGCGGTCCGGCATTCCTATCGGACAAAACGACGAGCGAATAGCCCTCCGAAATGGCAGCTTCGGTTTCCTTGCTGATGCGCCGCAGGGCAACCTGGAGGTCTTCGTCCTCGTCGTCGACCGGATACGTGGCGTCGACGACCTTCGAGCGCCATCCTCGGTAGTCGAGCTCTCTTATGCGAGCGAGCTCTTCGTTGGTCAGTATCGGATGATCTATCTTGAGCCGTCGACAATGCGCGGCAGTCGTCTCGAGCAGATTTCTCTGTGGCCCGATATAGGCGGAAAGGCTCATGATGATGTCTTCGCGAATCGAGTCGATCGGCGGATTCGTAACCTGGGCAAACAGCTGCTTGAAATACTCATAGGTAAGGCGTGGGCGCTGGGAGAGTATGGCCAACGGGGCGTCGTTTCCCATGGAGCCGAGCGGTTCCTTCGCCTCTTCGGCCATAGGTTTCAGTAAGATATTGAGATGCTCTTCGGTGTAGCCGAACATCCGAAACCGCTCTTTCACGGTTTCTTCGTCGCGACCGTCAACTTCACCCGCAGCGGGCAGCTCCTCGAGGCGGATTCCCTCCCGCTCGAGCCACTCGCCGTATGGGTGTTTTTTCGCAATGGAGTCTTTCAGCTCGTCGTCGTCAACGATACGGCCTTCTTCGAAATCCACGAGGAACATGCGCCCGGGCCGAAGCCGTCCTTTCCGCCGGACCTTCTCCGGGGGAATATCGAGCACGCCGACCTCGCTTGCCATGATGACCATGTCGTCGTCGGTTACATAATACCTGCTGGGGCGAAGGCCGTTTCGATCGAGTAGCGCCCCCATGACCTTACCGTCTGTAAACGAGATAGATGCCGGACCGTCCCACGGCTCCATGCTGCAGCTCATGTACTCATACACGTTGCGCCGAGCCTCGCTCATCCGGCGGTGCTTTTGCCAAGCCTCCGGCACCATCATCATGACCGCCTCGGGAAGCTCGCGACCGGAAAGCAGCAAGAGCTCGAGGGTGTTGTCGAAGTTACCGGAATCGGAGCTGTCGGGCTCTATGATCGGAAACGCCCGTTGGAGGTCCTTCCCAAAACGGTCGCTCTCGAGGGTGCCCTCGCGCGCATACATTTTGTTCACGTTGCCCTGCAAGGTGTTTATCTCGCCGTTGTGGCTCATGTAGCGCAGCGGTTGAGCGCGATCCCAGCTGGGGAAGGTGTTCGTCGAAAAACGGGAGTGAACCATGGCCACATGCGTCTCGTAGTCGGGATCACTGAGGTCGGTAAAATACTCGAACAGCTGCTCCGGCATGAGCATGCCCTTGTAGACCAACACGCGGGTAGAGAGGCTGGCAATGTAGAAGAGGCTTTTCGAATCGAAAGATTCTCCGCGGATCCGTTTGGAGGCCTGTTTGCGAATAACAAACAGCTTTCGGTCGAAGTCGTCCGGGTCCTCGACCGTCGCCGCAATGAACGCCTGCTCCATGTTGGGCTCAGCGGCTTTGGCCGAAGGCCCGATCATCCGGTCGTCGCGGGGAACCGGCCGCCACCCGAGGAACCGCTGGCCCTCCTCCGCCACGACGTTCTCGAAAATGCGCTTACAGGTCGAGCGTTCTCGGAAATCCTTCGGCAGAAACACGATGCCCGCCGCATATTGCCCGCGCGGAGGCAATTCCACCTCGAAATCCCGTTTCATGATCTTTTCGAGAAACGCATGGGGCAGTGCCGTAAGGATCCCGGCCCCGTCACCGGTATTTTTCTCGCTTCCCACCGCTCCCCGATGCGTCATATTTATGAGGACCGTGCGAGCCTGCTCGACGATTGAATGGCTCGCCCGCCCCTTTATATCGCCAACGAATCCCACACCGCACGCATCATGCTCGAACGCGGGATCGTATAGTCCTTGTTTGTCGGGTCTTTTCTGCATATTCATGCGCTGCCTCCGTGTGCTAAGGCCTACGGAACCTCAGGACTCAGATAGATTCACGTCCATTACCTTTCTTTAACAGTCATGTTCCGGGATGTGTGGGCCCCGGCGATGGGCTGGTAAGTTGAAGTCGTTGCCGCCTCAAAACGGCCTGAACACGTGTTATCATCTATTCGTATATTCGTATTCCTACATTTTATCTAAGTAGGGAATATTAATCAGATAGAAACCGTTTTTCAATACCTTTGCGGTCGAAATTGCAAGCAGAAGTCGTGCATCTCTCGCCTTTGGTGTTGGAGCGGTAAGTATTGGGTATTCGTGATAGTACTTGGAAAAGGTTTTAGCGAGATCAAATAAATATGCGGTAAGATGCGAGGGGTCGAAATCTTCCGATGCCTCTGCAACTCGCGCGGGAAACTCTCCGAGCATTTTCACCAATTCCCAGTCGTCGATAGAATCGAGGGCCGAGACATCGACCCCCTCCGCAGAAGGCGCTGAACTCGTGCCGGCCTTGCGAAGAATGCTTCGAATACGGGCACCGGTATACTGCAAGTACGGCCCGGTGTTGCCGTTGAACGAGAGAGAGGTATCGGGGTCGAACACGATATCCTTCATCGGGTCCACCGCGAGTAAGTAATAGTGGAGCGCTCCAATTGCTATCGCCTCGCCGGTTTCGGCGATGTCTTCTACCTCGCCGTCGCGCTCTTTGTCGCGAATCTCCGCCTGGGCAAGCTCGGCGAGCCGGTCAATCAAGTCGTCGGCGTCCACCACGGTTCCTTCCCGTGACTTCATCTTGCCCTCGGGGAGATTCACCATCCCGTAAGCCAGGTGAAATAGGTTCTGCGCCCACTCGAAGCCCAAGCGGCCGAGAACGCTAAAGAGGACCTTGAAATGATAGCGCTGCTCCGAGGCTACTACGTAGACGAGCCGGTCAAACGGCCAGTCCTCGTAGCGTCGAATAGCGGTTCCGATGTCTTGAGTGAGGTAGAGCGACGTTCCGTCACCCCGCAGGAGCACCTTCTTGTCGAGGCCGATATCCTCCAAGTCCACCCATACCGTACCGCTGTCGTCGCGGTAGAATACCCCCGACTCGAGCCCTTTGAGGACCTCCTCTCGGCCGGCCCCGTAGGTTTGACTCTCGTAATACATCTTGTCGAACGAGACTCCGGTGCGCTCGTATGTCTGTTGAATGCCGGTTACCGCCCATGAGTTCATGGTGTTCCACAGCTCGAGCGTTTTCGGCTCTCCCTGTTCCCATGCCTTGAGCATCTGCTGAGCTTCCTCCTCGGCCTCCGGATGCTCCTTCGACCACTCGGCAAACCGTACGTAAAAGTTGCCGACAAAGGTGTCCGGCTTTTCGCCGGCGGACTCGGGCGTCCGGCCGTCGCCGAATTTTTGATAGGCAAGCATCGATTTGCAAATGTGGATTCCGCGGTCATTAACAAGGTTGACCTTCCGGACCTCGGCGCCGGTCGCCTTCACGATTCGCGAGACACTCTCCCCGATGGCGTCATTTCGGAGATGGCCGAGATGGAGCGGCTTGTTGGTATTGGGAGCGGAAAACTCGATCATGACCCGCTCGCCGCTGCGGGATGTGCCGTGGCCGTAGGTATCGCCTTCCTGCTCGATCGCCTGAAACACCGCGGCGGTGTAGGCGGTTCGCTCAATGTGCACATTGATGTAGGGACCCGCGGTCTCGACCACGTCGTTTCCGACATCGCCGGATTGGCGCAAACGCTCGGCGGCCATCTCCGCCACGGCGTTCGGGGCAGTCTTGAACACCCGCGCGAAGGGAAACATGGGGAACCCCATGTCGCCGAGCTCGGGCTTCGGCGGCCGTTGTACGAGAACGGAAGCCTCGTCTATTGCGGAAGGATCGAGGCCCCGTTCTGCGGCAAGCTCGGCGAGTACCCGAGCGACACGCGATTTCCAGACGGTTCGATATGCCTGCATGCTGTTATTCTCCTGTGCTCTTTCCGGACCGACCCGAGACTACCGCCATCATGCGGGTGAACTCCGCGGCCCCCTGTCTTCGGTAGCTGCCGAACGCTTCGTTGCACACCGTGCACTCGCCGATGACCGAGACATCCACCACCCCCCGGCTTTCGGCTATCTCGAGATTGGCGCGCCGCAGATCGAGGTGCGGGGCATCGTCGATGCGAGCCACAGACTGCTCTCCCCACAGACGAGCAAATTCCTTTGCACGCTCCTCGTCCACTCGATAGCAACAGGGGCCGATCGACGGACCCAGGAGCACCGAGAGATCTCGGGGGCGCACGCCGTACTCGCGTTGGGCACGCCCTATTGCCTCCCCAACGATGCCGGTGCCACGCCACCCGGAGTGGAGCACGCCAAACACGTTTCTGTCGGGCGCGGCGAGAAAAATCGGCATGCAGTCGGCGACCGTCACGCCGAGTGCAAGCGAGGGGTCGGCGGTAAGCAACCCGTCGCCCTCAGTCCCCTCGGGCGGCCTGTTGTTTCGATCTGCGGTACGGACACTGCGTGAATGCGTCTGCTTGAGCGTAATGTAGCGCGCCGGGTCGATTCCCAGCCGTTCGAGCAGCGCGTCTCTGCGCTCCTGCACGGCGGCGCCGCTTGGGCCCATGTCCCCGGCTTCTCGAAGGCTCAGGTACGCGGGAAAAACAAACGGCAAAGACACCACCAAACCCGACGTTGCACCGCCTGCATCGAGTGCAAGCTGAGATTGGCCGATCATTGCCCGATCATATAGACAAGCCGAAGCCGCAGTCAACCGGAGCGACGCTCGAGCTCGGCGCGACGCCGTTCGGCGGTATTCTCAATGTCGTACATGCGACTTAGCTGGGAGGCGATTGCTTTGCACCGAGAGAGGACGTTATCGAGGCGTTCCCTGAACCGCTCGTGATCGCTGCCGCCGACCTCCTCGAAGTTGCTTAACGTGTCGTAGTGCCCGCCCACTTCGCCATACAACACGCCGCCGAGTATCTCGGATAATCCGTGGAAGGCCTCGATTCCCCGCTTCACCAGCCGCTCGGCCGTTTCATCGATGCGGTCTATCCTTTGCGTCTCCTCACCACCATCTTCGCCTCCGCCGCCGGCGCCACCGGCGCCGAAGCCGTCGTCTTCGGCGAGCCGCCGCTCGAAGTCGGCCACCGCGTTTGAGAGATCCTCCAGCTCACCGTAGTACTCATTGAACTCGGCGCGATTTTCTTCTTTGTAAAACGCCCCCTGTACGAACAGCGTTTTCAGTGTCTCGAATAGGTGCGTGGGATATACCGCCCGGAGCACTGTTGAGAGAATGCCGATGCTCGTGGCGTGGGTTCCGAATCGCCGTCCCTCACGCGCAGGGTATGTCGCGAGTGCCGACGGCGGCTCGTCTTCGCTAATCTCGCGAGCCTCCTCGAGCAGCTCTTCGGTTTTACGCTCGAACGAGTAGAGTTGAAAGAGCACCTCGATACGTCGGGACCAAAACCGCTCCACGCGCAGCCGCCACCCCTCTCCGCCGGGGGGCTCAGGGAGGCGCAGGCCGACGTCCCCGGCGGCGTACCGCACGATATCGTACAATGGGACACGCCTGCCGAACCCGCGCACGACTTCCAGCTTATTCTGAACGGCGTCAACACGCTTTCTGAAGTGCGCCTCGAAGTCCTCATCGGCCCGCGGGCTTTCCCCCTCGAAAAGCACCAACCCCTCTATGAGGGATGCACTCGGGGCGGTCGAGAGCCCCTTGAGGATGCCCCCGAGTTGCTGAAGAGGACCGCGCAGGCGTGATATCTCACATTGCTCGTCCCCTTCAGAGCTCGCCCCCTGGAACTCGGCAATGATCTCTCCAAAGTCGAACTCGCTCAAAGACACGAGCGACTCGAAGAACACGGCGTTGTTGCGCATTCGCCCCTGGATCCACGACGGAATTCCAGCGAGGACGTCCGCAAGGCGCCCTTCGGCCTCTCGCCTGAGCTCCCGTTCGTCTGAGGTCCCCATGCTATCGGCAAGGGTGAACGGGTTCGTGCCGTTGAAAAGCTCTTCGCGCGTATCCGTTGCTTCGAGACTGAGCACGAAGCTGTAAAACGCTTCGGTACCGATACCCCGCACCCGCTCAACGGGCATTCTGAGAAAATGCACGCCCTCTTTGAGCTGCTGCACCTCTTGTTTGAAATCGGAGAGAAACATGTCGTCGGAGACGTTTACGAGATTCCCCGCCTCCGCGCGCAATTTGCGCGCAAGATTTCGCAGCAGAAACTCCTCTACAGCCTCTTCGTGAGAAAACCCGCTTACCACGCGACGGAGAAACAGCATGACCTTCTGCACGATGCTCATGCGAAAGTAGGCGTAGTCTACGCTGCTTTCTTGAGGCTCGAGCTCGCGCTCGACGGGTTCTTCGTCCAGCGCAATAGAGGCCCGAACTCGTTCTAAGAGCTCGCGGCGTTCGCCGTCGGACAGAGTCGATACAAGCGAATCAAAAACCGTGCTCGATGACATGCCGGTTGACCGTGGCTAACACTCTACCATGGGGAGTGACGGCCCTCAATACGCAGGCGCCTTAATACGCAGGCGTCTCAGTAGGTGCGCGCCTCAATACGCACGCACCGGCTCCGGCAGCGGCTCGGCAGCCACTTCTCCTCGGCTGAGGTATTTGATCCCCTCGAGGGCCGCCTCCGCCGCAGAGCTGGTGGTTGTGTAGGGCACGCGATGGCGCAGCGCCTGAATGCGGATGTAGTCGTCGTCGCGCTGCGTATAGCGTCCGAGCGGCGTGTTGATGACGAGGTCGATACGTCCTGCATCGAGATGGTCGACCACGTTTGGGTGCCCCTCATGCACCTTGAGCACGACCTCCGAGAATACACCGTGTTGAAACAGGAAATCCGCCGTTCCGCGAGTCGCCATGATGGAAAACCCGAGATCGGATAGCTCCCGCACCACCGGGAGTAACGTCGCCTTGTCCGAATCATGAATCGAAACGAATACCCTGCCCTCGGTGGGCAGCTCGCTTCCCGCCGAGCTCGTCGCCTTGGCAAATGACTCACCGAAGCTTTGCCCGATGCCGATTGCCTCCCCGGTGGAGCGCATCTCCGGTCCAAGAAGCGGGTCCACCTCCGGAAAGCGGTCGAAGGAAAACACTGCTTCTTTTACCGCCCAGCCGACCACACAATGCCCCTCGGCGACGCCCGGCAGCACTTCGGTGTCCGGCGTGACCAACCCCTGCGCCCGGAGGTCTTGCCCCTCCCATATGCGCACGGCGACGGCAACGAGGTTCACCCCTGAGGATTTCGAAAGATAGGGAACCGTTCGTGACGCACGAGGGTTTACCTCGAGGACGTATACAATTTCGTTCTGAACGGCAAACTGAATGTTGAGGAAACCAACGACGCCGAGCTCTCGAGCAATGGCGGCGGCCGCTTCCTTCATCTTGGTGAGTGCCGTGCGGTTCACCTTATAGGCGGGAAATACGCAGGCTGAGTCGCCGGAGTGGATGCCTGCCGCCTCGATATGCTGCATGATGCCGCCGACATACACCTGTTCTCCGTCTGAGACCGCGTCGAGGTCGTACTCAAACGCATCCTCGAGAAACTGGTCGACGAGAACGGGGCGTTCTTCCGACACGACGATGTCCCGCTGAAGGAACTCCCGCAGCTCTTCCGGCGTGTAGGCAATGCCCATACTCCGCCCGCCGAGTACATAGGAGGGGCGAAGCAGCACCGGGTAGCCGATTTCCCCGGCAAGACGCTCCACCTCCGCGCGCGACGGCGCCATGGCGCTCTGGGGCTGATCGAGCCCGATGCGCTTCATCACGTTGTAGAACAGGCCGCGGTCCTCGGCGTCGTGGATGCGTTTCACCGGCGTCCCGACAATTCGTGCCCCCGCCGCCTCGAGCTCTTCGGCCATATTGAGGGCCGTTTGCCCGCCGAGCTGAACGACCACATCGCGAACCCCTTCCTTGCGAATAATCTCCTTTACGTCTTCGGCGGTAAGGGGCTCGAGATACAAGCGGTCGGAAACGTTGAAATCGGTGGAGACGGTCTCGGGATTCGAGTTGATCATTACCGTGGCACGGTCGAGCTCCCGATACGAGATCGATGAAAGTGTACAGCAGGTGTCGAACTCGAGCCCCTGGCCGATGCGGTTCGGCCCACTTCCGAGGATAACGACTCCTCGCTCGCCGAGAGCCGCTCCCTCGTCAATTTCGCCGTACGCGGAGTAGAAATACGGCGTCTCCGCGGCAAACTCTCCCGAGCACGTGTCGACGAAGTGGTAGCACGCGTGCATGTTCTCGGCCACTCGCATGGCCTCGACTTCTCGAGCCCCGGTGCCCAGCAACGTTGCTATGCGGCGGTCGGAAATCCCCTCTCGCTTCGCGCGAAAGAGAAGGTCGGCAGGCGGAGACGAGGAGCCTGCCGCCTCTATCTCGTGCTCGAGAGCCGCCAGAGTCAAGAGTTGATGCAACCCCCAGCGGTCATAGCCGGTAAGCCGCGAAATGCGGTCCATGTTTTCTCCGCCGAGTCGTTTCAAAAGCGAGTAGACCGCAAAAATCCTTCGGGGGTGGAGGCGCGCCGCCATCGACCAGAGCTCTTCCTCGTTCATGTCGAGCTCCTCTATACCCTCGAAACCGATCTCCGCGGCGCGAATAGCCTTATTTAGTGCCGAAAGATAGGTGCGCCCGATCGCGAGTGACTCGCCGACGGACTTCATGGCCGTTCCGAGCGTAGCATAGCCTTGCGGAAACTTTTCCAGCTCGAACCGAGGGATTTTTACCGCCGCATAGTCGAGCGAGGGCTCGAAGCACGAAACGGTCTGCCCGGTGATGTCGTTTATGACCTCGTCGAGGGTGAACCCCACGGCGAGGCGCGCGGCACAGCGCGCGATCGGAAACCCCGTTGCCTTGCTTGCAAGAGCCGAAGACCGTGACACACGGGGGTTCATTTCAATGACGACCATGCGGCCCGTGTCCGGGTTGACGGCAAACTGCACGTTAGACCCACCGCAGTCCACGCCGACCGCTCTGAGAATCTCGATGGCGGCGGTGCGCATCTCTTGGTATTCACGGTCGGACAACGTCTGTATGGGCGCTACGGTGATACTGTCGCCGGTGTGAATGCCCATGGCGTCGACGTTCTCGATCGAGCACACAACGACCGCATTGTCGAAATTGTCCCGCATGACCTCGAGCTCGAACTCTTTCCAGCCAAGCAGCGACTCCTCAACGAGAGCGGTATGCACCGGGCTCTCCGAGAGAGCCCACTTCAACAACTCCTCGAACTCACCGCGGGTTTCGGCAATGCTTCCCCCTTTGCCGCCAAGGGTGTAGCTCGGACGAATGATGACCGGAAGGCCCACCTCGGAAACAAACGCGTGTCCTTCTGAAACTTTGTGAATAAACGCCGAGTGCGGACTCTCGAGGCCGATGGAGGCGATCACATCCTTGAACTTGCCGCGATCCTCTGCAATTTGGATCGACTCGATCGGAGCACCGAGCACCTCGACCCCGTGCTTTTCGAGCACACCGGCCTCCCCGAGCTCGATGGTGAGGTTCAGCGCCGTTTGCCCGCCCATGGTGGGCAGCACCGCATCGGGCTTTTCTTGCTCGAGGATTCGATCGAGGTACGGTACGGTGAGAGGATCCATGTAAATGGCGTCCGCGATTCCCGGGGTGGTCATGACCGTTGCGGGATTCGGATTGACGAGTATAACGCGATAGCCCTCTTCACGCAGGGCACGCACCGCCTGGTTTCCGGAATAGTCGAACTCACAGGCTTGGCCGATCACGATCGGACCGGAGCCGATGATGAGTACGCTCTGTATATCACCTCGTGCAGGCATCCGCCTCTCCTTGTGTTACTCCCTGTCTCGCCGCTGATCGCCTCGGCACGGCGCCCGCCGGCCGAGCCCGCCGCCGGTGCGCTCCACACCGCCGGTGCGCTCCAGACCGCCGGTGCGCTCCAGACCGCCGGTGCGGCCCCTCGGAGCGTGCTATTTGGAACGCACGAGCTCCATGAAGTCTTCGAA
>JAWLED010000010.1:0-3180 GCA_041686235.1 Spirochaetia bacterium | reverse complement strand
ACCGCCGGTGCGCTCCAGACCGCCGGTGCGCTCCAGACCGCCGGTGCGGCCCCTCGGAGCGTGCTATTTGGAACGCACGAGCTCCATGAAGTCTTCGAAAATCCAGCGCGCGTCCCGCGGCCCCGGAGACGCTTCGGGGTGGAATTGAGCGCTGAGAACCGGAAGGTCGGTCAGCTTTATGCCCTCGATGCTTCCGTCGTTTGCGTTCTTGAGCCATACCGTGACGTTTTCCGGAAGACTCTCCTCTTCAACGGCGAATCCATGATTCTGCGAGGTCACAAACACTTTTCCGGTTTGTTCGTCGCGTACCGGATGATTTACGCCGTGATGGCCGAATTTCATTTTGTACGTTTTCGCGCCGACAGCCTCGGAAATGAGTTGATGCCCGAGACACACCCCGAGGGTGGGCTTCTCATTCATGAGGCGCTTGACCGATTTTATTTGATCGCCGAGCACCGCCGGGTCTCCCGGTCCATTCGACACGACGAGCGCGTCGGGACTATCCGCCAGGATTGCCTCCGGGTCCGCAGAGCTCGGCCACACAGAAACCCGTGCTCCACGCGAAACGAGCTCTCGTACAATGTTTCCCTTCACACCGCAGTCGAGCAATGCAACGTGAGGGCTTCCCTCCGGGTTTATGATCTCTTCTGCGGTCGTACCGACTTCAGTGACCAAATTGCGCCCCTCCATCACAGGAAAGGCACGCAAGTATTCGAGCACACGAGCACGGAACTCTTGGGAAATCGTTTCCTCGGCGCGCCGGCGCTGAAAGCCCTCGGGTGCGGCAACAATGACCCCGTTGGAGCTTCCCTCATCACGCAGGTGCAGAGTAAGACCTCGAGTGTCCACATCCGTTATGCCGGGGGTGCCGTGGCGCGAGAGGAAGTCCGGCAACGACGTGCGACCATGACCGACTGGACCGTCGTATAGGCTGCGAAGCACGATTGCCGCCACCTTTACGCCGGAACGCTCGGAGGATGGCTCCGGACCGACCTCGCTCCACTCATCGTCATCGCCGTAGTTGCCGACGTGCGGATATGTCATCGTGACGATTTGCCCCATGTAGGAGGGGTCAGTGAGGACTTCGTGATACCCGGACATCGCCGTATTGAACACGACCTCGCCGGCTCCTTTTTCGAGTGCCACACCCGGGGTGAGCCGGCTCAGCTCGAGTGGCGGGGCACCAAAAGAGGTACCGGGGAACATACTACCATCGGCAAGAAAGAGAATGGCTTCCTGCATAATGAACACTCCGTAGCCGCAGAACTCCGCGTTAGAGCCCGGACATAAATAAGGCCGACCACTACGGCCGGCCTTATCTATGGGTTAGCCCCTAGGGGAATCGAACCCCTCTTTGAAGACTGAGAATCTTCCGTCCTAGCCGATAGACGAAGGGGCCATCTAACGCTTCCCGGGGAGGACTTGAACCCCCACAAGCAGAACCAGAATCTGCTGTGCTACCATTACACCACCGGGAATCGGCATTCACTTGTTACGGCGAAGAATACCCAGATCAAAACGCTCTGTCAAGACTCATTCACCGTGATACTGCACAAGCGTATGCACATCGAACTCGCCAAGGCTGTCCATGTAATTCAAAAACGGCAACCCGATGATTGCAAAAATACCCTCCACCGTAGCACCGGCTTCTACGAGGATATCGGCGGTGGCGCGCAGTGTTCCGCCCGTCGCGATGAGATCGTCCACGATAATCACACGCTGACCGGCTTTGATGTCGCTCTTGTGAACCTCGACCTCGTCCTCGCCGTACTCGAGGGCAAACTTCTTGTGGTACGTTTCTCCGGGCAACTTGCCGTTCTTCCGTACGAGGATCAGTGGGAGACCCATGGCGTAGGCGAGCGGCGCTGCAAACACGAACCCGCGTGCATCAATGGCGGCGATTGCATCGAGCTTTCGCGACCCGTACACCTCCCGAGCTTTATCGATACAATACTTGAAGGCCTCAGTATGCATGAGGATGCCCGTCACATCATAAAAGAGCACTCCCTCTTTCGGGAAATCCGGTACCTTACGGATTACCGCATCCAGATCAAAGCTTTGTTCCATACACGTCCCTTGTCGGTCGTTTTTGAACCGCCAATTACCGTAGCCCACTTGCACTTTGCTGTCAATCTTGATGCACAGGATCTCTTGCTGTATCATATCGCCAATGACCACCATAATCCCGGTAGCGAGCGGGAAAGGCGGCGTCGGGAAGACGGTGTTTACTGCAAACATTGGAGTCGCCCTCGCACGCGCGGGAAAGACCGTGATTCTCGTTGATCTCGACCTCGGCGGGTCGAACCTCCACACCTGTCTCGGTGAGAAAAACAACAAGCCCGGCGTGGGGAACTACATCTACAAACAGGAGCGAGGCTTAGAGGCGCTCTTGGTGGAGACACGTATCCCGCAGCTCTACTTCATTCCCGGAGATTCGTTGCTGCCCGGAACCGCAAACCTCCCGTACTTTCGGAAGCTAAAAATTCTGAAGGAGCTTCACGAGCTTATCGCCGACTACGTCATTTTGGACTTGGGCTCAGGGAGCTCTTACAATACGCTCGACTTCTTTCTGACCTCATCGGCCGGGATTCTTGTGCTTTCCCCCGAGACCACCTCTATTCTGAACGCCTATTCCTTTATCAAAGCAGCCCTCTTCCGACTGATCTATCGCAGTTTTCCCTCACGTAGTGAAGAGCGAGAGGTCGTGCACCGCTTCATGACCGAACGGCTCGAGGGGACCCAACAGTCGACTCACGCCCTCATTGAAGAGCTGAGCCGTATATCGGCGGAATCGGGCGAGAAAGCACAACAACAACTGAGCTCTTTTCTCCCGCGGGTTGTTTTAAATATGGGCAAAAACCAAAACGATATTCAGCTCGGCGCAAAACTGCGACACGTCGCCCGAAAGAACCTCCACGTAGAGGTTCAGTACATTGGATTCCTGCCTTACGATGAACAGGTTAGCGCTTCTCTTCTGCAGCGCGCTCCGCTACTTACTCTCAACCCGGACGGTGTCTTTTCCAAAGGGCTGGCTCCGGTTGCCTCGCGTATCATTCGGGAGCCGGTTCCAACCACGCCTAAGCTCTTTGATGCGGATGAAGATCTGACGCAGTTAGCCGAAGAAGCCCGCTACCAACATTAGTGGTCCGAACCTTGGGGGTATGCGTTCGAATGCCGTAC
>JAWLED010000009.1:50455-54340 GCA_041686235.1 Spirochaetia bacterium | reverse complement strand
CCGCTGTGCCTCGCCGTGCGTTGACACTCAGTGGGGCAAGAAGGCACTCTCTCTATCCCATGGAACTGCTCGCACCGGCCGGCAACATAGAGAAACTCACCGCCGCCTACCAATACGGCGCCGATGCGGCGTACGCCGGCATCGACTCGTTTTCGCTTCGGGCCCGAGCCGACAACTTCGATCTCGAAGACGCCGCGGCGGTCGCGCAGCTCAAGGCGGCGCCCGCCGGCAGGACTGCCGGGGGCGCCGAGCCGGAGGCACCTGCGGGACCCGGCGGTGTGCCCGCGACGGCTCCGCCGGAGGCAGCAGGGGACGCCGGGCGAGGCGGCGGCGACCCGCCACAGGGCGCGAGGCTCCGGGGGGCCCGCCGCCTCTACTGCGCGCTCAACGTCTATTTCCACGATGCCGACCTCGCCCGGCTGGAGGAGCGCATCGAGGCGCTTGCCGCGTTTCCCTTCGACGCCTTTATTGTGAGCGACATCGGCGTTCTTTCGCTTCTTCGCCGCTACGCACCGCACGTTCAGTGGCACCTATCGACGCAGGCCAATTGTGTAAATGCCGAAGCGGCGCGCTTCTACCGCGACCTCGGATTCAGCCGCATCATCCCGGGACGCGAGTTGTCGCTGCGAGAAATCGAGGGCATCCGCACCGCCGTCCCCGAGGTGGAGCTCGAGGTGTTCGTCCACGGGGCGATGTGCCTCGCCTATTCCGGCCGCTGTTTTTTGAGTGCGTGGATGACCGGGCGCTCGGCAAATCGCGGAGACTGCGCTCACTCCTGCAGGTGGAAGTATCGCCCGGCGGATCGCCTCTACTTTCTCGAGGAGGCAAAGCGCCAGGGTGAGTTCTACCCGGCCCTCGAAGGGGAAAACTTCACCTCGATCCTCTCCTCGAAGGACATCCGCATGATCGACCATCTCGGCGAGCTTCGCGATGCCGGAGTGGACGGACTGAAAATCGAGGGGCGGATGAAGTCGAGCTACTATACGGCGGTGGTCACACGCGCTTACCGGAAGCAACTCGACCACGTGCTTCACGGCACTCCCTCGGCAGAGGAGGCAGCCGACTACGTCGCCGAGCTCGATCACGTGAGCCGACGAGAGCCGTCTACCGGCTTCTACTTTTCGCGGGAAAACGTCGAGCAACCAACGGAACGCGAATACCAGCGCGATTACACGTTTCTCGGTATCATCGGGCCACAGGCCGGGCCGAACACCTTCGAGCTCGTCATCAAGAATCAAATACGGCGCGGGATGCACCTCGAGGTCCTCGGCCCCGATCTCCCTTCGATGAGAGATGAGGCCTTTGAGCTCACCGATGAGGAGGGCACAACGATAGACCGTGCCAACCACGGCACGCGGGCCTTTATTCGCCCCGGCGTACCGGTGGCACCGGGCTACATGCTTCGCACCTACCGGCCTGACGCACCGAATTAACCCGACGCAGCGAAAATTGGTGTTGCAACAGGCCCCGCGGCAATATAGGCTTGGACTATGGCAGACGCAATAGAGCGGTTACAGAAGCTCGGACTTCTCGTCCCGGAGATTTTGCTCCCGAAAGAGGGAACAGACTTGTCACGTTGGGCGGTGATCGCATGCGACCAGCACACGTCCAACCGCGACTACTGGAAGCAGGTAGCCGACACCGTCGGTGAGCACCCATCCAGCCTTCATTTGGTGTTTCCCGAGGTGTATCTCGAAAACGGCGAGATCGATCGTCGCGTCGAAAGCATCCGCGAGACCATGCACCGCTACCTTCGGGAGGGTGTACTCGAGAGCCAGGGCCCGCTCGCCGTATTCACCGAGCGCTACACCCAGGGAGCGAGACCACGACGAGGGTTGGTGCTTGCCGTGGATCTCGAACGATACGACTACGCGCCCGGGTCGAAGACGCTCATACGAGCGACCGAAGAAACCATCCTCTCACGCTTGCCGGTTCGGGAACGTATCCGCGAGGGGGCCCCCCTCGAGTTGCCGCACGTCATGTTACTGCTCGACGATCCCGACGACACGGTGTTCGGCGCGGTAGAAGCTATGCGCGGCGGACTCCGCACTGTCTACGACACCGAGCTCATGCTCGGCGGCGGCCACATTACCGGCTATGCCCTCGAAACGGAAACGGCATTAGAAACGGTTGCCACACCCATAGAGGATCTTGCAGATCCAACTCAACTCACCGATCGTTACGGCACCGGCGATGAGCTCCTCCTCGCCGTTGGAGACGGCAATCATTCACTCGCTGCAGCAAAAGGCGTGTGGGAGAGGCAAAAGGCAGCCGGCGCCGACCCCGAGACGCATCCCGGAAGATACGCGCTGATCGAAATCGTAAACCTCTATGATCCGGCGCTCACCATCGAGCCCATCCACCGGGTCATATTTGGTGCCGATGCCGATGCGGTTCGCACGCGGTTTCGAGATCTCGCCGGTGCGAGCTGGGAGCAATGGGGGGATGCGCAACAGGCGTTGGAGAGAGTCAAAAACTCCGGCGACGAGTTCTCTCTTCTCGACGGCGGGGGAACAGCTGTTTTCAGTCTCCCCGGTGACGATACCGCCCTGCCGCAGGAGCGAGTCGAGGCTGAAATCGAACGGATTGCCGCAGAGAGCACCGACGTAACCGTGGACTATATACACGGAACCGATGAGCTCGCTCGGCTCGTAGCAAACGGTGAGGCCGTCGGTATTGCAATGCCGGGGCTCGAGCGGGAGTTGCTGTTTCCTCGAGTCCTCACCAGCGGCCCATTACCGAGAAAGATGTTTTCTATGGGAGAGAGCTTCGAAAAGCGCTACTACCTCGAAGCCCGAAAGATTAGCCCGCAAACGTAGAGCACGAAACGGTAGAGCACAAAACGCACGTGCCCGCCTGTGGGACGGGGGTCTCCTTTGGGCTTCTCCGCCTGGGCGCCACGCGAGGGAGCCCAGGCGGCGTTCGCTTGTGAGGCGCCGAAGCGGCGGCCCGCTATGCTGCTTTGGAGTGTGAAGTCCTGCGGCGCCGAGCTTCACGAGCGGCTCCGGCGTTGGGTTGATCAAATATCAGCATCAGAAAGAGCGCAAGCAAGCCCACTCCGGCGGCGATGGAACGCAGCACCGCTGCGTGGTTCTCTACGAGCCGTCGGTTTCTCACGATGCCCCCGGGGCTCGTGGGGTTCGACTCGGGCTCGAAGCCCTCAATTCGCACACGTCCCTCGTTTTCACCGAGATACCCCAGAGTTCTCGCCTCCACGCGGACACGATCGGCGTCTGTTCGCAACGAACGAGTTTGCGACTTGAGCTCCTGTCGCCGTCGTTCCAATTCTTCAACGTTGTTCTCGAGTCGGTCGTGATACCGCTCGAGACGTTGATGGGCGATAATCCCATAGTCCGACCACACGAGCGACAAGAGCAGATAGGTGAGTATTGTGACGGTTAGAGGAACGAGTGCTTTCACTTCTATATTCTACGGTCCGATATCACGGGGACTTTAATGTTGACAGGTAAATCCGGCTGGAGTAGATTCCTAGCGTCGGTTAACTGTGTTATCGCTTGTGCCGATAAGTAGGCTGACAGATGCCGGCTTTTCCAGGAGATTTCTCATGTCCGACGAACAGAAGCCATCTAACAATACAGTATCCTCTTCGCAGGCTTCGAACCATTCTGAGTCCGCAGACTTGGAGCAATACGGCGTGTGGGTAAAAGCCGGCCCCGAAGACGTCGAAGAAGGCGATCAGGAGTCGGCGGAAACCCCGGAGTTTGCACTCGACGACCTCTCCGACGAAGAGATGCCTACAGAAGAAGATACGATGCTCACCGAGGAAGAGGAAGACGCGCTCGCCGACCTCGAATCGGAGTTCGAAAGCATGGAGGATCTCGAGAGCGCCGTTTCTTCCGATGTCGACTCTTCTGATGTCGACTC
>JAWLED010000009.1:40914-50355 GCA_041686235.1 Spirochaetia bacterium | reverse complement strand
GATGTCGACTCCGGCGATTTTTCGGCTGAGAGCACCGATTTTTCCTTTGATGAATCACTCGATGAAACTCTCGATGATTTGGACCAGCTCGAAGAGACTGAAAGTCTCGACGATCTGTCGCAATCGTCACCTTCGGAACAAACGGCGGAGGAGAGCTCGCCCGCGCCCGACACGTTCGAGGAGAGCAGCGAGGAGAGCACCGTTGATATGGGCGAAGACGAGTCACTCGAGGATCTGGCACTCGAGCTCGACGGCGAGGAATTGAGCCTCGACGCGGATCTCGGAGCAGACGTGGGCGAAGAAGCCGAAACCACCGAAGAAGAGGCGCCTGCGGCGGCCGCTCCCGGCGAGGCAGAGGAAGAAGAGGCGCCAGCGGCGGCCGCTCCCGGCGAGGCAGAGGAATCTTTGGCCACCGAGTCCGAGACGTCGTCCTCCGATGACATCCTCGAATTCGATACAGACTTCGACGAGGACATCGACGCCGAGCTCGAGGACCTCGCACTCGATCTCGACGAAGAGACAGCGAGCACAGAACAGGCGGCCGAAGAACCCGGCGAGGCGCCGGTTGAGCTACCTGAGGCACCCTCCGAAAGCGTTGAAGCACCGGAAACCGCGCACAGCGAAGACGAAACCCCGTCCGACCTGGAAGATATAGAGGACTTCTCCTTGGACGACCTCGAATCGTTGGAAGCGGAGGGAGAAGCGCAAGAAAGCGAGGATCTCACACAGAGCCTCGAGGTCGAGCAGGAACAAGAGCGCGACACTGAAGCGGCGGATACCGCCGAAGAGGCAACAACTGCAGAGGAATTGACTGCAGAGGAACCGGCTTCGGAACAAGCCGAGCCGGAGCTTCAAGCATCCTTCTCCGATGAAGAGCTCGAGCTTGACTCGATTCCGAGTACGGATGACGGCGGTCTGGAAGACTTGGAGTTCGAGGCAGAGGCAGAAGAACCATCCGAAGAACTGCCTGAGCTTTCTGCTGAAGAGGAAGAAGAACCTGCCCTACCCGTCGTCGAAGACGACGAGGAGACCATCGACGGAGAGCTTGCTTCCGTGCTCGACGAAGATCAAGTAAGCGAGGCAGCTTCGGACGAAGGCATGGCGGAAGCTGCATTGGCGGAAACGCAATCCGAACGCACCTCTGAGGACGGCAGTACCGCCCAAACTGAAGCCGCTCCGGCGGCGGAAGAAGAGCATGGCGAACGGGAGCCGTCTCGGGACGAATCCTCGGTACTCGTCAATATCGAACAAGAACTACTTTCCATAAAAAGTGAGCTCAACGATCTAAAACAAGAACTCTCTACGCTTCGCTCGAGAGGAGCGGGGGCTTCGGGCGTGGCAAGTGAGGAGACAACCGCACAACCGGCCCAATCAGAGGACCTCGAGGTTTCTCTCGGTGAAGAGAGCGAAAAGAGCGGCTTCTTCCCCGAGGCCGAGGATGAAGACGACGAAACAATTGCCCTCACCGGGGATGAGCTCGACCACATTCTCGATACTGCGGAGTTCACCGAACAACGAGGCGAGCCCACCGAGTACGATGAGCTCGATTTGCGCTTGGACGGCAGTCTATCTCCCTCGGCGCAGAGCTCCGAGGAACCGGAAGAGGCGGGCGAATCCGGGGCCGAAGAGGCAGCACACGAAGACGACTCTGAAACCGAGAGTCAAGGTGCCCCGATCGAAGAAATCACCTTGGACGATATGATGGGAGAATCCGCCGGCGAAGCTGAGGACCAGCAATGGTCCGAGGCAGAACTGGAGCCCGAGAGCAACGAATTGGAAGAGTTGGACTTAGACCTCGGCACCGAAGAGCCCGAAGAGCCCGAAGAACCGAGTGAAGCGCCCTCGCACGCATCTTCAGAAGCACCGGAAACACCCGCCGAGGAACCGCCGGAGGGCTCCGAACAACCGCCGTCGGACGACGGCATCGCAGAAGACGAGGATTTCTCGCTGGAATTGGAAGACGAATCGGATTCACAGGCGGGGAGCAGCGATGTCGATATGCTCGCCGACATGGATGTGGACACGGAGCTCGCCGGGATCGAGGAGCTCTCCGACGCGCCTCAGGAGAGCTCGGAGGAGCCGGACACCAGCAACATAGAGTCCATCGAGATAGAGCTTCCCGGAGATAGTGAAGAGTCCGGCAAAGATACCGAGTCGGCAGATTCCGAAAGTAAGCTCGCGGAACTTGGCCCGGATTTCGGAGAGTCCGCATTGGAAGAGCTTTTCGATCAACAAACGCAGCCGGGCGAGGAACAATCCGTGCCCCCTGACACCGCCGAGCCGGAGCCGGACTCGGCGTTGGAACAGGAGGAACTGGAGGAGGAGCCGGAGCCGGCACATGAGGAGCCGAGCGAAGCGGAACCGGCCGAATCCCAGCCCGGTGAACCCCAGCCGGCTAAAACGGGCGAGTCGGCGCCCACTTCCGAAACCGCGGCGGCCGACACCAGTGAGCTTCCCGAAAACTTGCGGCAGGAAATCCGGTCAGTGCTTTCCTATATGGATCAATTGCTCGAGTCACTGCCGGAGGAGAAAATCCAAGAATTCGCACGCTCGGAGCATTTCGAAGTGTACAAACGTCTCTTCGAAGAGCTCGGACTGGAGAACGAGTAACACATGGGATTGTACAACCGCGTAGTAGCTCAGGAAACGAAAACGTCCTCTGCCCCGCACCGAGCCGACAGCTCTGTGGAATCGTCGGTGGACCTGGCCGCAGCGGAACACGACACGGCTTTCGTACATTCTGACGAACAATTCAACGACGAGGAAAAAAAAAAGCCCTCGACAATCTTCTAGCGCAAAGCGCCGGGCCTGAGGCTCCGGCGCTTGGCGAAGCGGTTCGTGCCTGCCTCGATTCCATTTCCAGGCTTCGCAACACACTCGAAACTTCCGTCCATGTATTCCGGATCCTCGTCGATCAGCTCAAGATTCGCAAAGGCGCGATCCTACTCAATGATCCCGAATCGAGCGCGTTGGCTCCATGGTCCATGCGCGGTCTGGATCGAACCACCGAGCACCGCCTGCGTCTCCCGGCGGAAGAGTTTCGCGAGCACGTGCTCGATCCACAGCTCGCAGTCACGATTCTTTCGGGCGAGGCGTTACACCCGCTTAAACCGTACTTTTCTCAAAGCGAGTATGACCGCCTCGAGCGCGTTGCCCTCGTGCCGTTCGGCGAAGGCGAGCGGCTATTCGGGCTTCTTCTGATTGCCGAATCTGCGTATCTTGCTGAGTCACCGAAGCTTCTCGACGTGGCTTTTTCGGCCATTTCTCGACCAATCACCGTGTTGCTGCGGGAAAACCGCGAAGAGCGGCTTTTCCCCGCACAGGACCGGGCAATCCTCGATGAGGACGAATTCCGAGCACTCGCATCCGAGTTACAACGCCCCGAGTCTGATAACATCGTCTTCATCGGATTCGACATTTCCAACGTGGTCGCCCACATCGCGGGCCAAGCCGACGACGTCGACCGTTTTCGCATTCGGCAGGACGTGCTGCGAGTCGTTTCGGTGCTCGTCTCCGAAATAGCGACCATCGGCACGAGCTCTTCGGGAAGAGTTATTTTGATGCTGCCCGGGACCGGCGTTGCCGATCCCGACATCGTTCTGCACCAAATCGCTCTTCAAATCGCTCAGCTCTTTGACGAGATCGACTCGATGCCGGCGCTCGCTCCGGTAATCCGCGAAGTGGATCATGAAACCGAGCGAGTAGAAGAGGTGCTCTCCGAGCTCGTGTAAGCATGGTTGAGGTCTTTCGTGCGACAAGCGGTGACCTCACCGCAACTGCATTCGGAACACGCATTCATTCTCACTACGATCCTCGAAAGGAGGCCCGTCGGTTCGTGCGCCACAACTTCGGTTCGCGCCTCCCGGCAACCGTCGTAGTGCTCGGCACCGGGCTCGGGTATATCGTCGGCGAGATCAGAGAAATTCTGCCCTCGAGCCGGATCGTCGCCCTCTCCCCGCTCGACGCGTGCAGAGAGGAATACCGCCGCGTGACCGACGCATACGTTGCCGGTGATTCGCCCGATCTCTTGCCCCGCATATTGGATGCAGTTCGCTCGCAAGATGTGGGCGGTCTCGAGCTTATCGAGTGGGCTCCGGAGTTGAAGGCGGTACCGAGGGAAGCAAGGCGGTTTGAGCAGTCTCTGCGGACGGCGGTCTCGCAGCGAAACGCCGATATAGCAACCACCGGGTTCTTCGGTCAAAAATACCTTCGAAACAGCTTCCGGACGGCGCTATTCGCGCACGAGGCCTTCTCGCCCCGACCACGCTCATTACCGGTCTGTATCGCCGCCTCCGGGCCGAGCATCGCAGAGGCGGCAAATTGGATTACCGCCTACCGCGACCGCTTCGAGTTGTGGGCGCTCTCCTCGGCCACCAGCGCGCTCGCTGCCCGCGGTATCGAGCCGGACGTAGTGGTTCACCAAGATGCCGGGTTCTATGCGTATGACCACCTCACCACCCCGGCCCGCCGCGCTCACGCGCGAGTCCTCATGCCGATGACCGCATTGCCCCCACCGAAGGCGCTTCGCTCCCGGCTCACCCTTTTCAGTCAGTCGACTTCGGTGGAAAACGACCTATACGAAGCACTTGGGGCGACACCCCTTCGCATTCGGGAGACCGGAACGGTTTCGGCGACCGCCACCAGTCTTGCACTCGAGCTGACAAGCGGGCCGGTATATCTCGTAGGGCTTGACCTCTCGCAGCGCGACATAGAGGCACACGCCCGCCCCCACGCGTTCGAGCACTATTTGTGGAGACAGGAGAACCGACTGGCACCAGTGTTTTCAGCAATGGCGAGGCAAGCCTTCGAGGGGACCAGGCCCATCGGCGACGGGGACGGACGGCGTTACCGGACCAACCGAGGGCTCGACGCCTATGCAGCATGGTTTCGTCGCCTTCCGCCTGAAGCCGCGGCCCGGCTGCACCGTGTGTACCCCTCTCCGGTATCGATCGGCGCAACAGGCTCCGCCGAGGATCCCGCAGAAGAGCCGGGCCGCGATCCCGAACCTCCACCGCCTCCCACCCCGGCCGATTCTCCGGCCCTGCAGTCGACCTCGAGTCTCGGCTCGGCGCCGAGCTCGGCATCGGAGCCTTTGTCGCTGCCTGAAACCGGGCCGCGAGGGCACGCTTTGCGAGAGCTCCTCACGCGATGGAGAGAAAAGCTCGAGGCTGAGCTCAGCGCCTCGTGGACCGAGCGAGACGACCGCGGCGGGGAAGAACTCTGTTATCTCATCTCGGCGCCGGATTACGTAGCCGCGGTGGCAGCGGCACGGCGAGGTGATGAGCAGGAGCGCAGCCGGCACGTGGGGGCTCTCGCCGAGAACGCGGAGTCTCTTTTCCTGCGCCTCGAGCACATACTCGACCATGTGCCCACTCACTCCTCCGGCACCGGGGCGATGCTATGAGCATCTTTGGGAGAAACCTCGAAGCGCTCAAGAGGCGCTTCCCACACATTGCCGCCGACGTCGAGGGCAGCGACGCGGAGGCGAGCTCCCTCGTCGAAACTGCGCGCAGCGGGGAGCCGACCCTTCGGCTGTGCAGCCCCGACGGCCCGGGCCCCTACCTGCACTCCCGAATCGATCCCCGCCGTGACGGCCGACGCCGTGGCGATGAGGTATCTCCGAAGGTCGGCTATCTCGTGGTGTGGGGCCCGGGGCTTTTCTACGAGATCGAATACCTTCTCGAGCGCCCCGCGCTCGCTCTCGTAGTAGCAATCGAGCCGAGTGAAGGCATGATTCGCGCCGCGCTGTCGGCGCGTGACATAGCCCACCTGTTGCGCAATCCGCGTTTGCACCTTCTTGTCGGTACATCGGCGGAGGCCTCCGAAGCAGCTCGGTACGTCAAATCCACCTATGTCCCGGTACTCCATGGTGCATTCCGGGTTGAGCCTGCACGCCCCCGGGCGGACGAGGCGAGGCAGACTACCGACGCGGTCCGGTCGGCCGCCACGGGGCAACTCGAAGACGTATCGATACAGCGTCGATTCGGGTTGCGATGGTTCTCCAACGCCGTGCGCAACCTCCTTGCCGCGGAATCTCCGCCGGTGCATCTGCCCGTGCGGCCGGAAATGGTGGTTGCAGCCGCCGGGCCTTCTCTCGAGGAGTCGGCGGCGCTGCTCCACGGCTCCTTGCCGGTCATCTCAACCGATACGGCACTACCGGTGTTGCTGCAACGCGGCATTCGCCCTGTCGCGGTCGTCTCCCTTGATTGCCAACAGGTCTCCTATCATCATCTTCTCGTGGGCGGAACCGAAGCTCGGGACGTACCGCTTGCGGCGGACCTCAGCAGCCCCCCAACGGTCCTCAGACATGTTCGCCGCGCGGTGCTTACCGCGGGCGGTCACCCGTTCACCCACCTCGTTCAGGAGCAACTCACCGGCATTATCTCGATTGACGGCTCGGGGGGAAACGTCACCCAGGCCGCCGTTTCCTTTGCGACCAAGCTCGGCGCACGACGCGTTTTTCTCGTTGGTGCCGATCTCTCCTATCCGCAGGGGCGCCCGTACGCGCGAGACTGTTACGTATACCCCTATTTCCGAAGCCGGGAAACGAGGCTCGAACCGGCTCACGCGCAATTGTGGGATATGGTGCTCGCCGACCCGCAAACGAAAGGCGAGCCGCAGCACGAAGACGGTACGGCGCGGACCTACCGCACTCCCAAACTCGATATGTATCGGGAGCGTCTCGCCGAGTATGTTTCGGGGTTGGACGCCGAAGTGGTCTTCGAGCCCCCTCCCGCTCGGGCCCGGGTCTCGCAGACGGGAACACGCGAGTTCACCCGTGCCGACCGGACGTTGAGACGAGCGGTTCTCGAAGCGGTAGCTGAGGAGCTCGAAGAGCTCGTGCTCCCCTCACAGCCGTCGGGAACCCACGGCGAAGCCGCACCCGCAAACAGGGCCGATCCGGGGTCCTGGGCCGAGGCCGATGGGGGCTTTGCAGCTCTATCTCGAAGACAACAGGCCCTGTGGTATGCACTCATTCCGAGCGCAGCAGCGTTCCTCGAGGGAGATTTGGACGTGCGAAACGCCTCTCGAGTTCTTCTGCACGCGCGGCAGTGGGCCGTCGGCGTCATCCGAGGGGCTCTCGAGCGCTAAGCAGCGAAACCCACTCCTCCATAACCGACGAACGACGCGCCGCGATAGGAATCGTAACTGGTGGCGTAGCCTACCAGCACGCCGTTGGTCGCACCGCGACTGCGCGCAAAACTGACGGCCGTTGCTGCAGCGCCGGGCGAACACGCCGAATGATTTGCGAGCGCGTGCTCGATCGCCCGCTCGGCATCCAGCTCCACCGTCGCATCGAGAAACCCTCGATCGTTCTCCTCCCGGACCCACTGCACACTTTGCTCGCCGACGCCCTTTGGCGTGAAGCCGAAATTGGGCCCATAGTGCGTCAAATCCGTCGAACCCACCACGACAACGCGCCGGCCGCTCGATTCCGCGTAAGAGGCAAGCAGCTCTCCCAACTCCAGTGCCGAGCGGTCAGGCGGTGAGCGCAGGTACGCACCTCGAGCCTGCGGAAAAAGATGCTTAATCATAGGAAGCTGGACTTCCACCGTATTGTCGGGAACCGTGTCTTCCTCGACGCTCATTCGGGTCGTTAGGTATTCGAGCAGATCGGTGTCTGCCGATATGGGGCCCAATGGCGTCTCGTAGCCTTCCTCCGGCGCATATCGCACCGCCTCACCGGCTCTGAGGTGTCCCCCCACCACTGCCACCACCTCTGCATCGGGGGTCAGTCGCTGAAGCGCCCGAAACGCAAGCTCACCGGAGAAATCCCAGGCGGCGTGCGGCACCACGACCGACTCGAAGCGAGGGGCTTCCACGTCGGCCTCGCGCCAACTCTCCAGCTTTTTTCGCGTCGCATTTTCGGTCTGCGGATACCATCCCGGCGGAAGCGTCCTACTCCTGAGCATCGACCATACCCTCCTATCTTGAAGGATACAAGCATTCGGCCCTCCAGGCAAAGAGTGTGCACAAATTGCCACTTTCAGCTATAATCGGGCGTATGAAGCGCCGCCTTACACTGGTCTACACCGTGGTCACAGTGGTCTTCTTCGTCACTGTGATCGCCACTCTCCTGCTACGTTTGGGTGCGGTTCGGGAAGAGAATCTATCCGCTGCCCGCGATACATTTGAGCGAACGCAGGTGGAGATCGTCGAAAACGCCTCGGATTCCCAGCTACCCGTCTCACAGATCGTGCAGGCTGCGTTTCGCAACGCCGTCGCCGAGGACGAGCGTACGGCTGCATTTGCCGCCTACGGAATGGAAGAAAACGTCGAATACCTGTGGGCCCGGAATCAGAGTTACGTGGAAGTTTCGGGATCGGAGCGGGAGGCACGCCGGCTAAATTATGACGAGCTGTCTCAGACGCTGCTTTCGAGCTCGGTGCGCATGCCCGGCGGCGATCCCATCCTGGTCGAAGGCGTCTATACGGTACTCGACCGCCGGGATGTGTTCGGGCTCTTGCGGGACGCCTTGATTGCTGTGTTGGCTTTTGCCCTCATAGCGGTCATTCTGGCGATCATCACCCTCCTCCGCCCCCACAGCTCACGGGGCGCACAGCGCCCCATGCCGCACCCTGCAGATGCGGCGGCTGCCGGCGCCGGCACGGGTCCCCGGCGGGATTCAGACGTACACTCGGCCGCGGGGACCGTCTCCGAGTACGAGCGCGCGCCGGGCGAGCATGTTGAGAATGCGGCGCCCCGCCGAGATCAATCGTCCGAGGCCACCCCTCCGCGCGCGAAGCGGGAGACCAAGGAGAATGCCGCGCCGGCCGCGGATACGCCGGCCGCGCGTACGGCGACCGCAGATACGCCGGCGGCGGATACAAACAGGGCCGACGTCGGACTTTTTTCACCGCAGAGCGGCCTCAGTCCCGAAGCTCACCTCGAGAGGCGGCTCAGTCTCGAGCTCGAGCGCGCCGCCTCCAACGATCAAGACCTCAGCATATGTTTCGTCGAGTATCCCGGCGTAGAGCGCGGCAGCGCTTCCTACCGGGCGGTGGCCGCCACACTCCTGGAGTTTTTCGGCTTCGAAGACCTCATCTTCGAGTACGGCAAAAGCAGCTTCTGCCTTCTGTTCCCGAACGTCGAGCTAAACGAAACCATACAGCAGGTGGAGGACTTCCAGCACCGTTTGCTCGCCGGTGAGTTGGGCGGTCAGGACGGTGAGGGGGCTATGCCGGCCTCGAGCGAAGAACCCCATTTCGGGATCAGCTCACGCAATGGCCGCCTCGTCGAAGGCGGGCGGATGATGAAGGAGGCACGCCAGGCGCTCCAGAAGGCGAAAGAAACGTCGGGGCACATCATGGCCTTCAAGCCCGACCCGCACAAGTACCGCCAATTCATCAGCAGAAAGGACACATAACGCCCCGGGGACCGGCGTCCGCGTCCCGGCGCCTGCGTCCGAGTTCGGGCGTCCGCGTCCCGGCGCCTGCGTCC
>JAWLED010000009.1:22945-40814 GCA_041686235.1 Spirochaetia bacterium | reverse complement strand
ATTCATCAGCAGAAAGGACACATAACGCCCCGGGGACCGGCGTCCGCGTCCCGGCGCCTGCGTCCGAGTTCGGGCGTCCGCGTCCCGGCGCCTGCGTCCGAGTTCGGGCGTCCGCGTCCCGGCGCCTGCGTCCAAGCCGCCCCGCGTCCCGGCGCCTGCGGCTGTCATTCCTCTTCGGGCATGAGCTCGTCCCGGTTGCGCAGAAGCGGTTTTAGTTGTTCCGCCTCCACCGTGTAGAGGTAGGGCTCACCGTTGTCGGTGGTTTCGACCCCCGTCCCCGTTACGCGCATATAGAACCGGCTCTCCCCGGCTCGATCGCCGACCTCCACAGTGTATTCGCGCCCCGATTCCGTCTCGAGCTCTATAGAGACCGCGGGACGGTCGAAACCGGCTTGTTCGGGAGGATCCACAACAAACGCCGAAGCTTCCACCCTCGACAGCCGCGCCGCGTACGCGTCCACACGCTCGGTATCGAGCCGCTCGCCGACATTCCCCGTGGCGGTGTCCATTGCCCACGCGCGCTCACCATCGACAACGTCACGAAACACGGTAAAACGATCGGCGATGCGGGTCTCGGAGTCCACTCGCAGATCCCCGTCGATGCTCATCCGAATGATCGCTTGCGGCTCGAGATCCCCCGGTAGCGGCTTCAGGTCCGACCAATACGGGATCTCGCGACGAAGATAGGCACCGACATCATCTTGGACGACAAGCACTTCGTCTGCGTCACCCGTGCGCAGGTACAGCCGCCCGCCGCCGGCGGCGACCTTTCCCACGAGCAGCCGCTCGATCGGCGAACCGGTGTCGTCTCTGAGCTCGACGACCCGTGCCGAATCTTCTGAAACGTCGAACTCTTCGTGATACTGTTGATCGTCGCCCGCAACGCGCAGCCTGCGAAGCTCGCCGAGAACCTCGAGAAACCCCTCTACACGCCCCGAGTCGGCAGGATAAAAGCCTCCCTCGATCCGAACCTGCCATCGATCATCGTCGTGTTCGCCTCGGCGTAACAGGGTCTGCAGTTCCTGGCCGCCGCGGCGAGAAATGCGAATCTCCTCGGTTTCGGAGAGAAGCTCCGTCTCGATAACCGGCGCCTGCGCGCCCGCTGGGCGCCGAGCTCTCGAAATGGAAAGCGACCCCACCACGTAGGTGCCGAGCAACCCCACGAAGACCGCAGAGAGGACGATGATTCTCACTCGCGCTATCATTGCTCGCTCTCGCTCCCTCTATGACCTCGATGATCGGGCTCGCGGTGCGCGCCCTCTTCTCTATGAGCCTGCTCGCGCCGCCTGAGGTATCTCACCACCCCGTATCCGATGACAAGCAACGGCATGACGTAGATGTTTACGACCTCGGCTACCGCCGCTATGCTCCGTCGAAGAGCGGGCTCCTCGATCGCATTGAGCTCGATATCTCGTGCCGGGCGCGTGCGAATCTCGAGAAGCTCCTCGTCATTCGACAGCCACGTGAGGGCATTTACCGCAAAATCGAGGTTATGTCGGCTTTCGGTATACTGCACCATGTTGCTCGCGAACTCGGAATCGCCGACCACCACGATCCGCCCGTCCTCGACGGAGGGAATCGGTTCGCGACCGTCCGGCACCTCACGGTCGGCGAAGAAGCTTTCAAATGCGCCCGACAAGGCCGCGCCGACCACATAGCGGCCTCGAGTATCTTCACGCTCGCGCTCGAATCCGGCACGCGCATTCGGGTTGATGTTGAACTCCTCCCTCATCAACCATGATTCGCTCGACGTCTCGAGCAGTACTTCGCCTCTCTCACTCGTGAGGGTGATAGGCGAAGGCCAGTACAGGTCGAGCCCCGGAAAACGCGCAGTTATGGGGTTCTCCGCATTTGCGCCCGCCCCCCGCAGACGCACCCAGTGCGGATACGGCTCGAGGGACTGCACCGTCGAGCCGCCCGCTTGTTCCCGAATGGGGATGCGCCGGTTCGAGGTGTCGAGCACGAGCTCCTGCTCCACTCGTGCTCCGTAGCTCTCGAGCATATCGAGGATGGGCATCTCTTCGGGGGCTTGCGCGGTGAAGTTCTCTTGCAGGTCCACGGTGACCCCATCGACGGCAAAGAGTGCGTTCCCGCCGTCCATGATAAACTGGTCAACAGGGAACAGCTCGGACTCATCGAGCTCGGCTCCTCCGATAACAAAGAGTACCGTTACCTCAGGAGGGATGGGCTCTCCCGGCGTAATCGGGCGCACTTCGAAGTTTCTCGACAGCTGATTAGCAAGCATCTGGTAGTCTTCCTCGAGGCTTTCACCGGAGCTGCCGAGAAGGAGCCCGGCAACGTCGGACTCGTCTCGAACGAGATCGCGGATGGCGGAGGTGAGGCGGTACTCTACCGTTGCGGGGTCGAACACGACGGGGAGGGTTTCCTGCCGATCGAGATAGTTGATGACGACCCCGCTGTATACCCTGGCAAGGCTCTGCTCGTCCTGCTCTACGACCTGTATTTGCTGCGGAACCACGCCGAGCTCCTGGACCCGCTCGGTCATGTCCTCTTTTTGCGGGTCCACGATGTCGACGCTAATCGCACCCCGGGAATAGGCGGCATACTCGTTGAGGATGTCTATGACCTGTTGCGTCTCCGGGGCCCGGTTACGAAGCCGGTCGGAAACGTAATAGGTGATACTCACCTCCTCGGGGATCTCCGTGAACAGATTCCGCGAGACCTCCGAGATGGTAAACGCGTTGTTCTCGGTCAAATCGAGCCGAAAAAAGAACACCGTACTGTTGAGCGCCACCAACACCACGATACCGACCGTGAGGGCGCCGGTCACGATTTCGGCGGTCTTGCGCTTCATGGTTCGCGCTCCTCGGCTTCGCGCTCCTCGACTTCGCGCTCGGTCGTGGTGAGGTTAATGAAGATATCCTCGAGGCTGTAGCGTTTGTGCTCGATTGCGCTGAGCTTGTATCCCTCGCTCACCGCCCAGTCGAAGATGAGCTCTCCGCCCTCGGGGGAATCGCCGCGTGACTCCGATAGGGTAATTTCGACCTCGATTTTTCCGCGCCCTGCGCCGTGCTCGCCGGGGCCGCGGGCGCCGTGCTCGTCCGGGCCGCGGGCGTCGCGCCCGCCCGGTTGTCCCCTGGGCACCAGCCGCTCGAGACGGCTGAAGTACGGGATTCGCTCCACCGCCGACTCGACCGCGTCGGCCGAAGCCCCGAGGACGGTAAACCGAAATACATCTTCGCCCTTCATCCCCGAGGCAATTTGCTCGGTCGTTCCTTCGGCGGCCACTTGGCCGTTGTTCAGGATGAGCACGCGGCCGCACACCGCCTCTACCTCTTGGAGAATGTGGGTCGAGAGAATCACCGTTTTCTCCATCCCGAGCTCACGAATGAGCCGTCTAATCTCGAGGATCTGATTGGGATCCAACCCGCTGGTCGGCTCGTCGAGAATGAGTATGGAGGGGTCATGGATGATGGCCTGGGCAAGCCCGGTTCGCCGGCGATAGCCTTTTGAGAGATGATCGATAGACCGGTAGACCACGCTCCCGAGCCCGCAGGTATCAACGGCCCACTCGATGCGCCGCATTTGATCGCCCGGCGCAATGTTTCGCGCCTGCGCGATGAACCGGAGGTACTCGAGGACGTTGAGCTCCGTATACAGAGGGGCATCCTCCGGTAGGTAGCCGATGCTACTCTTTACCGAAATGGGGTTGGTATACACGTCGTACCCGTTCACCCTCGCAGAGCCGGCGTCGGGGAAATGATAGCCGGTAAGCATCCGCAAGATGGTAGTCTTTCCGGCCCCGTTCGGCCCGAGCAGGCCGAAGACCTCGCCGGGGCTCACCGCGAAGCTGACCCCCCTGACCGCGTGCACGTGGCCGTAGCTCTTTTTGACGTCGTTCACCTCGATCATGACGCGACTCGCTATTCGCTATAGGGTATCTCGAGGGTTTGGCGGTCGTAGGTAAGGAACGCCGCGGGAAACTCCTCGCGAGCCTCCTCCTCGAGACGTTTGAGGTCTTTCTTTGTGTATCGCGGACTGTAGTGGATGAGCCCCATCTGCTTTACTCCCCCTGCTCGCCGGGCCAACACGCCGGCGTCATGAGCGGTCATGTGTTTCTTCTCGTGGGAGGTCTCTTGCAGCTCCTTCTCGAACATGCCCTCGCAGATGAGCAAGTCGGAACCCGCAACCTCCTTCTCGATGTTACGGTGTCGGAGTGTGTCGGTGACCCAGGAAAACTTGCGCCCCCCGCGCGGCTCTCCCATAACCGCTTCGGGGGTGACCACCGTTCCGTTCGGAAGCGCGACCTCACTCCCGTGCTGCAGCTGCGACCACAAGGGTCCCCGTGGAACACCGAGCTCCATCGCCTTTTCCGGGTGGAATACCCCCGGCCTGTCGTCCTCGGTGAGACTGTACCCAACGCAGTCTCGTGTATGGTAAAGAGGAAATGACCTCACGGTAAACCCGTCCCCGGAGAAGACCGTACCGGCCTCGCGCGGGTTCTCGATTTCCTGCACGATGATCTCGAAATTGATGTACATTTCGAGCACCTTGCGGCTCATCTCGACGTATTCGCGGATCCGGGGTGGCCCGATAATATACAGCGGATCGTCGCGGTCGACCTGTGACGACAACATGAGGATGCCGGGAAGGCCGGTGACGTGATCGGCATGAGTATGCGTGATGAAGATTGCGGAAATTTTCTTCCATCGCAGATTGAGAGCACGCAGAGACACCTGCGTGCCCTCGCCGCAATCGAATAGGAACATCTCGCCCTCGCGGCGTAGTAAAGCTGACGTTAGATGACGGCCGGGCAGCGGCATCATACCGCCGGTACCCAGCACGAACACCTCCATGTTCACAGTAGGCTCCTCATGTTCGGGATCGTTAGCGACGTTGAACCAAAAAGCGCCTTAGAGCTCCACGTCTTTCTCGTAATCGATTTCGTCAAAACCGAAGCCGTGCATGTGCAGAAACTCGTTGCGGTACTCTTCGAGGTCCGCGAGCTCGGCGAGGTTTTGCGCCTCGACACCGTCCCACGCCTGTCGCACTTCCGCTTGCACATCCTCGCGCAACTCCCAGTCGTCGAGGCGGATACGGCCCTCACCGTCGACCGGCATATTGGTGCCCATGGCAAGGCGCTCGGCAAAGAGTCGGTACATCTGTTGAATGGGCAACTCGTGAAGCCCTTTTTCTTTCATCACGCGAAAAAGGATGGTCATATACAGCGGCACGACCGGAATGACGGCGCTCGCCCGGGTTACCACGGCCTTGTTGACCGAAATGCGCGCGCCTCCCCCCTTGGACGAAAGCTTCGAGGTCAACTCTCCGGCGGTACGCTCGAGGTGATCTTTGGCACGGCCGATGGTACCGTCGCGGTAAATCGGACGGGTAAAGTCACTGCCGATATAGGAGTAGGCAATCGTGGTCACACCGTCGGCAAGCACATCCGCTTCGAGGAGCGCGTCCACCCACAGCTGCCAGTCCTCGCCGCCCATGACCGTTACCGTCGCATCAATTTCCTCCTGCGTGGCGGGCTCTATCGACACGTCGGTGAGCTCTTCCTTAAAGGGATCGAGAGAACGTGAATGATACGCCGCTCCGATGGGCTTGAGCACCGAGCGCACCGTCTCGCCGGTGTCCGGATCTATGCGTACCCCCGAGGCAAGACTGTAAATGACCAGGTCCACGGTCCCCATATTCTCGCGAATCTTTGCTATCGCGTCTTGCTTCATTTGATGACTGAACGCATCGCCTATGAGTGACTCCGCATAGAGCCCCTCGTTCCCCGCAAGCCGCTCGAGCTCTTCGGTCATGTACCATCCCGGGGTGGCAGGGCGCTTGGCGGTTGCCGGCTTCTCGAAGGCAACACCAAGCGTATTCGCTCCGGCACCTAAGGCGGCGACGGTTCGCGTTGCAAGCCCGTACCCGGCCGACGAGCCGATGACAAGCACGTTTTTGGGGCCCCGGATGCCCGGCTGAGACCGTACGTACTCGGCGAGCTTGTTTACGTAGAGCCGGGAGCCCTCGGGATGAGCGTTTACGCATATGTTATTGCGGATCATCGGTTTAATGACCATCAGGACCACCTTTGAGACGGGTTTTCCCCAAACCCTACCGTAGTGATGCAAAAAAGGCAAGTTGACGGGCTCGGCGAGTGTCTGTAGCCTGTAGGCTTCGGAACGAAGGAACGCACAAAATGAACATACGATTCTACGAATGGGCCAAGTTGAGTGAGGCCGAGCGCGCCGAGATTCTCGCGCGCTCGGAACAGGACATAGCCTCAGTGCAGGATGCAGTTGGGGAGATCGTCTCCGGCGTGCGAGCCGACGGCGATGCGGCGCTGCGCGAGTACACGCGGCGTTTCGACAAGGTGGACCTCGCACAACGTCCTATTGCGGTGAGCAAAGAGGAGTTCGAGGCCGCGGAGGCCGGGATCTCCCCCGAGCTTCGAAAGGCCGTCGAGTATGCGGTGGACAATGTATGGCAGGTTCACAAGGAGCAGCTCGATTGTGGGCTCCGGACCCAGGAGGTGCGCCCCGGGGTTTACGCCGGCGAGCGCGCAACGGCGGTGCCCTCGGTCGGACTCTACGTGCCGCACGGCCGCGGGAGCTTTCCCTCGATGCTCTACATGCTTGCCGTCCCTGCCCGGGTGGCGGGGGTGGAGCACGTCTCGGTGGCAACCCCGCCCAACTCCGACGGCTCGGTGGACCCTGCCTGTCTCTACGCGGCACGCTACTGCGGCGTCGACACGGTCTACCGCGTCGGAGGAGCTCACGCGGTCGCCGCCCTCGCCTACGGTACGGAGTCGGTGAAGGCGGTCTCTAAGCTGGTAGGCCCCGGCAGCAGCTACGTCGCCGCGGCAAAACGCGCAGTTGCCGGCGCCGTGGATACGGGCCTCCCGGCCGGCCCAACCGAGTCGATCATCCTCGCCGACCGCCACGCCGACCCGTGGAAGGTCTCGCTCGACCTCATGGTGGAAGCCGAGCACGGTTCGGACTCGCAGGCGCTCCTGATTACCCCCAGCCGTCCCCTCGCCGAGGCGGTACTGGAGGTACTTCCCGAGCTCGTCGCCGAGGCCCCCGAGCCCAGGAGAGGCTTCCTCGAGGACGTGTTCGCCGGTTACGGCGGTGTCATCTTGAGCTCCTCGATGGAGGAAGGCGCTCATATCGTAAATGCCTTTGCCCCGGAGCACTTACAGATTCACACCAGAGAGCCCTACGATACACTCGGGCTCATCCGCCACGCCGGAGAGATTCTTCTCGGCGAACACTCGGTATTCAGCCTCGCCAACTATGCAACGGGGGCGAATGCGGTGCTGCCCACCGGCGGCAACGCCCGCACGTGGTCACCGGTATCGGTGCGAGATTTCATGAAGTACTCCTCGGTCGTCCACGTGACCTCGGCCGGCTATGATGAACTGCGCGATCACGTCATTGTCCTTGCCGACTATGAAGGCTTTTACGCTCACGCACAGGCGTTGCGGCGCCGTAACGAAACGCTGTGATGGCTTTGTTTGATCATCCGTTCGACTCAGTAGAGGAGGTGTTTCGCTATCTCGAGTCATTCACCAATCTCGAACGTACCCCCACGATCAGGCGCGAGTATCGACTCGAGCGTATGGAGGCCCTTCTCGAATCGTTCGATCACCCCGAAACCAAGCTCGAAGCGATCCACGTAGCGGGCTCAAAAGGCAAAGGCTCCACGGCCGTCTTCGTTGCCTCCATCCTCGACGCGGCCGGCTACGAAGTCGGTCTCTACACCTCACCCCACGTGGAGAGTTATCTCGAACGCTTCACCTCGGCGAGACGAAGCCTGCCCGAGCACGTGCTCATCGAGGAGGCACAGCGCATCCGCGGTTACCTCGAACGCGGCGGAGAAATGAGCTTCATCGAGGAGACCCACGGCGGCCCGCCGACCACCTTCGAGCTCCTCACGCTCCTTGCATTTCTCGCCTTTGTGCGGCTGGGATACCGCTACGCGGTGCTCGAGACCGGCCTCGGCGGCCGTCTCGACGCCACCAATGTTGTCACCCCGATTGCCAGCATTATTACCCCCATTGAGCTCGAGCACACCGAGTATCTCGGTGACACGATCGAGCAAATCGCCCATGAGAAAGCCGCCATTATCAAGTCCGCGCCGGCCTTCATCGCACGCCAAACACCCGAGGCGCTTACAAGCATTCGAAGCCGTTTGGCGGAAACCGGGGCGCCCGGCTACTTTCTCTCGGAGCAGATACCGGCGGTACACCTCGACACTGCGGCCATGCCACCGGTCGTGCGCATCCCGTTGCCGGACACAACCGAGGTGCGGGCGCGCATGTCGATGCTCGGGACTGCGCACGCCGACAATGCCGCCCTTGCGGTGCTCTGCGTCCAACACCTCTTCCCGGACATCGGCCACAAAACGGTGCAACGCGGCGTCGAGACGGCATGGCTTCCCGGGAGAGGAGAGCTCCTGCGCAGCCGGGAGGACACCCCGATCGTCCTCGACGGTGCGCACACGCCGAATTCGGTGCGGCGGCTCAAAGACACCTTTACCGAGCTCTTCGGTACCCGTGGTATCCTCGTATTCGGCTCGGTTCAGGGCAAAGACCACGAGGGCATGGCGGACATTCTGGTCAACGGGTTCGATAGGATCATCGTCGCTCGCCCCGGAACGTTCAAGGAAAGCGATCCACCCGCCGTAGCCCAAGCATTCGAACGCCGTGGGGCGACCGTCTCGCTCATTCCCGACCCCCGCGAAGCCATGGCCGCAGCCGTCGGCGGTGGAGACGGGCGACCGGTGCTCGTGACCGGCTCGTTTTATCTGCTCGGACAGGCGCGCCGCTACATCCGAGAGTCGATAGACGGATTCGGCGACGATTTCGTATAGTGAACGAGGAGGGGTAAGCCAATGACCAAGCTCTTGAACGGGCGACTTATCGTGACTACCGGCGACATTACGAAGATGGAGGTCGACGCGGTGGTGAATGCCGCCAACTCGTCCCTTATGGGCGGCGGCGGCGTCGACGGGGCAATTCATCGCGCCGGGGGCCCGGCTATCCTCGAAGAATGCAAAAAGGTGCGCAAACACGACCTGCCCGACGGACTTCCCGCGGGACAGGCGGTGGCTACGACCGCCGGTGAGCTCCCTGCAGAGCGCGTCATACATACCGTCGGACCGGTGTGGCACGGCGGCGACAACCAAGAAGACCAACTGTTGGAGGACGCGTACCGCAACAGCCTGGATACCGCCGCATTCGAGGCCATGCAGACCATCGCCTTTCCGGCCATTTCCACCGGCGTATACGGCTATCCGAAAGACCGCGCCGCTCGAATCGCCTATAAGGCGGTAACCGATTACGTGCGCCGCAATACCGTGCCGCGAACAATCTATTTCGTGTATTTCTCCGAGTCGGACGCCGAGGAGTTTCTCAAGGCCGTAGAAGAAGAACAAGCGGACTAGTTTCTGTGTCACTGAATTGGAAGGAAATCGACCTCGTACTCGAAGAGCTCGAGCTCGCCGAGTCCTACGTTCAGCGAATCGTGCAGCCGGATTTTCGCACGGTCGTCTTCGAGCTCTACCGCCCCGGCGAGCGGTTTTCGTTGCTCATTTCACTCGAGCAGGGTGCGACTCGCCTGCATCGGTTATCGAAGCGACCGCAAAAGCCGAAGAAGGCGCAACGCTTCGAGCAATTCCTGCGATCCCGCATCGAAGGTGGGCGCATCGTCTCGGCCTACCAAATCGAGGGAGAGCGCATTGTTAAGATGACCGTCGAACGCGCCGGAGAGCGAACCATTCTCTGGGCGAGACTCTGGGGCGGGGCGGCAAACATCCTCGTGACCGACGAGAACGGCACCATCCTCGACGCCGTGTACCGCCGGCCCAAGCGCGGAGAGGTTTCGGGAGAGCGATACGATCCCGAGCAAGACGTCGGTCACATACCACACGAGAGCGGCACCGACACCGGCTCACACCGCGAAGACAGGCAAGAGCCGAGCGCCGAGGAAGCACAACGGCGGCGGCGCCTCGAGCGTTTCTCCGTCCGCGAGCATCCCGATGACCGAAGTTTCAACGAATTTCTCGAAGAAACCTACGGCCGTCGCGAGTACGAGCGCCACCGCGAACAACTGGCCACGACAGCCAAGAAGCGAATCGATAGTGAGCTCTCACGGGCCCGGCGCACCGTGGCAAACCTCGAACGCAAGCAGGAGCAAGCCGAGGACCACGAGCGCTACCGCATGTACGGGGATCTCATCATGTCGAACCTTCACCGCATACGTCCGGGCGATAAATGGGTCGAGGTCGAAAACTATTTCGAGGACAACCAACCGGCACGTATCGAGCTCAACCCCGAGCTGGCCCCCCACGAGAATGCCGAGCAGTACTACGAGCACCATAAGAAGGCAAAACAAACCCTGCACAACATTTCCGAGCAACTCGAGAATCAACGCCGGCGCGTACGTCAACTCGAACAGCGGATCGAGGAGATAGAGAATACCGACAACCTCGAAGAGCTCGAAGAGGTGGCTCATGCGGTCAAACCCGGGAAGAAAGAGGAGACCGGCCGCCGACTCCCGGGACTGGAGTTCGAATCCCACGGATTTCGCATACTCGTCGGGCGCACCGCGTCGGAAAACGACGCGCTGCTGCGCCGCTACGTCCGGGGCAACGATTACTGGCTCCATACGCGTGACACACCGGGAGGCTACGTCTTCATTCGCTCGAAGCCCGGTAAGTCGGTACCGCTCGAAGTTCTTCTCGACGGTGGGAATCTTGCGGTGTGGTTCAGCAAGGCTCGCAATGCCGGCGAGGCGGACCTATTTTACACACAGGTCAAGTATCTCAGACGCGCAAAGCACGGCAAAACCGGACTCGTCATCCCGACGCAAGAGAAGAACCTCGCGGTTCGAATCGAGGAGGAGCGGTTGCAGCGGCTGTTCAATAGGGGCGAGGACAGTGGCCGGCAAAACGGTGGTGCCGGCGGCACCGGGGGCGGCACCGGCCACAGCGGGGGCGGCACCGGCGGCGAGGACAGTGCCGGCGGCACCGGCGGCGGCACCGGCCACAGCGGGGGCGGCAGCGGCGGCGAGGACAGTGCCGGCGGCAGCGGCGGCGGCAGATGATTTCTGCGTGCGGCGTTGATATGTCGCCGTTACCCTTGCCGCGAACGGCAAAAAGCTTCAAATTTGAACTACAGTGAGTGACGATTTTTTTCTTACGACCGAAGACAAACGCTTTCTCATCCGGATTGCGCGTGATGCAATTCGCGCAAAGCTCGGTGACGAGCGCAGCGACTCTCCGAGTGCGCCAAGCGAAACCGTGCGGCGGCCCGCCGGAGCTTTTGTGACGCTGCGCGAACTCGACCCTCACACCGGCGAGCACGCACTCCGCGGCTGTATCGGTCATGTGGTTGCATCTCAACCGCTCGAAGCCACGGTGAGAGACAGCGCGATTGCCGCCGCATTTCGAGATCCCCGGTTTGCCCCGGTCACTCTCTCCGAGCTCGACGACATTACCGTAGAGATTTCGGTGCTGTCCCCGCTGCGGACGGTGAGCTCGCCGCAAGAGGTAGAGCCGGGCAAACACGGCGTTATGCTCAGCGGTTCCGGCCGATCGGGACTTCTGCTGCCGCAGGTGGCCACGGAGCAGAACTGGGACCGCGAAACATTCTTGACGCATTGCTGTTACAAGGCCGGCCTTTCGGGGGATTGTTGGCAACATCCCGAGACGGAAATCCAGGTTTTCACCGCCACCGTATGTACCGAGACTGAGCTCAAGGGGAACGTCTAACGCATGGAACTGTCACAACTTGCCGAAGGCCTCGTTCGCATTGTTCGCGGCGAGCAAACGCATCTTGGAATTGCCACATATATTCCGGCAAATCGGTTTGCGGTAACGAAGCTGGCGGGGATGGAGCGGTCGGACGGCACGATCGCTCGAGACGGCAACTTGTTCACCTGGCAGATTCAAGGCTTTACCCAGCATAACAATCGCCTCTATCTCTACGGCGACTATGTGGAAGGCCACACCCTCTCGGAGGTTCTCCAATACTCCGCCGACGGTTTTCTGCCGTACCTCAGCCGCCTGACACGGGCGCTCACGACCCTCGCCGAGCACGACCAACCGACGCCCATCATCCACACGCGCGGTATCGTGTTTCTCGACGACGGGGGTGTGCTGTTTCTCCCTCCCGAGCTCCTGCGATCGCTGACCGAGTTCCAGTCACCCGAGGACCGGCACGAGTTCCACCAGGCCTACCGCCATCCGGATCTGAAAGACGGCCGAAACCTCTCCTACGCGCTCGCCGTTCTTGCCTACCAGTCACTCACGGGGACTCGCCCCTTCGAGGAAGACGATGAGGAGGAGCTCACCGAACGCGTACGGTCCGGCCTCGTGGCGAATCCTCGCCACCTCGTACCCGAAATCTCACCGGAAGTCGCCGATACGCTCAAAAAAGCGCTCTCGGATCCCCACGGCGCACTGCCTGATCTCGAACAGTGGGGCGAGATATTCCAGACCTGGATTCAACACGGCACGCACCGCGATATTTCCGAAGAAGAGCGCCAGGAAATACTCGAGTATGCGAAGGCCGAACAGCAGGGAATGGAACGAAGTTATCGGCGACGGGAATACATTCGCAAGAACTGGCGGCGTTATGTCGGCATCACCCTGATCGCCGTGCTCGTTGGTACCATCCCGGCCACCATCATCTATCGTCAATTGGAGCCTCGTTCTACCGCGGGCCTCGATCCCCCCGGCGTCATTCGCGCCTTCTACTATGGGATGAACGAGCTCGACCACGAGCGGATGGCGGACGCCGTGGTCGAGGGAGCAGGACGAGAGGCAATCCGGGAGGTGACGACGATGTTCGTTGTTTCACGTATGCGCACCGCGATGGAACGAACCTCCAGCCTTATTGATGCCCGCGACTGGGTGGAAGACGGCCGTCCCGAGATCCCCGACGGGCAAAGCGTGTACGGCGTGACCGACCTTCAGATCGAGAGGCTCCGGCCCCCACGCGAGGGTGAGGAGGCGTTCCGGGTAACGTACAACAAGTGGTATCCGACCGGTATGGAGGAAGAATCCGGCGGCGGCGGCGGCGGCGGCGATGGTGGTGAGGGAATGCTCATCGGCTTTGAACGCCAGGATCGCGTGTCGCTGCGCCGCAGCCGTGGCGAGTGGGTCATATACGAGATGGAGCGACTCCAAGACGAAACGATAGAACGGAGAAACATCGACGGTACGCCCCGGTGAAACCGCAGCGACGCGTGACCGGACCGTGAATCTGTTTGGAGGGGCGGAGTCCCACCGGAACTGTTTAAAGCGGCGGAGCCCGGTTAGAACTGTGAGATAATGAACGTAATAAGTCCGCTCACGAAAAACGCTCCGCCCGCGTAGAGCAATGCCTCGGCCGGGGGCACACCCCGCGGCTGCGCATCGGTGGTTACGAAAGCGTCGGCGGCAGAGTCAACGCCGAATCCCGCAGCTGCAAACACGGTACCAAGTCCCATGAGCCCGACGCCGCCGTTTCGCAATTCAATGCGCTTGTCGTCTCCACCATCTTCTTCCGCGGAAACGGCCTCCGAGGGGTCCGCCGGCTCGTCTTGCGGTTCCTCCCGGCGCTCCGCCTCCCCCTCGCGTGCCTCTTCGCCGCCTTCCGTTTCTTCGGTGCGAGCCTCGGGCTCATCGTCTTCGCGCCGGCGGTCCGCCTGCGCCAACGCCGCGGATTCATCTTCGTAGAACCCGCTCACATAGGCAAACGCTTCCTCGTAGCGCTCCTCGAGCACATTCTTATCGTGAGCGGCGGATTCGAATGCCCTCGGCGTCCAGAAGCTCTCGAGATCGGCGGGGAAACCCGAGACGGAGACGAGGCGGCCCTCAGCATCCGGCGTATTGGTGTGTACGTGCGTGGCGGGGGGAACTTCGCGCGACTCCCCGGAGGCCTCGTCCTCGTCGTCTGCGGCGCCGGTGCCGGTCTCGGCGTCGCCTCCCGTATCGGCCGAACGCACGGTAATCCGGGCGCTTCCGGCGATGGTGCTAACGGCGGTGTATGGATCGCCGGTTTCAGAGTTCACAAGCACATCTACCGCCACGTCGCTGCCGGTCGCGATGCTCACACGGGCATCGGGCGTATTCAGGATCAGCCAATCGTCACCGCCGGCGCCGCCGCCGTTGTTCGTTTCAGCCTCGCCGCCGCCGTCGCCCTCTTCGCCCCCGCCGACGTAGTTCGCGGTAGAAGCGGGCACGACAATGCGGAACCGGCCGTAGCTCAAGCTCAACTCTCCGGCACCGCCCGGGCGCAGCGCTACCACCCGCATGCTCGAGTGGGCGGCGAGCTTCAGCCTCGTAGTTCCCGGCAGCAGCTGCAGTTCGAGAGACGTCGCTTCCTCGAGCTGCACCAATGTGTCGCTTCGCAGCGGCAGACCGCTCATAGACTCGACGTGCGGATCGAAGACCGAAAGCTCCCCGCCGGCGAACACTGAGAATGCCCGCCCCTCGGCGGTGAGCACCATAGCGATCGGGGTCCGCCCTTCCTCGGGCGATTCGCCCGCCTCCTGCGGGAAGACAAAACAGACGGGAACCAATACGAGAAAAAGGATGAAAGGAACAGACCGGTGCATGATATCTATGAGTGTAGCCGAATTCCGCCGCGACCTCAACATTGCATACCGCGTATGCAAACGATATAGTACATCGACGATGGAGCAAATTACAGGAGAAATCACCGTTGCCTACACCGATGATCGAATCAATGAGATCATAGCAACCTCCATATCCGACCCGGTCGACTACACTCGGCATTTCGATCAGAACGAAGATTTTTTTATCCGGATTCCCGATGCACTCACCGTTCCCTCCATTCCCATTCACCATGACGTTCGCCGCGACGAGCCCGAGGCAACATACATAGAGGCTCTCGAAGATTTTCTGCGGGTGGTGGTCTCGAGGAGAATTCCCGTCTTTAGCGGCTTAACATATATGTTCGATCCCGCTGAAATTCAGCGCCCCGCATTCTACGCCGTCTACGAACACCACGGCATGTCGTTCCTTTTCTTGCTCTACCTCGATCTTTCGTACAGACCTCTTATCCATGAAGTTGTCGAGCAGGGTTCCAACGACGTGAGTCCGCGCTACAAAACAAATCGCCTCTACCTCGAAGCCGATATCGTTCCGCTTGCGCAGCCGCCGGCTCCCGCCCACCCCGGCGGCGGCTCGCGTCCAGGAGGGTTCTCAGTCGAACAGGTCGTCTCCCAGACCTGGATCGGCGAGACGGGCCGTGGGTACTTCATTCAGGGGATATGGCTGGACCGAGATCTCACAAAATTCTTCTCAAAGCTCTTCCTTCCCGAAGGGAAACGCACCTATCCCTACTATCCCTTCACCTGTAAGTATCGATCGATCTGTTTCTCGCCTATCGATCTCGGCCCTCAGGAGCGGGCCGACGGACTTCCACTACTCAGTGCCGCCCGGGAGGTGCTGGAGCCCCACATATCCGAAATACAGGATGCCCTCAAGGAACAGGCTTTCAACGAGGAGCTCTCTGTGTTTCGCCGGGTAAAAGACCAAATCGACCATAGCCGGTTCGAGCCATTGGCGAACGTGAAGGTAACCGCCTACCTAAACAACGCCGATATGAAGGAGTTCATCGTTGAAACAGGGTGAATCGTACGCGGGATCGCGTGTAACCGTGATGGGGCTCGGCCTTCACGGAGGCGGTGTCTCGGCGGCACGCTATTTTGCCCGACACGGAGCGGTTGTAACGGTAACCGACCTGCGCGACGAGCGGGAATTGGCGTCTTCCGTGGAGGTGCTGGAAGATGTTCCCGTTCGCTTCGTTCTCGGAACACACGAGGAGGCGGATTTCAAGGACGCCGACATCGTGATAAAGAACCCGGCGGTTCCGCGTACCTCGCCGTACCTTGCCCTCGCCCGCCGTATCGAAACCGACATATCGGTTTTTCTTACACAGAGCTCCACACGGCTCGTTGCCGTTACCGGCAGCAAAGGCAAATCCTCTACGAGTGCGGCGGTCCATCACATCCTCTCGACGACGATCGGAAACAGCTACCTCGGCGGGAACATCACCAATTCGCCGTTGGAGTTTGCCGAGGAGGCGGGCCCTCACAGCACCGTAGTCCTCGAGCTGTCTTCCTTCCAGCTCGGTGACCTCGAGATGACCCCCGGCGGAATCGCCGCGCTGCGCCCCGACATTGCCATGATCACGAGTATCTTTCCCGATCATCTCGACTACTACCGAAGCATGGCCGAATACGTGGCGGACAAACGGCTCATTTACGCCGGCCAGGGCCCCGGGGACTGGACCATCGCGCGGGACGACGAGTACGGCACATCATTTCTCGCCGAAACGCCCGCTCGGCGCGCCGTGCTTTGCGACCATCCCATCGCGGGGGCGGGAAATGCGTGGGAGGCGTACGCATATCTCGACGGGCATATCGGGTTCGCGTGCACCGAAGGGCATGACGAAGACGTCGTGCCCGAGCACCTTCTCGTAGCAGGCATACATATGCGGCGAAACCTCCTTGCCGCCGCCCTCGCCGCGCGGTTGCTCGGCGTCGACGCCTCGGCGGCGCGGGAGGCGGTCTCGAGCTTCCCGGGAATCGGACACCGCCTCGAGCACGTGCGGGAGCGAAACGGCATCCATTTCTATAACGATTCCGCCGCCACCATCCCTGAGGCCGCACTCGAGGCGGTATCCGCCTTCGAGGCGCCGGTGCACCTCATTGCAGGCGGCTCGGTCAAAAACATCGATTTGGGGCTCTTTGGGCGTATCAGCGAGCGGGTGGCGCGGGTCTATCTTCTCCAGGGAAGTGCTGCAGCGGCGATCTCTTCCGTTACGCACGAGCACAAGCTCGCCGGTCCATTCGATTCGCTTGCTTCGGCACTGCACGCGGCGGTCTCGAACGCTCGGCGGGGTGACGTTGTGATACTGTCGCCGGGCTGCGCCTCGTTCGGGATGTTTCAAAACGAGTTCGACCGAGGCAGGCAGTTTCGCGATCTCGTCGCCAACCTCGAGTGAGCCCGGCCCGGCCGGGACGCGCGGCGCAGCTTGCGCCGGGCTCACTCTTCTCGTGCCGCCGGCCGGCGCCTACCGCGCCGATCGCTTCTTAAAGCGTTTGTAGTACAGATTGCGCAGGATCTCCGCCCGGCGATACACGGGGTAGCCGAGGCGCGATACCGGGTAATCCCAGGCTCCGAGCCGATGCACGGTGTCTCCGCCGAAACCGGTCTTGAATCGGTACAGCCCGTGCATGGGATGGCTCGGATCGTCAGCGGGCGGTACACCGAAGAGGTCGTAGCGAGACGCCCCGCCGGCCTTGGCGCCGCGCATGGCTTCCCACTGCAGCGCGTAAGCCGCCATCAAATTCCGTTTGGCATTCGAGGAGGCCCCGTAGAGATAGGTGGCGGTCTCCCCGTAGCGAAGGACGATGATTCCCCCGAGGAGGTCCCCCTCATGCTCGGCAAAAAGAAGCGATAGCTCGGCGTGCTCGTCCGCCGCGGCAACCTCGAAGAGTGCCCGATAGTAATCCAATGAGTGAATGGCGATGCGATCGCGCTCTGCGGTCTCCTGATACAGCTCGTACCACAGGTCGAGCTCCGCATTTTCGGCGCGGCGGACGCTCACCCCGCGTTTTGCCGCCAACCGTACGTTGTAGCGGGTCTTGGACTTCATGGCGGCCAGGATCTCGTCCTCGCTGCGCGATATGTCGACGAGCACCGTGCTCGGCGGCTGCACGTCCACCGGCGCCGCGACGAGGCCGTCGAGGTCCACCCCGGGGCCGCCGCGCCCGAGGCCGTCCTCGGCGCCGCGCGCGGCGCCGCGATCCTGCGGCAAATCAAAGCGCAAGAACCAATTTCCGCCGCCGCCGGCCTCCTTCATCACCCCACCGATCGAGGCGGCGAG
>JAWLED010000009.1:11691-22845 GCA_041686235.1 Spirochaetia bacterium | reverse complement strand
GCCGCGCGCGGCGCCGCGATCCTGCGGCAAATCAAAGCGCAAGAACCAATTTCCGCCGCCGCCGGCCTCCTTCATCACCCCACCGATCGAGGCGGCGAGGCTCGCCACAGCTCCGTTCGCAGCTCCCAGTGCAGCGTCTTCGGGGCCGTGAGGTACGTACCCGAGGGATACCCCGGGGGCCGGCGAGCGGGTGAGCACGAGCAGCGGCGCCGCCGCGGCGCGAAAGAAGTGAGCCTGCCAGCCGAAGCGCTCCTTGAATCGCGCCCAAAAACGCGATTGGAGAAACCCCTGCGCCTGCGGATAGGAGGCCTCATCGACCTCTCGCACGTCCACCTCGCCCTTCTCGCCCGGAATGCCTGAGGCAGCTTTGCGGTGGTCTCTTTCCTCCGGGCTCAACCTACTTTGCCCGAAGAAACCGCGGAGCTTTTGACCTTCCGGCCGGCAACCTCGAGGTCACGACCGCCGACTTGCACCGTCCCATGAGAAACCGTTATGGGCATCTCGAAGAAGCTGTCGATGTCGATTTCATCGGTAGGAGGCGAAGGAACTGAAACCCCCTCGGGCAACACACGTTCTCCGGGGGCGGCATGATCAACGAAGAGCACGTCGATGACCTCCTCCTCCCCCTGCGCCCCGGCTTCTCCTTCGTCGGGCTCGGCGGCAAGAAGCATCCCCTGGCTCTTCACCCCGCGAAGCTTCGCCGGTTTCAGATTGGATACGATGATGACCGTGCGACCCGAAAGCTCTTCCGCCTCGTAGTACGGCACTAAGCCCGAAACGATGATTCGCTCGGCCGTCTCGCCGTCGTCTATCGTTTCCACGTAGAGCTTGTCGGCCTTGGGATGGCGTTCCACCGAAAGGATCTTTGCCGCGCGCAGGTCTACCTTCTCGGCAAAGTCCTGAGCGGGGTCGACGGCTCCCGCCTCGGCGGCGCCGGTAGCAGCGGGCGAATCGGGGGCGGCCCCCTCCGCCTCGGCAGCGGCCGCCCCGCCTTCTCGCTCGAGGCGATCCGCCTGGCTGCCGGAGAAGCGCTCTCGCATATCGGCTACCAACTCGTCGCTCAACTGACTAAAGAGTATCTGCGGTTTCGAAACGCGGGAAAGCCCGCCGAAGGTGCCCAAATCCTTCCACGTTGCGTTGTCGGCGCCGATGAACGCGGCAATGCGGGCGCCGGTGTCCGGAATGTAGGGCGAGATCATCACCGAGAGGTCTCGCAACAAGTACACGAGATGAGAAAGCAGGAGCTTTGTGTTTTCGGGTTCGGAGTCCTTCGTTTTCCACGGTTCCGCTGCCTGGAAGGCGCGATTCCCGAGGGAGGAGATGTGAAACACCTTTCGAAATGCCTCTCTCAGCTGAGCAAACTCGAGATGGTCCGTTATCTCCTTTTCGAGCCCACGCACCTCCTGCCGGAAGCTCTGCCACGAAGCATCCATCGCCGACTCGTCGATAGGCACGACCTCGCCGTCGAAGTTCTTGTAGAGAAACGTCAGCGTGCGATTTACGAGATTTGCCAGATTTCCGATGAGCTCGCCGTTGGTTTTCTCCTGAAAATCGTCCCAGGTGAAGGTAAAGTCCGAGGTTTCCGGGCGGTTGTAGAAAATGTAGAAACGCCATACGTCGGCGGGAATACCGGTATTCTGCGCATCGTTTCCAAACACACCGATGCCCCGGCTCTTTGAGAATTGCCCGCCCTCGTAGTTGAGGTACTCCGACGAGGACATGGTGTGAAGCATCGTCCACGGTTCCCCCGTTCCGATGAGAGACGAGGGGAAAATGACGGTATGGAAGGGAATGTTGTCCTTTCCGACGAACTGCACGAGCTCCACGTTGTCCGGATTCTGCCACCACGAGCGCCAGTCGTCGGTGAGGTTCATCGTGATGGAGATATAGCCGATGGGCGCGTCGAACCACACGTAGAAGACTTTGTCCTGATACCCCTCGAGCGGGACCGGAATACCCCATTTGAGGTCCCGCGTTATACCGCGTTCCTTGAGCCCGTCGCGAATCCACGCCTGAGTCATCTGTACCGAGTTCCGCGACCACTGCCCCTTCACCGAAGCGGACTTGATCCATTCTTCGAGCTTGGGGCGTATGGCCGGAAGGTCGATGTAGAGATGCTTGCTCTCTTTCATGACCGGGGTCGAGTTGTCGACGGCACTCCGAGGATTCACGAGCTCGGCGGGATCGAGGAGCTTTCCGCAACTTTCGCACTGATCGCCACGGGCGTCTTCATATCCACAGTGGGGACAGGTTCCGCGCACGTAGCGGTCGGCGAGAAACATCTGTGATTCTTCGGAATACAGCTGCTCGATCGTGTGCTCGCGGATGTAGTCGTTCTCGTAGAGTTTCCAGAAGATGTGCTGGGTTATCTCGGTGTGTTTGGCCGTAGACGTCCGGCCGAACTTGTCAAAGGAGATGTTGAACCACCGGTAAATGTCGTCATGCACCGTGTAATATCGGGTACACAACTCCGCCGGGGTGATACCCTCCTCGCGTGCGCGCGTCTCGGTGGCGGTACCGTACTCGTCGGTGCCGCAGACGTAGAGCGTCTCGTAGCCGGCAAGCCGAGAAAACCGGGCAAATACATCCGCAGAAAGCACTTGGATGAGATTTCCCAAGTGCGGAATATTGTTCACATAAGGAAGGGCCGAGGTGACCAGTCGTTTCTTCATAGCCTCCGACTATAGGTTTGCACCCCCCGCCTGTCAACCTTTTGCTCCGCGTGTGGGACGCGGCGTGCCGGTCGGAAACGAGAGGGATTACACGGGCGACCGGAGTCCAATACCTGCTGCACTTTTCCGCAAAACATGCCATACTGCCGGCCGGTAGCCATTCCCATCACGTGCACACCGAATGAATATGCGCTTCAGAATATTTCGTCGGGATCGTCATGACAGAACCTACAACTCGCTAACGGTTGCCTTCTTGCGACGATCTCCCTATGTCCTCGCGCTGAGAGCTGCCCTGGTTCTCTCCACCGCCACCGGGCTGGCCTATCTACTCGATCAGCTCGGGCTGAGCGAGTCAAATGTTGTGATGGTGTTTGTGTTAGGGGTCCTCGCCGTAACCGTACTGGCCGGTCGTACCTTAGGTATTATTTCGTCGGTCATCGGCGTTTTAGCCTTCAATTTCCTCTTCACTGCACCAAAATTCACGCTGGTCGTAAACGATTCGACGTATCTCATTACGTTTGCCGTCATGCTCGTCGTCACTTTCACGACCAGCGGCCTTACCGGGAGAATTCAACAACAAGCCGAGGCGGTCGCACAGCGCGAACGGCGAACCGAAGCGCTGTATCAAATGAGCAGATCGCTGCTTCGACACAGCGGACGCACCGAAGTGCTTAAAAACGCTCTTCAACAACTGCGCCACCTCCTTTCGACCGAGGTGTGTTGCTATCAGCTCGATGCGGACGATGTACTCGCCGCTCCGATGCTCACCGATTCGGCCGGCGAGGAGGCGCGCGTGTTTTCCAAGCCTTCTGAGATTCAACTCGCCGAGTGGGTGGCCCGCAATCGCCGCACAACCGTTTCGAAACCTCCCAATACGGTCAATACAAACGTTCTCTACGTGCCGCTCGTTGGTAGCGCCGCCGTACACGGCGTGCTCGGCGTACTGTTCAAGGGAGCAGACAGATACCTTGCACAAGAGCTGACGGGATTATTCGAGACATTCGCCGCCCAGATCTCGCTTGCTATGGATCGGGAACAACTTGCCGAAGAGCACGAACGGACTCGGCTGGATGCCGAAGGCGAGAGGCTGAAGAGCAATTTGCTGCGCTCGATTTCTCATGATTTGCGCACTCCGTTGTCCGGCATTTCCGGCTCGGCGAACGCACTCATGGGCACCGACCACGAGCCAGGCTACGAAACACGCCGGGAATTGGCGCACAGTATCTATCAGGAGTCGACGTGGCTTTCACGCGTGGTCGAAAATCTCCTTAGTTTAACGAGGCTCGAAGGCCGTGAAATACAGCCGAGCCGCAAAGAGGAGGTCGTCGACGATCTCGTGGCTTCCACCGTCGAGCACTGCAAAATGCGCTTGGAGAATCGGACTTTGAAAACCAGCCTACCGAATAAAGTAGTTACCGCACCCATGGACGGTAATCTCATGGAGCAAGTATTGGTGAACCTCGTCGATAATGCAATAAAGCATACACCCGAAGGAACCACGATCAACTTAGAAGTGGATTGCCAAGACGACGGGCTCGTCTTTATGGTAACGGATGACGGGCCGGGCTTTGACACACGTCTCATTCCGCACCTCTTCGACCGGTTTACCGCCGGGCTTGGTGAGGCGGATAGCCGCAGGGGTGTAGGGCTCGGGTTGGCTATCTGCAAAACAATCGTGGATGCACACGGCGGCTCGATACGGGCGGATAACGCGCCAAGCGGCGGCGCCCGCATGAGAGTCACAATTCCGATGGGGCGCACCGATGTCTGAGGCACGCATCGTGCTCATCGAGGATGAGAAGTCCATCCGCAATTTTCTTCGGGCAACACTCGAGGCTCAGAAGTACAAGTTGATCGAGGCATCCAATGGCCGGGAGGGAATATCTCTCACCGCATCGCACGTTCCTGAGCTCGTCATCCTCGATCTCGGGCTTCCCGATATGGACGGCATCGAAGTCATCGAGGCTATACGAGCGTGGGCGTCGATCCCGATTTTGATCCTTTCCGCTCGAGATCAGGAGCTCGACAAGGTGGCGGCGCTCGATGCGGGAGCCGACGACTACCTCACGAAGCCCTTTGGCCTCGAGGAGTTGCTCGCGCGGATACGGGTCGCCCTCCGCCATACGTCGCGAGCGCCGGGCTCGGAGGACAGCCCGAGCGGGACGTTTACCGCAGGAGCGCTCGAGATCGACTTCGAGCGCAGAACGGTAACGATCTCCGGTGAACGGATACATCTGACGCCTACCGAGTACAAGTTGCTATCTATTCTGGCCGGCTACGCGGGGAGAGTCCTGACACACTCCTTTCTATTGAAGGCGGTATGGGGGCCGGGCAGTGTATCGGAGACGCAGTATCTACGCGTATTTATGGCAAACCTCCGCCGGAAACTCGAAAAGGACCCCACAAACCCGCGCTACGTACTCACCGAAATGGGGGTCGGCTATCGGCTCAGCGACGAGTAAGCTCAGCAAAGCGGAGTCCTCACATAGACCGAACGCGCGCAATCGAACCGTCACAAAGGCCGGCGCCGCTTAAGGGAACCATCACCATTTCTTAAACAGACTAGGCGTAAGCAGAATCAACACGGTATAGATCTCGAGGCGCCCCGCAACCATGACCATTGAGAGCCAGACCTTAACGTAGTCAGGGAAGAAGGCAAAGTTCTCGGTTGGTCCTACCCCTGCGAAACCCGGACCGATGTTTCCGATTGCGGCAAGCGTCGCGGTAAGCGCGGTCTCGAGGTCGGTATTGCTGCCGGCCACCACGATAGTGGAAATCAACACGAGTGCAAGGTACAGGAAAACGAACCCTTGCACGGCGCCGATGGTGGTATCGGGCAGCGCGGCATGATTCAACCGTGGCACTTTGACGCTGCGCGGATGCCGCAACAGGTGTACTTCCCGGAATGCGGCCTTGGAAAGTATGGTAACGTGAAACATCTTGATGCCGCCGCTCGTGGAACCCACGCTTCCCCCGACGAACAGCATGAGAAGCAGCAGCCCCCGAGCCAGGCCCGGCCATAGCACGTAGTCTGCGGTTGCAAATCCCGTGGAAGTCATGAGGGTCGCCACCTGGAACATTGCATATCGGGCCGTGGCTTCGATGGTATCGTAGACCGAGGCGGATAGCAGAGCAGCAATTACAAGGGCCACGCTAATTGCGAACACGGCAAGGTAGACCTTGAGCTCACTGTCTCGTCCGACACGAGCAAAGTCGCGAATCAGCAGACGGTAGTATAGCGAGAAGTTCACACCGGAAAGCACCATAAACGCGGCAACGGTCCATTCCACACCAGAGTTGGAGAAGGCGCCGATGCTTGCATTCTTCGTCGAGAACCCGCCGGTGGCAACGGTAGCGAAACTATGGTTGACCGCATCAAAAATACCGACGCCTTGAGAAACCAGGAGCACGACCTCTATCGCGGTGATCCCGACGTAGATACCCCAGAAAATGCGCGCGGTCTGTGCAATGCGCGGCGAGAGCCGTTCTACATCCGGTCCCGGAGCTTCCGCCCGCATGAGGTGCCGGCCACCGATGCCGAACAACGGTAGTATCGCAACGGCGAGCACGATAATTCCCATACCGCCGAGCCAATGAGACAAGCTACGCCACAAGAGAACGCCGCGGGGAAGCGATTCTACGTCTGAGAATACCGTTGACCCGGTCGTGGTGAATCCACTTGTCGACTCGAACAGGGCATCCACAACCGAAAGCGGCTCGGACATCAGAAGAAAGGGGAACACACCCACAACACACGCAAGAACCCACGTGCCTACGACAATCGCCGCTCCATCGCGCACTCCAAAGCCGGTTTCACGTTTTTGAAACGTAAACAACAGTACAGCACCGAGCACGAGTGAACCGGAAGCCGGAATGACATAGGGCAACAACGCCTCCTCGTAATACAAGGCGGCGCCGGCGGGGATGAGCAAAGCTCCGCCGAGTCCGAGAAGAATTACTCCGAGAGAACGCAACACGAAAGTGAGGTGCATACGGCTCGAACGCTATGGTCATCTCGGAAGGTCGTCAATGAAGTGGAAGCGCGTTTTATGCGTTCTTAATACACACGGGGCGAATCTTTACATCACGTTTATGCTCGGATTCGCGAGCCCCGGCACAGGGCCGGCCTCGGCCCACCGCCCGTCAACCGTTTGCTCCGCGTGTGGGACGCGGCGACGGCCTATTTCACGATCCGCTTACTGATGCGGTCGAAGAGAATGGCGACGATGACCACGGCAATGCCTCCCTCGAATCCGGCGCCGGGCTCGAGGCGCTGAATGGCTCGCCAGACCTCTCCGCCGAGACCGCCTGCACCGATCATGGCGGCGATAACGACCATCGAGAGTGCGAGCATAATGGTCTGGTTAACACCGGCCATTATCGTGGGCGTGGCCAGAGGCAGCTGTACCTGGAACAGCTTCTGACTGGTCGTCGAGCCGAATGCGTTGGAGGCTTCGATGAGCTCGGGGTCTATCTGTCGTATTCCCAACGCGGTCAGACGAATTGACGGCGGCACTGAAAAGATCACGGTCGCGAAAAGCGCCGCCACGGGCCCGAGGCCGAAAAACGGAATAGCCGGTATGAGGTACACAAAGGCCGGCATCGTCTGCATGAAGTCCAAAATCGGGGTAATGAAGGCCTGGAACCGGTCGGAGAGCCCGCCGACGATTCCGAGCGGGATGCCTCCGGCAACCGCAATGATGGTCGCAAGCAAGATAAGGGAGATGGTTGCCATCATGGGCTCCCACAGCTCCATACCCCATACCAAGAAAAACCCGATAAGAGTAAACACCGCCAACTTTCTATCGGAAAACACGGCAACGAGAACGGTAACGATAACCATGAAGATCGTCGGCGGGATAAATAACAGAGCCGCCGTTATCCCCTCTATCCCCTGTTCGAGAACCACCGAAATCGTCTCGGTTACCGCCGCGAGGTTGTTGGTCAGCCAGTTGAGTCCTGCATCGATTCCTTCGGCAATAGGTAGCTCGATTACGTCAATCATGAATCAGCTCCTCCTTCCATGCTGCCCCGGGTCGCAACTCCCCCGATGACGGAACCGCGTACGAGAACTCCTTTGAGCTTACCTTCCTTATCCAACACAGGCATGGGCGTGCGTTTCTCATGCATGACTTCGAACACTTCGCGGATCGGAGTGTCGATCCCCGTTCTCTCCTCCTCGTAGGGGTCGATGAGATCCTCGATGCTTGCGTTCTCCGGACGTTCTGTGGCCGCGCGCTCGAGCACCTCGGAATCGATATGGCCGCGAAACTGTCCGTCCCGAGTCACGACAAAAATCCCCGAGATGCCGGTCCGCTGCAATTTGCGTAACGCCGTGTGAGGTCCGTCTTTGAGATAGGCCACCGTACGCGGCGGACTCATGATGTCGCCGGCGGTCAATACTTTGGTAACGTCAACATCCTCCACGAAATTCCGCACGTACTCGTTTGCCGGCTTGGTAAGGATCTCCTCGGAGTTACCGACTTGCACGACCCGCCCGTCTTTCATGAGCACGATGCGATCCCCCATCTTCAAAGCCTCATCGAGATCGTGAGTAATGAAGATGATGGTCTTCCGGAGCTTCTCCTCCATCGCCAAGAGCTCATCCTGCACCTCGGTGCGGATAAGCGGATCGAGTGCGCTGAAGGGCTCGTCCATGAGCAACACGTCCGGATCGGTAGCCAGCGCCCGCGCGAGCCCGACACGCTGCTTCATGCCGCCGCTCATCTGCTCGGGCAGGCTATCCTCCCAGCCCTCGAGCCCCACCGTTTGCAGAGCATCGGCTGCGGTACTGTATCGTTTCTGCTCTTCCACGCCTTGGATACGAAGTCCGTACGCGACGTTCTCGATAATGGTCATATGAGGGAACAGAGCAAAATGCTGGAACACCATGCTCATCCGGTCCCGCCGGATGTTTCGCAGCTCTTCGGAGTCCATCGCGGTGACCTCGTCGTCGTCCACCCAGACGTGCCCCGCGGTCGGTTCCACGAGCCGATTGATGCACCGGATCAGCGTGGACTTGCCGCTGCCGGACAAGCCCATCACAACCAGCACTTCACCTTCTTTGACGTCGAATCCGGCGTCTATTACGCCTACCGTCTGTCCGGTCTCGGAGTGAATTGTTGCGTTATCGTAGCCCTGCTCGATCATATCGAGGGCGGCCTGGGGGTGGTCCCCATAAATCTTATAAATGGACTCCAACCGGACTTTTGTTTTCGCCTCACTCATAATACGTCAATGATGGTAGATCGCGGGGGGAGAGAAAATAGACTATTCGGTTTAGAGACGATGGGTGAAATCTTGCTTGACCGCAGCCCCGCAAAAGCGTACCCTTTGTTCATCCGTAAGGAGGACGCATGTCGGAAAAAGACGTAACCCCCCGTCTTCCGTTCAAACTCAACCCGCGCATGATCATAATCATCGTTATCGTCGCCCTTATCATAGGGGTGGTAATGAGTAGCTTCTTCATCGTCGACCAGACCGAGGAAGGAGTGGTTCTGCGCTTCGGAGAGTACCACAGAACGGTTCCGCCGGGGCTCAATTTCAAGCTTCCATTCACTATCGAACAGAATCGGAACGTACCAACTCAGGTCATTCAAAACATGGCATTCGGCTTTCGCGTCGAAGAGGCCGGGGTAAACACCCGACAGTCCGACGTGGATTATCCCGAGGAATCCATCATGTTGACGGGAGACCTCAACATCGTTGACGTAGAGTGGATCATCCAGTACCGCATTACCGAGCCGGTCAACTGGCTCTTCAACGTGGAGAACCAGGAGAAAACCATTCGGGACATCTCCCAGTCGGTGATTAACCGGCTCGTCGGAGACCGGGCCATTATCGATGTCATCGGTGCCGAGCGAGCCACAATCGAGGCCGACGGCCGCGAAGAGATGAACGAAACCCTCGACAGTTACGGGCTCGGGATCAACATAACTCAGGTTCGGCTCCAAAACATCGTTCCGCCGGCCGGACGTGTTCAGGACGCGTTCGAGGACGTAAACAAAGCCGTACAGGATTTGAACCGCCTCATAAATGAAGGACGGGAACAGTACAACCAGGAAATTCCCCGCGCCGACGGCCGAGGCGAGCGCATTGTTCAGGAGGCCCGCGGATACGCCGCAGAGCGTGTAAACAGAGCAGAGGGTGATGCATCTCGGTTCGATCAGGTGCTCACCGAATACCAGGCGGACCCCGGAACCACGCGAACCCGGCTCTACTACGAAATGGTCGAAAGCGCCTTTGGGGAGGAAGAAGGCTCGGAGCTCGTGGACAGAAACCTCGACAACTTCTTACCCCTGCTCAATATGCGGCGTGACGGCGCAACGGAAGCCACAGGCCAAAACCAGGGAGGTGGCTCACAATGAACAAACTTATAACAATTCTCGTCGTCATAGCCGTTGTCGGGGTCGTGTTTGTTATGCTTGGTCCGCTCTACATATTGGACGAGGGCGAGCAGGCTGTCGTTGTACGTTTCGGCGAAATCGTCGACTCGCAGCGTGAGGCCGGGCTGAAGCTCAAGACACCGGTCATAGACAACGTAGTCAGATATCCAAAGCGTATCCAGTCGTGGGACGGCGATCCACGGCGTATCCCGACTGAGGAAAACCAGTTCATCTGGGTAGACGTGACCGCCCGTTGGCAAGTTACCGATCCGGAGTTGTTTTACGCCTCGCTGACCACAATGGAGGCCGGGTACTCACGGCTCGACGACGTCATAGAGAGCTCACTGCGCCGAGTCATAACGAACAATCGTCTGCACGAGGCGGTGCGGGACTCGAACCTTATCAACGAAATCGACCGCACCGATCCGGTCGAGGCCGACGTGGAAGAGCTCGACGAAGAGGGTGTAGAGCAGATCGAAGAGCTCATAACCGTCACCTCACAACAACGAGAGGTTAGGCGCGGTCGCCAGGAGCTCTCCGCCGAGATGCTCTCGTCAGCGGCGGAGGTCACACCGGACTTTGGCGTCGAGCTACACGACACCGTCATACGGCAGATCCGCTACTCGGACGATCTTACCGAGAGCGTCTACGACCGCATGGTCTCCGAGCGTAACCGCATCGCCCAGGCCTACCGCTCCTACGGCGAGGGCCGCAAGGAAGAGATCCTCGGTGAGCTCGAAAACGAGCGCCAGCAGATCATCTCCAGCGCCGAGCGCGAAGCCCAGGAGATTCGCGGTGGGGCCGACGCAGAGGCCGCACAGATCTATTCCGACGCCTATCAGCAGGACCCGGAGTTCTTCGAGTTCTGGCGGGCCATCTCCTCCTACGAGGACACGCTCCCGCGGTTCCGAAAGACCCTTACCACCGATATGGATTACTTCGACTTCCTCTACAGCGAGGATGGACAGTAAGCGGCACCGATAGGCAATACGAAAGAAACAACGAGCCTCGGCCGGTGTAACCGGTCGGGGCTTTTTTGGTTTGGAGCCTCTTTTGGACGGGCTCGATGGCGCCGGTACGCCGGCTCGATGGCGCCG
>JAWLED010000009.1:0-11591 GCA_041686235.1 Spirochaetia bacterium | reverse complement strand
TACGCCGGCCCGAAGGCGCCTCCGGCACTACGGCCCTACCCCTCAAAACGGCGGCGAGCGAGCGCGCGAAGCTCGGAAAGCCCCTCTCCCACCCCGGCGAAACGCTCGGGATGGGTGCGGCAGGCCGCCTCGATCTCCTCGGCAACCCCTTCGAACTCCCCCGCATATTTGCGGTAGGCAAACTTGCGCAGCGCCCGCAGGAGTTGGTCGTGATAGGCTCGGCGCTCGCTCGCGGTGACATGGGCATCGCGCAACAGGGAGATGAGAACCCGAGCCTCTTCGCGTCGGTCTCTACACCGCGCCGTCTGCAGTCTGTCCCGGATAACCGGCAGATGCTCCTCGGCAACTGCGGCAAGCTCCGCCTGCGATGACTCAAACCGAAAGAGGCGCGGCATCTCGAGCTCAATGCCGCCGGGAAGCATGAGGCGGTTCTCCTCGCAATCGAAGTGCTCACGCACACGATCGGGGACGTAGCAGTCGCGAAGTAGTGAAGCGACCTCTCGCTCGAGAAAGAATCTGCGTATACGCTTCGAATCCGCCGGGGTGGTCAAACCGCCCGATGAGGCTCTCTCGCCCGTGGTGACGGCAATGGCGAATTCGATGTTTTTCGTTGAGCGAGAAATGCTTTGGCGTCCCCCACGGTACTGCACGTAGTCGGTTCCGAAGAGCTCGACCCGCCCGCGCTCGGAGAGGAGCTCCACGAGTCGCTCGAGCGGAACGACCCCGTCGGTCGAATAGCTCAGCACGATGAACCGGGCGTCAATGCTGTCGAGCACGCGCTCGAACGCGCCCTCTGCTCGAGCCTTGGAGCAGAAGTCCGAGCGCGTTTCGGTCCAGTCTTCACGGATGCCGGCTTTCCGGGCGAGGCGACCATGCTCATCGCGCTCGGCGGAGACTTCCGGTTTGTCCCAGCGGGCGATCGTATTGAGCATGAAATAATTGCTGCCGTACTGATGGGAATTGTAGGGCGGGTCGAGATACACGAGGTCGGCGGCGCGGCCGGCGAGGAACTCTGCGGCATCGCGCTCTTCGGCCCGACAGGCCCATGTTCCGTCTACGAGCGGAGGCTCTTCGAGGCGCATCGGCGCCATAATGCGAGAGAGCGCGTCCTTGCCGTGGCCGCCGAAGCCTTTGTGATAGGCCTTGAACACCCCCGAGGTATTGGCGTGCGTCGAGGCCTCGAACAGCAGCGCCGAGAGAAGCAGCAGCTTGGCTTTGCGCTCCCGGTCGGACAGCTGCCGGCCCGGATAATAATCCTCTATCGCGTTACGTACGGCATCGATATAGCGCGCATTCTCGGCGGTATAAAAGAGGCGCTCGCGGCGGTAGTCGGCCCCACCCGTCTCCGCCGGCGCATAGTGGCGCGCAATGTAGGAGCGGTCGTGCGAGCCGGCGGCCGCGGCATCCGCGGCATCCGCGGCATCCGCGGCCGCCGCGCCGATCGCATGGAACGTCTCTATCGCTTCGCTCAACCCGCCGAGCTCCCTGAAACACTCATCGCGCTCGCCGGCTTCAACCTCCAGGGCGGCGGCATTCAGGACCCACGCGTAGTGCTCGAGGTCGGCTGCCTCGACTTCAAAGCCCATGTACTTGGCCAACCGGGCAACCGCGCCGGAGCCGGCAAAGGGATCGAGGAAGCGCCGCACGCGTGCGCGCCCGGCAAGCTCGGAGAATACCGGTGCGAGAAATGAGAGAAGCGAGCGTTTGTTCCCGATATAGGCAATGAGCTGCCGCGTAAGGTACGGATGCTGAAAGTCCATGTTCACTTGCCGAAGGCCGGAGGCATTGTTACTATGCTTGCATGCCTCAGAAGCGGCTGTCAACGTTACTCGGGCGCGTCGAGCTCCGCGATAGGCGCGGCTCACACGATCCGGTAGTCCACAATATTTGCCACGACTCGCGCGATGTTACCCCCGGGAGCTTGTTCGTAGCAACACGCGGGTTTCACACCGACGGTCATGACTTCATCGAAGATGCGCTCGCCGGCGGCGCCGTTGCACTTGTCGTGGAGCGCGGCGACGCCATACCCGAAGGGCCGGGTTCCGGCGCCGGTGCGGGCGCGGGCTTCAGTTCGCGAGCGGCCGCCGGCACCGGCGCGGACGCCGGCTCCGACTCCGGCGCGGGCTTCAGTTCGGGAGCGGACGCCGGCGCGGGCTCCGTCCCCGTGGCCGTGGTCGCGGACGCCCGGCGGGCGCTTTCGGCGCTGGCGGCCGCCTTCTACGATGATCCTTCGCACGAGCTCTTCGTGATCGGCGTCACGGGTACCGACGGCAAGAGCAGTACCGCCTCGTTTACCGAGCAGATTCTCAACGCCGCCGGCTACCCTACGGGACTCGTCTCTACGGTGAGCGTCAAAACCGGCGAAACCACGCACAAGAATCCCAACCGTCAATCCACCCCGGAGCCGGAGAGACTGCACGGGTATCTCGCCGATATGCGCGATGCCGGGCGCCGCTTTGCGGTGGTGGAGGCAACTTCCCACGGTCTGTCCCTGCGCACCGCGCGCCTCGCCGATGTACAATTTAGGGCGGCGGTCTTTACGAATCTTTCTCACGAGCACCTGGAGTTCCACGGCACCCTCGATCAATACCGAAGCGATAAGGCAAATCTTTTCCGTGCCTTAGACGGCGCAGGCGCCGACGCCTTCGGCGTCGTCAATGCCGCCGACGAGCACGCGCCCTACATGGCGGGTGCAACAGGCCGCCCGGTATTCCGTTACGGCATAGAAGAAAAAGCCCGGAAGAACCCGAGCCCGGGCGTGGCCGCAAACGAGAGCGCGGCGCCGAACACGTTCCCCGCCGCGGGCGGGGCCGCAAACGACGGCGCCGCGGACAGAACTCTGGGGGCGGAAACAGCTGCAGCCCCGAGCGATCGGCTTCACCTTTCCGCCCGGGATCTCTCTCCCACCATTGACGGTACGAGCTTTACGCTGGCCGACGAGCGTGGCAACACGCGCCGGGTATGCTTGCCCATGCCCGGCACATTTCAGGTGGAAAACGTCCTTGCCGCCCTTCTTGCCGCCTCACGGGCAACCGGCCGCTCCCCACTCGAGCTCGCCGACGTTCTCGATGGCCTCGAAGCGGTTGACGGAAGGCTCGTTCCGGTAGGACGAAACCTCCCCTTCGCCGTCGTCGTGGATTATGCTCATACCCCTAACTCCTATGAAAAACTCTTTCCGATCATTCGTGCCTCAACCCCGGGACGGATTGTTGCGGTGTTCGGCTCTGCGGGAGAGCGGGACGTAGAGAAGCGGCCGCTGCAAGGGGCGGTAGCCGCACGTCACGCGGAGCTCATCGTTATCTGCGACGAAGACCCGCGCGGGGAGGACGGACAGCGCATCTTAGACGAGATCGCCGCCGGCGTTGCCGAAGCCGCTCCCGAGAAGCAAAAAGGCGTCGACTATCTCGTCATCCCCGACCGCAGGCAAGCTATCCGCGAGGCCATCGACCGGGCCCGGCCCGGGGACACCGTCGTACTGCTCGGAAAGGGTCACGAATCGAGCATGATCTACGCGGACGGCCCGCGCCCGTGGAACGAAGCCGAAGTCGCGCGAGCGGTTCTCTCCGAGGCCGGCTATGCGGTAGAAGGTGGCGCCGAGGAAGGCGGCTCCAAGAGGCGGCAGGGTGAGTCCGCACACATTGAGGAGGCAACGAGATGAGACGGGTCGGCATTCTCTTCGGAGGTCGTTCCGGCGAGCACGATGTCTCACTCCGTTCGGCGGCGTCGGTCGTGCATCGACTGGACCGGCAGGAGTTCGAGCCGGTACCAATCGGTATTACACGGGGCGGAGCGTGGTTTGCCCAGGATACGACACGGATCGAAACGGAGGCCGGCGAACAAGGAGTGCTCAGCATCGAGGAGAACGAGCACATGCGTGTTTCGGTGTATCCCTCGAGGGGGCTTTCCAGCGGCTCTTCACCGTTGGCGCTCGACGTGGTATTTCCCGTGCTGCACGGCTCGTTTGGAGAGGACGGTACGGTACAGGGCCTGCTCGAGGTTGCGGAGCTGCCCTACGTGGGTGCGGGCGTACTGGGCAGCGCCCTTGGTATGGACAAAGAGATTGCCAAACGAGCGTGGCAGCAAGCGGGGCTTCCTACCGTTTCCTTTGAGACACTCAGGCGCGAAGATCTCGTCGACGAAACCGACGTACTCGACGACACGCGTATTGCAGCTGCGATGAAGCGCATAGAGGAAACCATCGCCATGCCCTGGTTCGTAAAACCCGGCCGCGCCGGGTCGTCGGTTGGGGTAACGCGAGTGGAGACGCCGCAGACGTTCGCCGAGGCGGTGCGGGCCGCTCTGAGCTTCGATACAAAGCTTCTCGTTGAGCCGGAGGTACAGGGACGCGAAATCGAGGTTTCGGTCGTGGGCACGGAATCGGTGCGCACCTTTCCCCCGGGAGAGATTCGCCCAACACACGGGTTCTACAGTTACGAAGCGAAATACATCGATCCCGACGGGGCGGCGCTGTTCGTCCCGGCGGAGTTACCCGCGGAAACCAGCCGGCACATCCGCAGCCTCGCGGCTAAGGCCTACCGCGCGGTGGACTGCGAAGGCTTTGCCCGCATCGACTTTTTCCTCGAATCGCACAGCGGAGCACCACAGCTCAACGAGATAAACACCATACCCGGTTTTACGAGTATCAGCATGTTTCCCAAGCTCTGTGAGGAGGGAGAGCTTCCCTACGATGCGCTGCTGTCGGAGTTGATCCGATTGGCCCTCAGGCGAGCAAAGATAAAGTCGGCGCTGAGCTACCAGTGGTTGTAGGACACAACGCGACTCGTGGGCATGCGCTGCTCCTGTTCCACGGGCCCGGCGGCATGGCCCACCAACAACAGCATGACCACCCGCATGGTATAGGGCACGGTCAACATCGTTTTGATATCCTGTTCATCGAAGGTAGTCACCACGCACGTCCCGAGATCTTCGTGCGTTGCCTGCAACATCATAAATGAGCAGGCTATACCCATATCGACGGGGTACGAGAACTGTCCGTTCGGCATCTTGTACTCGACGTTGGTCGTGCACAGAGCTATGATGACGGGTGCCTGGCCCACGTAATCCTGTCCGAACGCAGCATTTTGTACTTGCCCTCGGAGGTCGGGTTTGTCTATTACGATAAATCGCCACGCCTGCCGGTTCTTAGCCGAAGGTGCAAGCCGGCCGGCTTCGAGGACCCGGCCCAATTGCTCTTGGGTAACGGCCTCATCTGTGAAACTTCGTACGCTTGCACGTCTCTCTATCTCAGGCAGCAGCGACATCTGTTCCTCCCTGTGGCCGGTTATTGACGAAGCTATTCAGCCGACTCTATGCTAAAGCTCGGATGAAAAAGTCCTTCGTCGTCATTTTCCTCGCAATTCTATCAACTCTCCCGGGTTTTTCACAGCCCTCCGGTTCGCCGGAGTCTCGCGGCCGGCGCTTAGTTGACCATTATCGCGAGATTCGCTCTCTCCATCCACGACTCGAGGGCTCCTCCGGCGAAGAGCGCACCCTCCGCTACATCGAAGAGGTCTCCTCCGATCATGATCTCGACGTCGATGTTCAGGATTTTTCGAACATGGAGGACGCCCACTCATTCTCCCGAAATGCGCGCGTGGACCTTCCGGGCTCCGAGTCGGGGCGGGTATTCCTCCTCGTACCTCTGAACCACGGCGTGGGGAAACACGCAGACAATGACCACAGTGTAAGCCTGGCCGCCGCACTTACGGTGATGGAGGAAGCGGCCGCGGAAACGCGGGACGGGCCCAGTCTCTCGATCGTTTTTCTCGGCGCCGAGGGTGACGGGCGGTTGCTCGGTACCCGACTCTTGCTTCAGTCCATTGCTTCAGAAGATGTTCGAGCAGCGCTGTATCTCGACGTCGCCGCCGCCGGAGGACTGCTCTCGGCGGAGCTCGGCGCCGACGGCAACGCCGCCCCACGCCGCCTCGCTGAACACATCGTGCGGGCGCTTTCTGAAAGCGATGTACCGCACCGCCAGTACCCCACGTCTCTGCAAATATCGCGCTCCCGCCTCGCCGGCGGCTCGGTGCTCTCGGCCTATCTCGACCAGCAGGTGCCGGCGGTACGGATCCACCAGTGGGCCACCGGAGCGCAAGACACCGAACCCCTCGCCGATCTCGCAGCCACGGCGGATGCGACCGGAGAGGGCGAAGAAAGCCCGGCTCACAGCGGCGGCATTTCACGAGAATGGGCGAGCGCGTTCGTGTCGTTTCTCTTTGATTCCTTCGACCGGACCGCGCCGTTGGAACGTGGAAGCTGGGACCGCCACTATGTTTACGGCCGGACGGGAGAGATCATTACGTTCCTCGGCGAAGAAGCCTATCTGGTTCTATTGTTGATTGTTCTCTCGTCTCCGGTGGTGTATGGGCTGGTATTCCAACGGAGCTTACGGCGGTATGTGCGGCTCGTGACCCACAACATATGGACAATTCTTGTCCTGTTGGCTCTGACGTTCTTCTTCTTCTTCCTGGCGACCGCCATCATCCGGGGGGTATTGGACTTCCGCGAGTTCCCCACGTTATGGCAGTACGCTCCGGGGCAATACTTCCTGCTCAAGCTTCTGATTGCAATATTCCTCTTTGCCTTTGTGTTTCACTCGCTTCGGGGCCTCCCGTTTCCCCGCAGAGGCAGTTTCTACTCCGCCTCGGCAATATTCCTCCTTTTCCTCGATATTGTTCTGCTCTCGCTGTTCGATATCTCCTTTACCTTCTATTTCCTATGGGCACTGGTAGCAGCCTTCCTCTTTTCTCTATCAAGAAGGGTATGGCTCAAGGCGGCATTGCTGCTTGCTGCGCCGCTGTGGATCATAATCGGAGTGGTCGAGTTATTCGCCGCCGGCGAACTGCAAGCGGCCGAGGCGCTTCTGCTCTCGCCGGTTGCCGGCAACCTCATCTTCGCCGTCGTTCTTCTGCCGTTTCTGCTGATGCTGATCCGAGTCGATCTGATGCTGCACCATCATTTCAGGTTTCCTCGCGGCAGTACGTTGAAAATAACGGTGTTCGGATCCGCCGCGGCGGTCGTGCTCTTTGCGGCTGCACTGGTTTATCTCGAGCCTTTCAACGAGGAACGGCCTCAGCCGGTGGAAGCGGTCGAGGTCATCGACCAAGAAGCACATACACATAGCCTCGAGCTCACCAGCCCCGCCCCCCTCGAAGGCCTCGAAGTGCGACATGGCTCCCAGCACTACCGCGTGCAGACAACCGAACGTACTCATACCATCGAGTTGCCCGGACAACCGCACGTCGTCTCGCTCACCGAGGATACGCGCGAGTTTCTCTCTCGGAGGCAGGTACTGCTTACCATCGACTCCTCGCTGCCGCCCGAGGAGATAGAGCTGTCGCTCGAGAGCGAAGACGAGCTCCTCATCTATGACTCGAATTTTCCCTACGAGGGCGGCGAACAAGATAGGCAACAAGACGGCCGACAAGATAGGAAACAGGAACACATAGACTTTGCCGTCGGCCTCTTCCCTCCTAACCCGCTGCAACTCAGCTTTACCGTGCCCGGGGAGACCGAGACGGCGGTTCGAATACGGCTTCATTCACAGGAGACCACGGAAGAGCTCGAAAGCACCGAGGATGCATTCAGGCTCCACACACGGACGCGAGTCATCCGGGGGTCGGCACCATGACTCGGCAGAGCGTCTTCTTCCATGTCGATTTAGACGCATTCTATGCATCGGTCGAACAACTCGATAAGCCCGAGCTGCTTGGAAAACCCGTCATCGTCGGCGCCAGCCCCGGGCACCGAGGCGTAGTCGCCGCCTGCTCCTACGAGGCCCGGGCGTTCGGCGTGCATTCGGCCATGCCCGTCTCTCAAGCGGTAAAACTCTGTCCCCACGCGGTGTTTCGGCCCGTGCGCATGAGGCGCTACCAGGAAATGTCGCGCCACGTCATGGATATCTTTTCCGCCTATTCGCCCGAGCTCCAGCAAATCTCAGTTGACGAGGCGTTCTTGAACATGACCGGGACGGAACGGCTCTTCGGGCCACCTGCCGATACGGCCCGACGGCTCAAAGCGGAGGTCCGCGACAGTTTAGGCCTTACCATCTCAATCGGCGTTGCTTCCACCCGCTACATCGCCAAGCTCGCCTCGGCGTACGGCAAGCCGGACGGGCTGCATGAGGTGAAGCCGGGAACGGAGGCCGAATTCGTCGAGTCCCTACCGCTCAAAGCTCTCTGGGGAGTGGGAGGGAAAACCCTGCGTCGTCTCAACGACTTCGACATTACCACGGTAGCAAAGCTGCGGGCAAAGGAGCCACAGGAGCTCTATGCTCTTTTCGGCAAATCGGCCGGCGATTATCTCCACGCCGTCAGCCGGGGAATCGACCCGGGGATCTACGCCGGTGAGGCGCGATCGCATTCGGTCTCCAACGAGACGACCTTTGCCCATGATGTCTCCCGGCGCGACATCCTCGAGAGCACGATCCTCGAGCTCGCCCATGGTGTCGTGTTCCGGCTTCTGAGCCACGACCTCGAATCGAAAACCGCAACCCTCAAGCTGCGATTTTCCGATTTCACCACAACCACCGTTCGGCGCACGAGAAGCGAGCCGATCGCCTCTACGGAGTCGCTCTACGAGCTCGCCCTTACGATGCTCGAGGAAAAGTGGGACGGACGGCGAGAGATTCGACTGATCGGAGTTGGGGCGGCGATGGTGGAGCCGCGCGGGGATGCTCGCCAAGGGGAACTCTTCGGCGACAAGAACGAGAAACGCCGCCGGGTCGAAGAAGCCGCCCTCGGGGTCAACGCCCGTTTCGGCCGCGAGGGACTGACCCGTGCCAGGCTCCTCGAGTCCCGCGACACGCACGGCGAAAAAGGGGACGCCGACGGCCGCAAGCCGCGCGACAGGCGCGGCTCTGAGGAATAGGCGTGCTGAGCCTACAATTCCTCGAGCAACTCTCGCGCGCGCTCGAGTTGCCGTCGCTCGCGCGAGCTCTTCTGCGCCTCTCCCTCGAGCTCATCCACGACGTCTTCGAGGATGTCCCGGGCCTCCTCTTCGTCGCTCATCGGAGGAAGCGACACCGTCCCCTCGAAGTAGAAACTCCTCTCGAGCACGCCGTCGGCCTGCGACCTCTTGCTTCGCTTGGTCTCCTGTTCGCGTTCTCGCTTGGAACGGCTCCATCCACGGTCTGAGAGGTGAGAAGCGAGCTCGAAGCGCACCGGGTAGTACATCTCTTCTTCCCCGGATTCCACCTCTTCGAGGTGAAGCTCTCGGGCTTTCCTCGCGAGGGAAACCGCGTAGTCGGTATTACCAAACGACACGAAACCACCCGGCACCTTCGCGTAGAGCAGGCCCAGCACATAGTACGACTGAGAATGCCGGGGATCGCGCTCTATCGACTCCTCCAGCAAGTTCCGCATCGGCTTTGCCTGCCTCAGACTGCTGAGGATCCCTCGTGTCTCGCCCCACCTGCCGAGATTCGATGCCTTCCAGTAGTAACCCAGATTGTTCGAGCCGTCGGCCTCGATCGCCTGATCTCCGTAGTCGATGCCGCGGTTGTAGGCTTCAATGGCCGAGTCTTCGTCTTCGGCTTCGTCGCGAAAATCATCGCCGAGCCCCAGTTGAACTCGCGATAAACGCCAGTACACCTCCGCCCGTTCGCCGCCCGATTCGGCGCGCGACTCCGCGCGCTCGAGGATTTCCGCCGAACGCTCGTAGCGTTCTTCCTCGTAGTGCTCGTCGGCTTGTTCGAGCACATCGTCGACTTGGCCGACCGCACCCTGTGCGGCCACAACGACACCCGCAACAACTGCAAAAACGCGCCTCATGCTCATGCTCATTGCGCTACTCCTCCGGAGGCATGATGTCGACCACGAGCGGGGCAGTCCGTCGGGCCAACGATTCAAGAAACCGAGAGTCCGCTTGCGTAAACGGATTCTTCACGTGCGAGTCTATATCGATCTCGCCAACCACGTTGTCGGCGTGGAAGACCGGAACGACGATCTCCGACTTCACCTCTACACTGCAGGAGAGATAGTTTTCCACCGCGTCGACGTCCCCGACCACGAAGGTCTCCTCTCGTTCGGCGGCTTGACCGCATATCCCGCGGCCAAACGGTATGCGGGTGTGCTCGGTGGGCTCGCCGGAGAACGGTCCCAGCGCCAACTCCCTGCGGCCGGGAACGGTCAGATAAAACCCAAACCAGTTGTAATGATCTACCCGGGCGGTCATCAGATCACAAAGCCGCTGCAACCGCGTGCCGGAGGAAGCATCGGCGTCCAAAACTGACGCGACCTCGCGCTCGAGTGCTTCGGTAAAAATCTCACTCATGTGCCGCCCCTCCAAATGTTGATTCGCTGCCCCCATTATAGATATTCTTCCTACAATCGGCCAACACAGTAGAGGCATATTACACATGATCCGAATCAACGAGAATTTTTCAAAACTCCAGTCCAGTTATCTCTTTGTGGAAGTTGCTCGCAAAATTCGCGAGTTCGAACAGGCAAACCCCGCCGCCGAGATCATTAAGCTCGGCATCGGCGACGTAACGCTCCCCCTCACTCCAACCATAACCGAGGCGTTCGAAGAGGGGGTCCGCGAGATGGCCCGGCCCGAGAGCTTCCGGGGCTACGGCCCCGAACAGGGCTACGAGTTCCTCCGCGAGCCCATCGCCGAGCACGACTATCGTCGCCACGGGATGGAGATCTCCGCCGACGAGATCTTCGTCTCCGACGGCGCTAAGTGCGATGTAGGAAACATCCAGGAGCTCTTTGCAACCGATATTCAGGTCGCCGTCCAGGACCCGGTGTACCCCGTTTACGTGGATACCAATGTCATGGCCGGGCGAACCGGCGGCAATGCCGACGGGCGTTATCAGGGGCTTACCTATCTCTACGCGGGTTTCGAAAACAACTTTATGCCCGAGCCTCCCGACCATCCGGTGGACCTCATTTACCTGTGCTTCCCAAACAACCCGACCGGTGCGGTGGCCGGCTATGATCAGTTATCGCGCTGGGTAGAATATGCGCGAAAGCATAAGGCCCTCATTCTGTTCGACGCCGCCTACGTGGCGTTCATTCGGGATGAAAACCTTCCGCGCTCGATTTTCGAGATCGATGGAGCGCGCGAGGTTGCCATCGAGTTTCGCAGTTTCTCCAAGGACGCCGGGTTCACCGGCACGCGGTGCGCGTTCACCGTTATTCCCAAAGACTGCACCGCCTACGATTCCTCCGGGGGAGCCTACTCGGTTCACACCATGTGGAATCGTCGCCACACCACCAAGTTCAACGGCGTCTCCTACCCCGTTCAGCGGGCGGCAGCCGCGGTTTATACCGAGAGCGGGCGCAGGGAGACAACCGAGCTTGCCGACTTCTATTTGGAGAACGCCCGTATCATACGTGAGACGCTGGATACGATCGGCCTCTCCTATACCGGCGGGACGAACTCGCCCTACATCTGGGTGCACGGAGGCGGGAGAGATTCCTGGCAGCTGTTCGACCTGCTGCTCAACGAAGCCTCACTGGTTACCACGCCGGGAGCCGGCTTCGGCAAGGCCGGCGACGGCTTCATTCGTATCTCGGCCTTTAACTCGCGGGAAAACGTGGAGGAGGCCACCCGGCGCCTCGCGCGGTCGCTGTAGCGCCGGCGGC
>JAWLED010000075.1:0-14308 GCA_041686235.1 Spirochaetia bacterium | reverse complement strand
GCTCCTCGCCGAGCGCAGCTTCACGATCCTGTCTCTCGACTATCACGGCATACCGCGGTTCGGTGCTGCATTTGTCCGCGTAGAGCGTCTGCGTCGGGAATATCGCCACCTCGTGCGCACGAGAAACAACCGGCTGCGTGCCTTAGCGGAACAACTCAACCGCTCCGACCACATAGACCGAGTAGCGTCGGCCATCCCCGTTATCGGTGACGTTGAGGAGGTGTTGAATAACGTCCTCTCCGCGGTCGATGCGTACTTTAGCTCTTTGCAGAAGCGCAATCGCCGGATGCCGCGGTTCTTGAAGCCGAAGCGCGCCGGTACGGGGAGTCCGAGTGCAGCAACCCGGGAGAAACCCTTCGCTCAGAGCGTACTGAAGCTCTACAGTTCCCTCTACCGCGCAAACGCTGATCTCAAGAAGAAGCACGCTGAATTGGTGAAAGCCATACGGGATTACCAAAAGATCCGCAGCTCGACGCCTGAGTCGCACCTGCGGTTGCTGTCCCCCGCGCAGAGCGGGCAGGGCATCAGACTAAAGCGGCGAACGGTCTCTGTCCCCGAGGACCGGCGTATCGGGCTCGCGGGAGAGTTGCACCGGCTGCTGGCCGATGTATCGGTGACGCCTCGGTTTTTTCGGGCAGTCATGGATGCGGAGGGCACCGAACGCCGCTATATAAGCCCTGTCGGCTACAAGCATCTGGCAGTAAGCATCCTCTTGGCGCTCGACCGCGCCGCCGGGCTGAGCAGGCCGGAGGTTCAGTACGCAATAGAGGGCGTGCACGCGCCGAACGTGGGCATAGCCGATCGCACCCTTGGCCGTGAGGGAACGCTCGGGTGGGCGCTTTCGGTGGTGCAGGAGTTGGTCCCCAATCTTCAAACCGCAGTGCAGAGGGTGATATCGGCGTTGGTGTCGTATCACGGTGCACGTCCAACCGACGAGCTCATGGAATATCTCGAGAACGAGTTCGGGGTGCCGCGCAGTATCTCGGAGTTCATGTCACCCTCTGAGCGAGATCGGCTCGGGAACTTGCGCGAGGAGCTCGACCGACACCTGCTCTCCGTGCCGCCGCCGCCCAAAGAATACGGCTCGGTCATCGAGAAGCTTTGAACAACGATCATATCACAGCGAGATCGAGCGCAGGAGCAAGCCGGTGAACACCCCGAGGTAGTTCCCGATCGCATAGCCGAGGATTCCGGCGGTAATGCCGGCGGCAATGATAGCCTTGTTTCCAATGGAGACCGCCACCATTCCCACGAACGGTGGCGAGCAAATGGCCGCGGTGGAGGTGACGATCATGGTGTCGACATCGATGCGAAAAATGCGGGCGAGGGCCAGATGCAGTAACAGCGAAAGCAGCACCGTAAACGAGACAAACAGCAGTATGGTCGGTGAGGCGCTCATGATGCGGCCGACGTCGGCCATGGAGCCCACTACCGCACAGAATACGAGCACGACGTATTCGCCGAGCGAAAAGCTCGTTTCGAGTCGGCGCACCCGGGGATGAAACGAAGCGGCGATCGCTCCGGTGGTCAGCAAGAGGATGACGGCAACCGAGGTCCACCCGGGTGGGAGGAGCTCGGCGAGTCCGACGCTTGCTGCCACGAGCATTGCGGCAAGCGCGAAGGCTTTGAGCGTCTTCGGAAGGCCCGCACGGGAGAAGGCCGAGGCAACTCCCTCGGACCCCGGAACATCGGCCGGGGCGCCGACTTGTGCCTGAAAGGGGCGCAGGACGCGGGCGAAGACCGGCTTTGCGATGGTAATGATAAAGAGAATGTAGAGGGCGCTAACGAGGAGATCCGCGGTATGAACAGTGATATAGACCGATGAGTCGACCTCGAGCGCCGTTCGTATTGCCGCAAGATTCGGTGTTCCGCCGGTGTATACGCCCACCAGCAGGCCTGCGAGCTCCGGCGTATAGGGCATGAGACTTCGAAACAAAAAGTGGCCGACGGCCACGACTACGGTAACCGAAAAACCGGCCAGTACAATTGAGAGCCCTGCCGTTCGCCCCATGATACGCCAGTTGCCGAGATCCGCTGAGAACAGCATCAGGGGAATCGAAAGCGCTACGGTTAGCTCGGCGAGCGTGTCCTGCACGGGAACAGCGGAGGGGGGAAGGAGCCCGGAGTTACCGATGAGAATCCCGAGCAGATAACACCAGATGACCGGGCTCACCCTGGCGAAGAGCTCCATTCGGCGAGAGGTATAGATGACGGATGCCGGAAGCACCATAAAGCCGATGGCGGTCATCGACTGTGCAAGCTGCTCCATGAACACCGGATTATATCCCCATGTTGACGGCACTGCAATTGTTGACAACGCCACACCGAGGGACTAAAGTAGGCGTACCGGTCGACCGGCCGAAAGACCGGCTGAGAGCTCGGCCGAAAGACCGGCTTGAAAGCGAGGAGCTATGGCTCGAACCCGAGACGCTGCCACAGGGTATCGTGAGAAAATCATACAAGGCGCCTCGAAGCTCATCATCGAAAAGGGAGTTGCCAGTACCAGCCTTGCCGACATTGCACATGAGGTCGGCATCAGTAAGGGAACGCTCTACTACTATTATCGCTCCAAGGGTGAGCTGATCTTCGATATTTCAGAACGCCACATGGAGTATATCACCGACAAAATCTTCTCCTGGATCGAAGAAAGCGGGCAGGGTGTCTCCGCCGACGAGGTGTTGTGGCTCGTGTTCAAGACGATCACTACCTCGGAGACGCGGGGACACATTCATGTGTACCTGGTTCAGGAAGCACTCACGGGAAACTCCTCCCTTCGCGAGCGGTTCACCCAAGAGTACGAGCGCTGGGCCCAGCTGATCGAGCGTGGATTGCACAAAATTATCCCCGGCCGTGCGGATCACGGCATTGCTGCTCGGGTCATCCTGTCGTCAATCGACGGATTGTTGCTTCAACACCTGCTCGGGGTACCGAACGTGCCGCTCGAGCAGATCACCTCTTCTCTCGCGCATCTTGCACGGGACCACAGCAGTTAGGAGCGCCGTATGTCACAACCATGGGACTTTCTTGACAACTACCGTAACGGAAAATCCCCCGTCGTCGATATCTCAGGAGAGTGGCCGACCCTTCCCGAGTTGCTCGAAATTACCGTCGACCGTTTCGGCGACGCTCGTGCCTTTACCACGTTCGACCCCACCGACTTGACGTTGTCGTATAACGAAGTGCTTGCACACGTTCGCGCCGCGGCGGCGTATCTGCGCAAAATCGGTATCAAGCCCGGAGATCGGGTGGCGGTCACCGGCAAGAACTCTCCCGAGTGGGCGGTGGCGTATCTCGCGGTGCTCTATGCCGGGGGCGTGGTCGTGCCGATCGACTATCAGCTCCAGAGCAGGGACGTTGCGGGGCTTATGGGCCGCGCCGACAGCAAAGCGGTATTCGTGGACACCGAGAAGTACCCCGACGTAGAGGCGCGAAGAAAAAAAGGGACCAAGATCTCCCTTGCCCCGGATCGGCCGAACTACATTTTTGACTTGCCCCTCGATGAGAAAGCCGAACGGGCGACTCGCTCCGAAGACGATCTTGCGGCGATCCTGTTTACCTCGGGAACGACGGGCTCGGCCAAAGGGGTCATGCTCACCCACAAAAACATCGTCAGCGACGCATTTCTCGCGCAGGGTAACCTCTATATTCGAAATGACGACGTGTTTTACGCCCTGCTCCCGCTCCATCATTCGTATACGATGCTTGCGGTCTTCATCGAGTCGATATCGGTTGGAGCGGAAATCGTGTTCGCCAAGCGCATGGTGATCAAACAAATCCTCTCCGATCTCAAGCGCGGCAACGTAACCATGCTTCTTGCCATTCCCATGCTATTCAATAAGCTGCTGAAGGGGATTCTCCGCGGCATTCGCGAGAAGGGCGTGCTCGTTTACGCAATCATGCGGGGGCTCATGGGGATAAGCGGCGTCATAAAGCACGCAACCGGAAAGAATGTTGGGAAAAAACTCTTCCACTCGGTGCTCGAAAAGGCGTCGCTGGACACCATCCGGATCTGCATTAGCGGCGGAGGTCCGCTTCCTCCGGCTACGTTTCGCAAATACAATCAGCTCGGGATCGACTTCGTCCAAGGCTACGGGCTTACCGAGACCTCGCCGATCATCGCGCTCAACCCGGTCGAGCACTACAAGGAAGAATCGGTTGGGAAAGTGATTCCTCAGACGGATATGAAGATATACGAGCCCGACGAGCGGGGGGTGGGCGAAATCGTCGTAAAAGGACCCATGGTCATGCGTGGTTACTACGACGACGAGGAGGCCACCAAAGAGGTGTTCACCGAAGACGGCTATTTCCGCACCGGCGATATGGGGCGGCTCGACGAAGAAAATTACCTCTATCTTACCGGGCGCAAGAAATCGCTCATTGTCACCGCCGGGGGGAAGAACGTCTATCCCGAGGAAATCGAGGATCACTTCCAGCTCTACGATGAGATAGAACAGATCATGGTGAAGGGGTTCATTTCCAACGAAGAGCTCCGTGAAGAGGACGTCGAAGCCTACGTATTTCCGGACCTCGAGATTTTCGGGGCGGCCTCCGAGCCGGCGTCCGCCGACTGGGACGGCATCGAGGCGCGGATAAACGAGGTCGTGGCGGAGGTAAACAAAGACCTGCTTCCCTACCAGCGGATCAAGCGGGTTACGGTGCTTCGAGAGCCGATGGAGATGACCACGACGAAGAAGATCAAGCGCCACAAAGTCTCATGAACATCGTGCTCTTCGCAGAAGAAGAGCTCGATAGGCCGTTGTCCGCCTCCGACCGCAGGACAAAGCATATCACCTCGATTCTCGGCCTAGGCCCCGGCGACACATTTCGGGCCGGCGTCGTAAACGGGGTCTCGGGTACTGCAACCGTAACGGACATTGCCCTCGATGGGAGCCTCGAGTTCGCATTCGAGCCCGGCCCCGCGCCGGCCGGCGCCCCCGAGCCCGGCGCGGCCGCCTTCCCCGAGCCCGGCGCGGCCGCCTTCCCCGAGCCCGCGCCGGCCGGCGCCCCCGAGCCCCCCGGCGCGGGGGGCACGGGGGGCAACGTGGGGCTCCAACCGGTTCGGCTGCTGCTCGGCCACCCGCGGCCGATCGTCCTCAAACGGTTGCTTCGAGATCTGTCCTCCCTCGGCGTCGAGCGGATCGTGGTAGCCCACACTGCACTCGGCGAGAAGAGCTACTTCGAGAGTAATCTGTGGCACGACGGCACAATCGAGTCGCTGCTGAGAGAAGGCGCCGAGCAGGCGGGCTCGACACGTCTGCCGACGGTTGAGCGTGCGTGGACAATATCTCGGGGTATCGAGAGGATTGTTGACCAATGGGAGAGCGCCGAGCGGGTGGTGTTCGACAACGGGATCGAGGCCTCACGGCCTGCGGGGGCAAACGAAAAAACGGGAGGCTCCCGCCGCATTCTCGCGGTGGGTTCCGAGCGTGGGTGGACGGACGGGGAACGGGCAGCATTCGCTGAAGACGGGTTTGACGGACGCTATCTCGGCGAGCGCGTGCTTCGCACCGAAACGGCGGCCATCGTAGCGGTAGCACTTACGTTGCGCGAGCTCGGGCGGTGGTAGTCGAGGTACCAACTACCAAAGGTTGACGGCGGCTTCTCAATCGACCACTCTGCGTACCGGCACCACGACATGCGCAACCAGGCTGAGGCCGAGCACTACCAGGATCCCCGGCCATATCGAGTCGAGCGCGAACACGACGCTCAGGCCTCCCAGCCACACAAAGGTCTGAAGCCCCTCCGCAAAACGGTCACGGCTCGCCGCTGCCGGTAGCGTCGCGGCTCCCACGACGGCGAGAATCCACGGCCAAAACCCGTCCCCCGCTGCGAACACGATCCCGATTCCCGCAAGCATCACGCCGACGGATATGACGGCCGGCAGACGGCGCGGTATCATGCGCTGCCGCTCCTCGCCTCGGCCGTGAGACGCTCGATGAAGCGGGCCGTCCTATCCCGTATTTGATCCCGGATGGGCCTAACGAAGGCTTTCTTCTCATCCAGTGTTCCCTCGGCCTTGGAGGGATCGGCAAAGGGCCAGTGCAGGCGCTCCTTTTCCGCGGGAAAAATCGGACACCGTTCTGCGCTTTCGGGGTCACAGACTGCGATAACGTAATCGAAGCTGCGCCCGGTCGAGTGCAGGTCGAAGACACTTTGGGTGCCTTTGCCCGAGATATCGATTCCGTCTTCTCTTAGCAGCTCGACTACCACCGGATTGACCGTTCCCGGCTCGATGCCGGCACTTTCCACCTCGACCGCATCGCCTCCGTAGTGTTTGAGGTACGCTTCGGTCATCTGACTGCGGGCGCTATTATGTATGCATATTGCGAGAATGCGGTGTTTCGGCATGTTCGTCCTCCCCCGGCCGATGAAATGCAGACAAGAGAATGGAAACAGTTTTCCGCCCGTTTGTACAGATATACAGCGGTTCCGACCGAGCCACGGGCCGTAGCCAAAAACTCAAAATACTCCGCAAGAGTCTTTACGCGGCCGTGCGGATTCGGTATGTTTCTCCCCCAAGAGGGTATCAGCACGTGAGTGGAATTCTCGTTGTCGACGACGATGTGACGAGCATATCAATTATCGAAGAGACGCTCGCCTCAAACGATTACAGAGTGTACACCTATGAGTCGGCCACGGCCGCCGTCGAAGACTTCGAGCCCGGGGCCTACGATCTCATTCTCTCCGACTACTTCATGCCCGGAATGAACGGGGATGAGTTTCTCCGGCGAGTTCGACAGAAAGATGGAGACACGCCGTTTGTGTTTCTCACCGCGAACACCGACATCCAGCTTGCAATCGAGCTCGTCAAAAGCGGTGCAGACGACCACATAAACAAGCCGATCGTGCCGGACGAGCTTCTTTTTCGTATCGAGAAGAATCTCCGGGAGAAGCAAAACGAACGGGCCGTTCGTCAAGCGGAGCGAGAGCGCGAGCTGCTGCAGATGGAGCGCGAAAAGCTGGTCAACTGGCGCGTGCTCTACGCCTCCAAGGATATCCACCAAACCGAGCAGATGATCAATTTGCTCTCTCGCACCATAAATCAAGCCGGTGGCTTCCTGTGGGTCGACCTGCTCGAACAGCAGATAAAAAGCCAGGACGGCGATACCTACGAGCTCAGCTCAGACCTCGTCGACATGATCATTTCCGCCGGTCGGGGTCAGAAGCAGATATTCGACTACATTACCTTCATAAGTGAGCTCGACACGCTCGAGCTCGATCAGCAACCGATCGACGTTGGTGAGCTCGTGCGGGAGCTTGACCGCTACATGAAAGAGGTGCTCTCCTCACTGGTGGGTCGGCGGCAGCGCACGTTCCACTCGGTCGTTGACCTCGAGGGTCTCAAAGGTGAGGTCGTTGTTGATGTCGCGTATATGCGCCGCGTTGCGAAAGAGCTCGTCATCAACGCGGTCAAGTATTCTCCCGATGACTCTCGCATCTTGCTCATCTTCGAGCCGCGCCGCGAGGCCGGCGGTCGGTACCTCGACGTGAGCGTGACAAATGCCGCCAAGTCCGCGCAGGCGCGTGACGGCGAGGGCAACCGCGTTGTCGGAATCCCCTACGAGTACACCGAATTGGTGTTCGACCTGTTCTACACCGTCGAATCTTTTCCTATCTCGCTCGACGAGGAGGAATGGAGCGACGGTACCGGCTTATACGTCGTTCGAAAGCTCGTGCGACGGCAAGGCGGGTGGGTAAAGGCCGCAAATGGAGTAGACTATACCGGCGGTTCCCCGCAGACCTTTGTTAAAGTTACCATGACACTTCCGATTAAGGAGGCATCCTGATATGCCTGCAAAAGTGCTGTTTATTGACGACTCGGTTTCTATGCGCCAGATGACCTCCCTGATCTTGAGTGGTGAGGGCTATGAAGTGGTGCAGGCAACGGAGGGACGAGAGGGCCTCGAAAAGCTCACCTCGGATATCGACCTTGTCATAACCGATTTCAACATGCCGAACATGAACGGAGCCGAGGTGATTCGTGCCATCCGTTCCGGGGAGGTGAACTCCTCGGTGCCGGTTCTTATGTTGACTACCGAATCGGAAGAAGAGAAGAAGCAGGAAGGCAGAGAGGCAGGGGCGACCGCCTGGATGACCAAGCCGTTCGACAAGGATAAATTGATCGCTACGGTCAAGAAAATCACCGATAGTGTGGAGTTTTGACCGGGCATGGCACATACATCGTTCTCTGCACAGTCGAACCCGCCAACACTCGCCGTGGTCGATGAGCTCTCCTATGCCGACGCCGGCGAACTGCGGGATGCCCTCGTCGAGGCACTCGATCAGGTTAACGAGGCGTTGCACATCGACCTATCAGGGGTGAGCTCCTTCGATCTCGCGGGTGTGCAGCTGCTCTATGCCTCAAAACGCAGTGCCGCAGAGCGCGGCGTGACGCTCAGCGTCGGCTACGGTGACAACAAGAAGCGTTTCGAGAAGTTCTACCGCTTCACCGGCCTCGCCCCCATCGATATCCCAGCGGAGTCTAAGAACAACGATGCACAGTGATCCCCTCGAGACATTTCGGGAAGAGGCACGGGAACTACTCGGAACTCTCGAAAGCGCGCTCATGGAGCTCGAGCAGGACCCGTCCGATACGAACAGCATAGATAGCGCATTTCGCAGCCTTCACACCATCAAGGGTTCGGGCAATATGTTCGAGCTCGACCAGCTCGTCTCCTTTGCTCATGCAGTAGAGGCGGTTTTTGCCGATGTGCGGGACGGCAAAGCGCCGATGAGCACCACGTTGATCGAGCTTGGACTGCAGGCAAAAGACCATATTGCAGCACTGCTCGAGCCCGGTGGCGCGGAGGGCGGAATAGACGAAGAGCTGCTCGAAGAGGGCAGGCGCATTGAAAACGAGCTGTCAAAGCTCGCCGCCGGCTCGGGCGACGGCGGACGCGGGGCCACCGAAGGTGCTGCCGGAACCGGGCAGACGGAGGCCTCCGGGGCACGCTCCGGTGGTGGCGCTGAAAGCCGTGAAGAAGAGCCAAGTGACGAGGAACGCACCTATCGGATTACCTTTACGCCCTCGTCCGACATCTTTCGCACCGGGGGAAACCCGCTGTTGATTTTGCAAGAGCTGGGCGAGCTCGGCAATACGCTGGTCATGGGCTTCTCAGATCGGATCCCGCCTCTCGAAGAGATGGACGGGGAGGCCTGCTATGTCGCCTGGGATATCGTTCTGACCTCGAGTGCCGGCGAAAACGCCGTGCGCGACGTCTTTATCTTCGTCGAGGGGACCTCGGAGGTCAACGTAGAGCTTCTCGACGAGGGCAGTGTTCTCGATACCGATATCTCCTATAAGCGTCTCGGCGAAATCCTCGTTGAGCGCGGCGACATCGATCCGGCCGATCTCGAGCAGGCGATGGCCTCCCGGGATTATCTCGGCGAAACGCTGGTGCAGCGTGGCTATGTGACCCCGGAGCGGGTGGAGTCCGCGCTGCAGGAACAGCAGTACGTCCGCCGTATTCGCGAACAACGCCAGGTAAGCGAAACCGGTTCTTCGATAAAGGTGGGCACTGAGAAGCTCGATGCTCTGGTAAATCTCGTTGGTGAGTTCGTGTCGATGCATGCACACTTGTCTCACCAAGCCGAGGCAAAAGGGGACCGCGACTTCGTAGCCGTCGGAGAGCAGATGGAGGCGCTGGTGCGCGACTTGCGCGATCTCTCGATCGATATGCACATGGTGCCCGTCGACATACTGTTCAGCGGCTTCCGCCGCTTGGTGAGAGACCTGTCACAGGACCTGGATAAGGACGTTGCGTTACGCATCGAGGGGGCGGAGACGGAGCTCGATAAGAACGTTATCGACGCCCTCAAAGACCCGCTTCTTCACATCATCCGCAACAGCGTCGACCACGGACTGGAATCGGCTCAGGAGCGGGAAGCGGCACGAAAGCCTGCGCAAGGCACGATAGAGCTCTCCGCCTACCACTCCGGCGCGAATGTCGTGATTCAGGTAACGGACGATGGAAAGGGTATCGATGCCGAGAAAGTGCGGGCAAAGGCCGTGGAACGAGGAATTATCGAAGCCGACCGAGAGCTCGACGAAGAACGAATGCTCGAGCTCATCTTTGCGCCCGGGTTCTCCACGACGGGCGAGGCCACGAACGTTTCGGGACGGGGTGTGGGTATGGACGTGGTTAAACAAAACATCGAGAAGCTCGGGGGAACGGTGCGCATCGAAAGTCGCCCCGGAGAGGGAACCACGATCCGGCTGCGCATCCCCCTCACCCTTGCCATTGTGGAGGGCCTTCTTGCAGAGCTCGCCGGCGGATACTACCTCATCAATATCGCCTATATTGTGGAATGTATCGATATGCAAGCGCAGGAACGCGACGGCGAACAGCGCTTCATAAACTTCCGCGGCGAAGTCCTGCCCTATTTTGATCTGAGAAGCTTTTTCGGCTTTCCGCCTGCCGATGTGGAGCGCTCCCAGCTGGTGGTCGTCTCCAACGATGAGCACAAAATCGGGCTGCTCGTCGACAATATCCACGATAACTACCAGACCGTCATTAAGTCTCTCAGCACGGTCTTCGAACGAGTAGACGGTGTCTCGGGGGCCATAACCTTGGGCGACGGCACGCCGGCGTTGATGATCGACGTCGACCGACTGGCGCGCGTAAACGCCGAGGAGGTACGCGGATGAGTGAGGCCAACGCAGATGCGCAGAGCTCCGTAACGTCGAGCTCCTCGGAAACGGCCGAGGGCACCAAAGCCGCAGCGACCACCGGCGAGTCCGCGAGCGCCGGGCTAAAAGACGACGCGGCTGCCGCTGCCGCGGCAAGCGGGGCGACGTATCTGGTCTTTCATATGGCGGAGGAGCGTTATGCCGCAGCGGTGACCGAGATCGAAGAGGTGCTCGAGTGGCAAAAGATTACCGTTGTTCCTCGAACCCCTTCGTATCTGCTGGGAATCATCAACGTCCGAGGCACGCTCATACCGGTTATGGATCTGCGAAAACGCTTCGGGCTTGCGGAGAGCTCCCGGCAGGAGGAGGGGCAGGACGAGGAGAGCCGCCACATCCTCGTCGTAAGAATTCTCCACGGAAAAGCGCAAATTCAGCTCGGCATAGTGGTTGACACGGTGGAAGGTGTGGTTGATCTTGACCCTTCGGCCCTTGAACCCCCGCCGCGGGTGGGCCAAAGCATCGACGGCTCGGTCATTTCGGGCGTGGCACGCCACGGAGACCGGATTCTGTTGGTTGTAGAGCCCGAGGGACTGCTACCAAAAGAACAGCTCGATGCCGATTTTGACGCACTGGATGAGGCCCGCCGCTCGGGCTGACGTCCTCGGGAGGCAATGCACTTTGACCGAACTAACATTGAACCTCGATTTCCCTCACCGCTGGGCCAACAACGCGGGGTATTTCATGGCGCGCGAGCACAACTTCTATCGCGAAGAAGGAATCGACCTCAGCATCACCGCTGCCGACCCCCATGGGCCCGACTCTCTGCAGCGGCTCTCGCGCGGCGACGTAGACGTGGCGTGCAACCACCCACAACGGCTCATGCGCCATGTGGAGCTCGAAGACGACGTGCTCTCGGTGGCTGCCGTTAACGACACCGGTCTCGAGAGTCTCATATTCGACACCCGTAAACCCGTTCACAAAATGCTCGATCTCGAAGGCAATCGGGTGGCGACACCGCCGTCGGCGCGAATACAACACATGCTGCGCACGGTGATGGAGCAGCACGGGGCGGACCCCGACCGCGTAGAGTTCCTCGAGCGCCGGCGTGGCGACCAGCATCCGCTGCAGATTCAAACGGGAGCGTTCGATGCGGTGTGGGGAGGCTATTGGCCGTGGGAGGGGGTGCTTTCGCAGCTCGAATGTGACCGGATTGATTGGTATACCGCACCGGAGCTTGGAGCCCCCGACATCCATAATTCCGTTCTTGCCGTACAGGGAAAAACCGCGCGTGAAGCCCCCGACCTCGTACGGGCGTTCTTGCGGGCGACCGTTCTCGGGTTTCGAGCGGCGGCTGATGCGCCACATGCCGCCGCCGCTACTATGTCGAAGTTAGAGCCGAGCTATTCCGATCGAGCCTTTGCTGCCGCCATAGCCGCCACGGCGACGACATGGAATCTCGATACATGGGGCACCCACGATATGCGCCTCGTCAGAGATTATGCAACCTGGCTGGTGAGTGAAGGTTTTCTGTACTGGTTTCAACGTCACGAGACGGGGTTTACCGACGCATTCCTTCCGGGAGCGGCCGGATTGAAGACCGCGCACGCCGAACGTGGAGATGATCGCGGTGGAGCGACGAGGGATGTAGTATGAGTGAGCCCCCGCAGGACCTGCCGAGCCAAAGTGGGGCGAACTCCCGCAGTGGTGCTCGCGCCGGTATCCGTCGCCCGCAGCCGGTCTCCAACGAGGAGCTCGCGCGCGTTGTCGCGCGCTATCCAACCGTCGGTCGTATAGAGAAGCGCGGCGGTGACAAGACCGGCCGGCGAAGCGCGGGGTTACTCTTCGAAACCGAGACCGGCGGCCGCTACTTCCTGAAAAAACGCATCCAGAGTGTTCACCCAAAAGAGAGCGTGCTGTGGCGCCACCGCGTTATTTCTCACCTCGTGGCGAAGGGGTTCTCGACCCCCGCTATCACGGAGAACGAAGCGGGGGAGACGCTCACCGAAGACGGCGAGGTTCAATACGAGCTCTTCGAGGCGGCACATGGACAGGACATCTACCACGATTACGAGAGTTGGACGCCGTTTTCCCGCCGCGATCACGCCCGGTCGGCGGGTGAGGCGCTCGCACGCTTTCACAATGAGTTGAGAGACTTCTCGCTCGCCGACGCGACGCCGCCGGGCACCTCGCCGGCCACGCCCGAAACTGCCCGGTTCGATCTGGGGTTTGCCCCTGATCTCCCGGCTGCCGTGGAGCGGCGTATTTCCGCCTCGCCGGCGCTGTCGGAGTTTTTCTCCAACATTCGGTGGAAAGAGGAGATATCAGGGCTGTACCTCAATTTCCACGGTGAAGCTCGGCGGTATATGGCGGGGGTGCAACCGTGGGTTACCCACGGGCAGTGGCAGGCAAACAACCTGTTTTTCGAGCACGACCGCGTGGCTTCAGTAGTCGGCTTCGATCTCGTGGACGTGGCCTTCCGTATGTACGACCTTGCCGCTGCCGTGGACAAAAACGCCGTGCTTTGGACTGAGATTGCGGCAGGACAGCCGAACGCGGTGCGCTTCGACGTCATTGAAGAGCTGCTGCGGGGGTACTGTTCTCTGCTGCCGGTTTCCATGGTGGAGGCTGAGCTGCTTGGCGCCGTGCTGCCCATCCACCATCTCGATTGGGCCTTGTCCGGCGTGGAGTATGCGCTTGTTCACGAGGCCTCGCGCGAGCGAGCACAGTGGTATTACAACGTGTACCTGCGAGACCACGTGCGGCATTACCACACACCTTCCGGACAAAAAATCCTTAGCTTCCTTCGGCATGCGGCCGCCGCCGGGTGATTGCCGGGCGTATCACATTGATAGATCGCGGCTCTTTCTGTAGTATACGACCATGGGAGCGGCCGAATTTCCTTCGCAACTCAAAGACCTGCCGGTCTTCATGGTCGGGGTCAAGGGCTCCGGCATGGCGGCCCTCGCTGAGGTGCTCGTGCGCGCAGGCGCACAGGTCTCCGGGAGCGATACATCGGAAGTCTTCTATACCGACGCCATCCTCGAGCGCCTCCGCGTACCGGTTCATGTGGGCTTCGATGCACAGGCGCTTCCCACCGGTGTCGAGGTAGTCATACACTCTGCGGCCTACGACCCGGAAACCACGCCGCAACTCTCGGCGGCTCGAGACCGCGGTATCCCAACCGTTACCTACACCGAGGCGTTGGGCGCGCTCTCGCGCGGGCGGTTGGCCCTCGGGGTATCGGGGGTGCACGGCAAGACGACGACCACCGCAATGATCGGTGCGCTCGTGAAACACCTGCACCTCTCCGGGACGGTGCTCGTAGGAAGCGCCGCGGCCGATTTCGACGGTATGTCGACCTATTCGGGCGGGCAGGATTTCTTCGTTGCGGAGACCTGTGAATACCGGCGGCACTTTCTCGACTTTCATCCCGACATTATCATCGTGACGAGTGTGGAGCCGGATCACCTCGACTATTACCGCGACTACAAAGATATTCTCGGCGCCTTTGTGTCCTACGCGCAAAAGCTCCCCGACGGGGGAGAGCTTATCTATTGTGCCGACGATGAGGGCGCCTGCGAGGTGGCCCGCGCGGCGGCAAACGAGCGGCCGGACCTTCTCCGCATCCCGTATGGATTGGCCGCTGAGGGGCCCTTCGGTGTTACCGAGCTAACGCGA
>JAWLED010000169.1:0-3295 GCA_041686235.1 Spirochaetia bacterium | reverse complement strand
AGAAACCCCTGCCGGCACGAGCGAATACACAAAGTAGCTCAACAAGGCCGCAAGGGGATACACGACGGCGGTAAGAACGAGCTTCTCGATAAACTTCTCCCCATGCGAGGCGGGCAGGGCCAGGTACGTATAGCTTCGCTCAGCGCGATGCATGCTCGCGAAGCTAACGCTCGTTGCTATGAGCCCGCCGATCATGAAGGTTGTCGAGAAAAGCACTCTATGATACTCGAGTCCACTTTCCCAGCCCGCGTTGGTTACCGTGCCAAAGAGGAACAGGGCGAAGAGAACCGAGTACACCGCGCCGACGGTCACCAGTATGGAGCGCCGTTGTATGATCCAGAATACCCGCATGAGGTCGAACACCCGTTTCAAGCTGAATGTCATCTTCCCACCTCCTCCGTCAGTGCGTCTCGAACAGCGCTACTATCATGCATGACCGCGTTAAACAGGAGCTCCACGTCGACCGGCTGCCCCTGCGAGGGACCTGCCTCCAAAACGGCGTAACCTCCGAGTCCTTGCTCGCTATAGATGATCTCGCCTTCGGGCTCGGCGGGCACGACACGCGTGCGCAAGCTGCGGTCGATTTGGTCGGAGCTTGCCTGAAACACCAAACGCCCGTCGTCGATGATGGAAATCGGGTCCATGACCGGCGCGAGATCCCGGACCTGATGGGTCGAGATGAGAAACGCCCGGTCATCGCTCAGGTGCCGAAGCAGGAGCTTACGAAGCTGACTCTTGCCGGGAATATCGAGCGCGTTCGTGGGCTCATCGAAGAGCACCAGCCGCGCCTGCGTTGCAAGTGCAAAGGCGACGAGGAACTTCTTGCGTTGCCCATAGGAGAGCGCCGAAAGCACGGCCCCGGGGTCGAGCTCGAACTCCGCCAACGAGGAGTGCAGCACCTCGGAGTCGAAGTCCGGGTAAAACGGCGCATACGCCGAAACGTAGTCCGCCGCGCGGATACCGGGAAGGTAAAACTCCTCCGGCACGATGAAGACCTGCGAAAGCATCTGCGGCAGGCGATCGCCCGCGCGGTAGCCGAGCACTTCGGCGGTGCCGCTGTCGGGAAACAACATTCCCGATATGATGCGCAAAAGCGAGGTTTTTCCCGCCCCATTTTTGCCGAGCAGCCCGTACATACCGCCCGGCTCGAGGGTAAAGTCGAGCATGTCGAACAGACGGGTCCGTTTTCCATACGAAAACGAGACCGATGTTAGTTGAACCATCACTCCTCCTTGAATAGCTCGTTACTGTTTTACTGTTCTACCTAACTGGTACGCTGGAACAATAATACACTAGTCCGGAAGGGTCAAGTGGGATCCGAAAGAATTTGCCGCGGCAGAGCGGAACGGCGCGCGGCGGCGCGCGGCGAGCTGGAGCCGTGCACCGGGGTCGTGCGCCGGGGCCGCGCACCGGGACCGTGCACCGGGGTCGTGCGCCAGGACCGCGCGGCGGGGCGCAAGATCGTGCACACTGCACCTGTACATCGCGCAATTTTCTTCGTATTCTGAACGTATGACGCGTCCATCAGCTGCGGAAGCCGGGTTTCCCATGGCCCGGGACATGAGCAAAGAAATCGAGATCATCGTGAACTCTACTCACGACGGGATTATTGCGGTTGACCGCGAAGCGCGGATTACGCTCTTTAACCGTGCCGCAGAACGACTCACCAACCACAAAGCTCCCTCCACGGTCGGCCGTCACATCGCCGAGATCATCCCTGCAACACGGCTTCCGGTAATTCTCGAAACCGGCGAGCCGGAAATGAACCGCCAACAACCGCTCGGCGACATCACCATTATCACGAGCCGGATGCCCATCATCGATGAGCACAGTGAAATCATCGGGGCTTTTGCGGTATTTCGCGACGTCTCCGACATGCTCGAGCTCGCTGAGCAGATTACCGACCTGCGTGAAACCCGGATTCTCTCCGACGCCATTTTCAACTCCACGCAGGACGCGATCTCGGTGGTAAACGAGGACGGTATCCACGTCTCGGTAAACCCGGCCTACACCCGCGTAACCGGCTACTCCTCCGACGAGGTGGTCGGCCAGCCCTGCACCTTCGACATCACCGACGGGGAGAGCACCCACCTGAAGGTGCTCCGTACTCGAAAGCCGGTAAAAGGCGCCCGGCTAAAGGTGGGACCCAAGCAAAACGACGTCATCGTCGATGCCGCACCGATCATCGTACGCGGAGAGCTCAAAGGAAGCGTGGCGGTCATCAAGGACCTCACCGAGATCATGGAATTGACCTCGGAACTCCGCCAAGCCCACCAACTCATCAGAAAACTCGAGGCGAAGTACACCTTCGACGATCTCGTAGGCCGCCAAGAAAACTTTCTCCATGCCGTCGACAAGGCCAAGGTTGCCGCCTCCACACCGGCCACGGTGCTGTTGCACGGAGAAAGCGGCACCGGCAAAGAGCTCTTTGCCCATGCCATCCATAATGCGAGCGAGCGGCGAGACAAGAAATTCATCCGTGTTAATTGCGCTTCGCTCAGCGAGAGCGTGCTCGAGAGCGAGCTCTTCGGCTATGAAGAGGGGGCCTTCACCGGAGCCCGCAAAGGCGGAAAGGCCGGGCTCTTCGAAGAAGCGCACGAGGGCACCATCTTCCTCGATGAAATCGGCATCATGAGTCTCAACACCCAAGCGAATCTGTTGAGAGTATTGCAGGAACACGAGGTCAGGCGCGTCGGCGGAACGCGCACCATTCCCATCGACACCCGCGTAATCGCCGCCACGAACCTCGACCTCTACCATGCCGTTCAACAAGGAGATTTTCGGGAGGATCTTTTCTATCGGCTCAACGTCATTCCCATAGAAATACCGCCGTTGAGAGAGCACCCCCAGGATATCCCGCTCATTGTCGAGCACATGATTCGGCGCATCAACCAAGAATACGGCCGCGCCGTTTCCACGGTTTCGCCGAAGGCAATGGAGCGGCTGAGACACTACTCGTGGCCGGGCAACATCCGCGAGGTGGAGAATCTCCTCAGGCGCGCCATCATCAACGTCGGCATGTACGAAACAGTCATCGGCCTCGGTCATCTGCCCGAGCTCGGAACGGTGTGCGACACCGGCGCCGCCACAGAGCTTCCCGGCTGTACCGACGAAGACCTCGAAAGCATTCCCCCGCTCAAAACCGTCGTAGAGGAAGCGGAGGCTCACCACATCACCAACGTGCTCAAGCAGGCAGGCGGCAACCGAAGTGAAGCGGCACGAGCCCTCGGCGTGTCGCTTCGAAATCTGCAGTACAAGCTCAAAAAATACAATATTCGTTAGCGGTGACCGGCGC
>JAWLED010000168.1:0-3303 GCA_041686235.1 Spirochaetia bacterium | reverse complement strand
ACCCACACACCATTCTTATACTCGGGGGCGGACAACTCGGCAGGATGATGGCGGCAGCCGCCGCCGGACTCGATATCGAGGTAATCGTGCTCGACCCGACGGCAAACTGTCCCGCCGCTGCCACCGCAGGAACGCACATCAGGGGAGCCTTCGACGATTACGATGCAGTGGTCTCGGCGGCTCGTGCGGCGCAGTTCGTTACCGTAGAGATCGAGCATGTCAGCACGGCCGCGCTGCGCGAGGTGGCCCGGCGCGGCAAAGCCGTTGTCCCGGCCGCCGAAGTCCTCGAAACCGTCCAAGACAAGTTAAGCCAGCGGCAATGCTTGAGTGAGGCGGGCGTGCCGGGCCCCCGCTTTGCGCCTCTCGAAGGCGACACTCCCGAGGCAACGGCCGAGGCGGCACGCTCTTTCGGCATGCCGGCGGTACAAAAGCTTCGCCACGGCGGCTACGATGGCCGCGGTGTAGCGGTGGTACGGGAGGCAGGCGCGGGGGCACTGCTCCCTCTCGAGGGTCCGTCGCTCATCGAGGAGCACGTGGAAATTGCCGCCGAGCTCTCGGTCCTCGTGGCACGCTCACCCGCCGGCGAGGTCGCGGTGTACCCGCCCTTCGAGATGGAGATGGACCCCGAGCTCAATCTCGTCCGTTCGGTCTTATACCCCGCATCGCTTTCGCCCGCCGCCTCCGAAGAGGCTAGCCGGGTAGCACGGGCGGCAGTCGAGGCGCTCGGCGCGACCGGCTTGAACGCGGTAGAGCTGTTCGTCACGAAAGCGGGACGGGTCCTCGTCAACGAGATTGCGCCGAGACCGCACAATTCGGGACACCTTACGATCGAGGCTGCAGAGACCGATCAGTTCGAGCAGCACCTCAGAGCAGTGCTCGACCTCCCGCTCGGAGGCACCCAAATGCGGGGGCCGGCGGTTATGCGAAACATCGTCGGGACCGGCCCGGAAGGCCCTACCACATACGAGGGAGTGCGGGAGGTGCTCGCCCTCGACGGGACACACCTTCATCTCTACGGAAAGCGCCGCTGTCGACCGGGACGCAAAATGGGGCATCTCACCGTGTGCCGCTCGACGCTCCAAGAGAGCCGGCGGGTCGCCGCGGAGGCGGCCGCACGCATTACCGCGCGAGGAGAACTATGATAGGAATCATCATGGGAAGTGATTCGGACCTGCCCGTTATGCGGGCGGCCGCCGAGGTCTGCGAGGAGTTTTCGCTCGACTACGAGCTGACGGTGGTTAGCGCCCACCGCACCCCGAAACGCCTGGTGGAATACAGCGAGCGTGCCGCAGAGCGCGGGGTGAGCGCGATCATTGCCGGCGCCGGCGGGGCGGCCCACCTGCCGGGCATGGTGGCCTCGCTTACCCCCCTGCCCGTCATCGGCGTGCCGGTGAAAACCAAGGCCCTGTCGGGCGTAGACTCGCTTTTGTCGATCGTGCAGATGCCCAAAGGAGTTCCCGTGGCCACGGTCGCCATCAACAACGCGCGAAACGCCGGCCTTCTCGCGGTGAGGATATGCGCGCTCAACGACCCCGCGCTCTCCCGGCGGCTTGCGGAGTTTATGGAGCGTCAACGGGTGAGCGTCGAGGAGACCGCCTCCGAGTTGGAGCGCTCCGGCTGGCGAGCCTTTCTCGAGGAGGCCGCCGGCGGCGGCGCCGGAACTTAGCGGCGGCCGCCACCACCGGCGAAGCTTAGCCGCGGCCGCGGTCGCCCGCGCCGTCACCGGCGGACGCCGTCGCCCCCGTCGGCCTCGCCCTCGCCCCCGCCCTCGTCATTGCCCTGAGCCTCGCTCCCGATTGTCACCGAGACCGGTCGCTCCGCCGAGCGCAACCGTTCGCGGGCAAAGGCCTGCACCGCTTCCTCCGTCGGCGCCGGGCTCCGGCCGGGCGAGGCAACGACCGTGGCCGCAAGCCGGGGCTCACCATCGACATCCTTGAGGCTCACCCGCGCCGACTCGACGCCCGGTATCTCGCCGAGCACCGACTCGACGTGGTCGAGGTTTACGTTTTCGCCGCCGATTTGCACCACCCGGTCGATGCGGCCCCGGGGGAAAAACCGCCTGCCGTCCACCCATTCGATCCGGTCTTGGAGCTCGAGCTGTTCACTCGTGCCGTCGGGATTCCGCCGTTCGAGGCGAGAGTCGGCCTCCGGCGAAAGGTAGGGAAACAGCTCGAACGGGTCCTCGGGCCGCTCGCGCATGCCCACGCCTCCCGTTTCGGTGGAGCCATAAATCTCGATCAGGCGCTCGATTCCCGCGCGACGAACTCGTGTGTGAATATCGGCCGGAAGCGGGGCTGTGGAGGAGGTGCCCCACACCCCCTTCGGCCGGCTCGTCACCGACTGCGAGAGATAGCGCCACAGCGTGGGATGCGACACCACGAGGTCACCCGGCGCGATATGTTTCTTTAGGTCTCCAAGCTGTTCCCACGAGAAGCTGAGCGTAGGCAGCTCGCGGTGGGTGGGCAAAAGCACCGTGAAGAGAAATCCGTAGATGTGGTGGGCCGGTACCGTAGAGATAACTCGGCTGCGGGTGGAAAAGACCTCGGCAAGAAACGTGATTTCCTGCTCGAGCGTGGCCCAGGAATGCGTGACCTGCTTCGGCGTTCCGGTAGTGCCCGAGGTAGCAAAGGTCACCCCCGAGGTGCCCTCGGAAAGCCCGTGGAGGACAATCTCGGCCCACTCACCGATGCGCCGCTTGCGCAGCAGCACGTCCTCCACACCGCTTTCGTGGAGGCGGAAGAACTCATTTACGTGTCCGGCAGCACCAAGTAACTCGAGCGAATCGAGATCGGCGCCGTCCGGCCCGAGAGAAAACGAGCCGAGCTCCGTTTGGTCGAAACTCGGCTCCGCACGTAGGCCGCGCTCGCGGTGGCGGCGTATTCCATCATCTATGAGATCGAACACGACTCTCGCCACCGTTGCGTTATCGAGTGCGTTCACTGCGCTCTACCTAGACGCGTTTGACGAACACCCAGTAGCTGTCTCCGGAAAGCGCCTTCTTCATATGCACCTTCACCTTGGTCGGCTGCATCTTATAGTCGAACACGTACTCGAACATCGAATTGAGATTACCCGAGTCAACGCCTTCTTTGAACTTCCCGTAGAACTCGTCGGTATTGGTGCAGGGCGCAACGTCACGGAAGAAGTTCTTGCCCTTGACTTCTTCGGCATCCCGGCCGGTTATATCGGCTTCGGCGCTGTTGTACTGGAGAATCGTCCCGTCTTTGTCGAGCTGAATTGCGCCAAAGGCGAGCCCGTCGAGCTCATCATCCTTCATGCTCGAAAGCGTGTTCTCAATATCTT
>JAWLED010000074.1:5749-14523 GCA_041686235.1 Spirochaetia bacterium | reverse complement strand
CGGAACCGCGGGGTCCGGCGGAAAAGACAGTGGCAAGGCCAAGAAGAAATCCGGCAAAGAGTCGGGCGGATTTCTCGGACTCGGAAAACGGAAAAAGAGCTCCGCAGACACCAACGCGCAGTCCGGGCCGTCGAGTTAAGCTCCCACGTCCCGAGGTGCTTCCACACAACTTCCACGACGTTACCGATTAGTGCTCCGCTCTCTGGTGAAGGTGGGTCTCGACAACCGACACCGCCGACTCGTATAGTGTGATCCGGGCCGGCGGCCACGGGAGTTGCGTAGGTGCGTGAGATATCGTTGTGGGACCTTCTCGATCCTTCGAGGTGCTCCCCGGCCGCCTTTGTCGGCGCCGGCGGGAAAAGCGCGGCGTTGGCGCGGGCGGCCGGCGAGGCACGGGAGCGCGGAGTGGGGGTGTTTCTCTCCGTTACCACGCGCTTGGCTCTGCGTCAGGCAGATATTGCCGATCGCACCGTTTTCCTCCGCAGCGCCGGTGCGTACGAGACTGTTCCGCCCCCGGCGTCAGCCCCCGCCCCGGCGTCGGGAGAGAGTGTGCTGGTGGCCGAAGCGCCTCTGCCGGAGGTGGAAAAGATTTCCGGGGTTCCGCCGGACTATATCTGCAACCTCGCTGCCGCCCACCCGGGAACTCCGGTGTTCGTGGAGGCCGACGGGGCTGCAGAGGCGCACCTGAAGGTTCCGGGTCCACAGGAGCCGGCTGTTCCGAGCTGCTCTCGGTTGGTGGCAGCCGTTACCGGATTTCCGGCCTTCGGAGCGCTAGTTTCGCAGGCGCGGATTCACCGGCGGGAGCGCCTTTCAGCGTTAGCCGGCGCCCCGCAACGGGTCGATCCCGCCCTAATCGGTATGCTCCTCGCCCATCGCGAGGGCTGTTTTAAAGGCGCGCCGGCCGGGGCGAGGCGGATATGGCTGATCAACCAGGCAGATACGCACAGCCAAATGCTGCAGGCACGAGAGTTTGCCGAGGCGGCGCTGGCGGCACTGACCGAGGTGGTAGCCGCAGGAACACCGCCTGCAGCGGCAGCTTCACGCGGTGCGAGGATCGAGGCCGGCGAGTTGCGAGACCCGAAGATAGACGCGGTAGTGGTCGGCTCTCTGGCATCCGGGGTGCTTATGCAGGTGAGTGGGTAACGCCAAACTATGTTGGGGAGATCACGAATGAGTGTGTTTGATGAGGCGGCACGGCTTGAAGGCGAGAACAGGCCGTTTGCGCTTGCGACTATCGTAGAGGCGCGAGGCTCAACCCCGCGCAGCGAGGGACGGATGCTCGTCCGAGCGGACGGGGGTACGGTGGGCACCATAGGTGGCGGGGCCATGGAGCGCTATGTGGTAGAGCAGGCCCTCGAGGCGCTCTCAGAGGGTGCATCCCGCACGGTCAGTCGGGACCTCGTGCAGAGCGGTAAGCGGGCGGCCGGCATGGAATGCGGCGGATCCATGGAAGTGCACATCCACGTGGTTCGTGCAAAAGCTAAGATGCTTCTCGTCGGCGGTGGGCATGTGAGTTTGGCCATTGGAGAAATGGCGGCTCTCTTGGAGTTCGACATCCTGGTAGCAGAGGACCGACCGGAGTTCGTTACCGCCGAGCGCTTTCCATGGGCCCGCAGGCTGTACTGTAACGAAGACATCCGCGCGGCGGTGCGCGAGGCGGATGTTGATGCGGATACCAGCATCATCGTTGCAACGCGGGACGAGGATATCGTAGCCGCTGAGGAGGCGTTGAAGACCCCCGCCGGCTATGTGGGCATGCTCGGCAGCAAGCGCAAAGCCGCTCTGGCGGTGCAGCGTTTGCGGGAAGCCGGAATCTCCGAATCACGGCTGGAATCGTTTCACACACCGGTGGGGCTGGATATTGGCGCACAGACGCCGGCCGAGATAGCTATGAGCATTCTCTCGGAGGTCCTAACGCTCCGCACCGGCAGAAGTGGTGCAAGCCTTCAGCGGAAACTTCAGAGAAAACCCCGGGAGCTGGTAGTGGTGCGTGGCGCAGGGGACATGGCGACCGGTACCGCCTGGCGTCTGCGGCGGTCAGGCTTCCCGGTGGTGTGCCTCGAGACTCCACGGCCCTCGGTTATCCGCCGCACGGTGTCCTTCGCCTCAGCGCTGTTTGACGGAGAGATAGTGGTGGAGGGGGTGCGCGCCGAGCGTGCCGAGAGCGTTGATGAGGTCTATGCCATTCTCGGGCGCGACGCGGTCCCGGTATTGAGCGATCCTGACTGCGAAAGCCTCGAGGCGCTGAGCCCGGCGGTTGTGGTGGACGCAATACTGGCGAAGAGAAATCTGGGAACGCACTCTCAGATGGCACCCATCACCATTGCTCTCGGGCCCGGTTTTAGTGCTCCTCACGATGTGGATGCGGTTATCGAGACAAATCGGGGGCACAACCTCGGACGGGTCATTTTGGACGGGGAGGCGGAGGCGAACACCGGCACTCCGGGAACCGTCGGGGGCGAGAGCTCGCTGCGCGTCGTTCGGGCTCCGGCAGCGGGGGTATTTACCTCCAGGGTTGCTATCGGAGACCTCGTAGAAGAAGGGGATGTGCTCGCCACAGTGGATGAGCGCGAAGTCCCGAGCCCCCTCTCGGGGCTCGTACGCGGCCTGTTGGCCGACGGCATACCGGTAACGGAGGGCTTCAAGATCGCAGACGTAGATCCCCGGGGAGCCGTTGTAGACTGGCGAAGCATCTCCGACAAGGCTCGCTCGGTAGCGGGCGGTGTCTTAGAGGCGATACTCCACTTGAAAAACGCCCCGAAACAGGGAGGCACACCGTGAGTGGCACAAAGCTCACCGAATACACCCAATTTGCAGGATGCGGCGCGAAGCTCGGCCCCGGACTCCTGGACAAGGCCCTCTGCAATCTCCGCCAGCCGAAGTACGAAGAGCTCCTCGTAGACTTTACGACCTCCGACGACGCGGGCGTATATCAGATCGATGAAGACACGGCGCTGGTACAGACCGTGGACTTCTTTCCACCCATCGTAGACGACTCCTATGCGTTCGGACAAATTGCGGCCGCTAACGCCCTGTCCGACATCTACGCCATGGGCGGCCGTCCGATCACAGCCCTTTCGATCGTCTGCTTTCCCGCCGACAGCATTGCCGTCGACGAGCTGCGCCGCATTATGGAAGGGGCGTTGAGCAAGCTCGAGGAAGCGGGAGCTCCGCTGGTAGGTGGCCACTCTATCGATGACCCGGAGCTCAAGTTCGGTTTGGCCGTCTCGGGCACGATACGTCCCTCGGCGGTATGGCGAAACAACGGGCTCAGGGCGGGGGATCGTCTCATCCTCACCAAGCACCTCGGTACCGGAACGATCAATACGGCAATGCGGGCGAACCGCGCCTCACAGGAGTCCGTTGCCGCCGCTACCCGGTCTATGACGACGTTGAACAAGACTGCCGCAGAGATTCTTCGCGGCTTCGACGTTCACGCAATGACCGACGTAACAGGCTTTGGCCTTGCCGGCCATGCGTGCGAGATGCTGCAGTCGTCGAAAGACGTCTCCATACGGATCGACCTGGGAGAGCTTTCGCTCCTGCCGGGAACGCAAGAGTACATCGAGGCCGGCTTCGTGCCCGGCGGGACGGGCCGCAACCGAGAGTTCCGCCTCCCGCTTGTGGAACACGCTGCCGGGCTAAGCGATGCTCAGCTCAATCTGCTCTTCGACCCCCAAACCTCCGGTGGGCTCCTCGTGGCCCTCCCGGAATCATCGGCCGAGCGCGCGCGTGCAGCCCTTCTTGACGCCGGAGTAGACGCATTCTTCTGCGGTTCGGTGGAGAAGGGAACCGGAACCGTCCGTGTTGCAACCGAGCCGTAAGGCCCGCACCTTCCTCGAGCCCACGGTGGAGGAACGGAAATATCGAAACCTGTGAGTTTTTGGACCTTTTAGAACTTGACAGGCGGGCGATATTTCGATTTTATGGACGGACCGATGATCGATTCTCACTCGCTGGGTTCCTTTGCAGTGGCCGTTATTGCGGCGGTCTCTGCTGTTTGGCTACTCTGGCAATATACCGCAGATAAAGGCACTCGTTGGCGGGTGTGGGGCGCGGCCGTCTCGGCCGATGCGGCGGTCTATTCCGCCGCTTCATTCGCCCAAATGAATGCGGGGACCATCGCGGCAGTTGTTGCCACCGAACGTCTCCAGATTACCGCCCTTCTTTTGTTGGTCCAATTCTCGAGCCGATTTACCGCACTCTATCTTGGTCGTCCGCGGGGTGCGGTGCGTCTGTGTCTTTGGGCCGCCGGCGCCACCCTACTCATTCTCACATGGGCCACGCCGTGGGTCGTAACCGGCGAAAGCCGTATCGTTGAGTTTGCGGTGCTCGGCCATCGGTATCCGGAGGGGGTGTTGGGTGTGATGGGCTACCTCACCATGGGCTACGTCACCGCGGTGTCGGCGCTCGTGGTGGGTATATGGGTTGCGTCCGCCCGCAGAGGGGGCGGGACACCGAAAGCAGAGAATACTCCCACGCTGGAGGTGCTTTCCCGGCGCTTAGGAGCTCTTGAGGCTCGCTCCGAGCGGACCTCGACACACCTGTTTGTGGCCGGTTTTGCCTTTTGGGCGCTGTTGGCGTTTCATGATTCTCTTGTGGAGTTGGGTCTCATTGAGGGGTTGGGATACCTAACGGAGTACGGCTTTCTCGGCTTCTCGGTGGCGGTGCTTGCGATGGGAAACCTCGACTCCTCTTCCGTACGTCGCAGCCTTGCCTCCTCCGAGGCCCGTTTTCGCGCCATCCTCCACGCCTCGCCACACCCGATGCTCGCCCTCACTCCTGGGGGAGATGTTGACTATATCAACGCAGCGCTCTCGAAGCTGGTAGGATGTGACTACGCTTCGGTACTGTCGGTCGCGAGGACGCTCGTCCCGCCGCCGGTGCTCGAGCGGATTCGCGGTCGCATGTACGACGGCGCGCGGCGTCGTGAGCCGCTCGTTTTTGAAACGAGTGTCCAAGGTTGTCACGATGATGCTATTGAGCTCGAAGGCAGCGGTACCTGGATGGGGTCCTCCCCCGAAACCGTTGAAGGGTTCGTGTTCGTACTGACCGATGTCAGTGACCGAAAGGAGGCGGAGGCGGAAATCCGACGGCTTGCCTATCGCGATGCATTGACCGAGCTCCCCAACCGCACTGCCTTTGCCGAGCAGCTCGATACGTTGATCGAAGACTCCGCCCGACAGGCGCAAACCGAGCACTGGGCCCTGCTGTTTCTCGACCTCGATAACTTCAAAGACATCAACGACCGTTTCGGCCACGCAACCGGGGACGAGATTCTCAAACGAATCGCCTCGCGCCTGCAAGGAAGTATTCGCCGTACTGACCACTGCTATCGCCTCGGCGGCGACGAGTTTCTCATCGTGGTCACGCATATCTCCGACGACCTCGAGGCGGCGAAGGTTGCCGAGAAGTTGGTTGAGCGCATAGGTGCTCCACAGCGCGTCGGTAGTGAAGAAATGCGCATCGGGGCGAGCATCGGAATCACTGTGTACCCGCACGACGGCCAAGACCGCGAGCGGTTGCTGGCAAACGCCGATATCGCCATGTACGCGGCCAAAAGCGAAGAGAGGGACTATCGGTTTTTCACTACCGAGATGAACACCAGCGCGTTGCGGCGGATGGAGATCGAGCACGCGCTCCCGCGTGCGGTGGAACAGGGGCAGTTGGAGCTATACTTCCAACCCATCATCGGCCCGGAGGGCGAACTATACGGGGCGGAGAGCCTTGCCCGCTGGAAGCACCCCTCCTACGGGTGGATCAGCCCCGGCGAGTTCATCCCAATTGCCGAGAACTCCGGGACGATTCGCGAGCTCGGCTACTGGGTGATCGACACGGCACTCTCGGAGCTCGGGCAGTGGCGAGAACACGGCGGGTTGCATACGCGAGTAGGAATCAATCTTTCGCCGCGAGAATTCGAAGACGAAAAGCTCTATGAGCGTTTGGATCGATCCCTCAGCCGTACAGGGATTGACCCGAGCGCTGTAGTGATCGAGTTGACCGAAGGAACGGTCATGCAGAACCCGGACAGAGTCATCGAGCAAATAACGACTTTACGGAAAACAGGCCTCCGGTTTGCTCTCGACGATTTCGGATCAGGGTATTCGGCGTTCAGCTATCTCAATCGAGTCCCTGTGGATATTCTCAAGATCGACCGAGCCTTCGTCGTGCGCGCCGCATCCGACAGTGCCGACGAGCAGACACTTCGCACGCTCGTCTCTCTCGCTATGGATCTCGGTATGAACGTCGTCGTGGAAGGGGTCGAAACGCAGGATCAGGTGGAGCTATTGCAAAGCATGGGACCGGTACGGCTTCAGGGCTTCTATTTCGCTCGCCCGATGTCCGGCAGCCGGTTCCTTCGGTGGGCAACACAACACGCGGCGACAGGAACAACGCCGGTGGAAGAGCGGTAGGGAGTCCAAAGGTAGTGGGGCGAGGCGTGGCGGCCGCTCTCGGGGTGGCAGCTCCCGGGGCGGCCGCTCTCGGGCCGGGGCGGCCCGGACTGGCCGAGCTTGGCCCTGCCCGGGTCGGTTCCGCTCTCGGCGCGTGGCGGCCGCTCTCGGCGCCGCGCGGTGTTAATCAGCTGATTATCGGAATCAAGAGATATCGTCTGTTGATAGTCGTCCTAATACGAAGGGAAGGGGAGCCATGGCACACTGGTGGGAACAGGCATTTTTTTATCACATTTATCCGCTCGGTTTTTGTGGAGCGCCGCAGAGCAATAGCTTCGAGGGCGAGCCGGTAGACCGGTTGCATCTCATCGAGCGCGCGTTGCCGGCAGTAGAGGCAGCGGGATGTAACGCGATCTACCTCGGCCCCGCGCTCGAGTCGAGCAGCCATGGGTACGACACTGCCGACTACTACTGGGTGGACCGAAGATTGGGGGACGAAGCCGCGCTTCAGAGTCTGGTAGGTTCGATCCACGAGCGCGGTATGCGGGTCATACTCGACGGCGTCTTCCATCACGTGGGGCGGGACTTCTGGGCCTTTCAAAAACTCAAAGAGGAGGGCGAAGGTTCGCCTTATGTGTCGTGGTTTCGCGGCGTGGATTTCTCCGCCGATAACCGTTTCGGTGACGGGTTTGTCTACCACGCCTGGGAGGGCAATGAGGATCTCGTTGCGCTGGACTTGACCAACGATGAGGTGGTCGATCATCTCCTTGGTGCCGTAGAGTGGATGATCCAGGGGCTGGGTATTGACGGTCTTCGCCTTGATGTCGCGTACCTATTGGAGCCCTCTTTCATGGAGCGACTTCGGAGTTTCACCGACCGAGTCGGTGAGGACTTCTGGCTCATGGGCGAGACCATCCACGGAGACTACACCGAGCTCGTTCGCCCGAATCGACTACACAGCGTCACCAACTACGAATGCTACAAGGGGCTGTGGTCATCTCACAACGACGGAAACTACTTCGAAATCGCCCACTCGCTCGAGCGACAGTTCGCCCCCGGCGGTATCTATGAGGGGATGCTGCTCTATAATTTTGCCGACAATCACGACGTGGACCGCGTTGCTTCGGTTCTCGATGAACCGGCCCATCTCTTCTCGCTGTACGCACTTTTGATGACGATGCCTGGAATCCCTTCGGTGTATTACGGAAGTGAGTACGGCATCCGGGGTAGGAAGCAAAACGGCGACGATCGCGGCCTCCGTCCCCGCTGGGAAGACATCGACCGAAGCAATGACGAGCTTGCCGATTACCTGCTGCAACTGCAGAGGATCAGGCAGGCATCCCCTGCGCTGCGCGTGGGAGCCTACCGCGGGCTTCACGTCGAGCACGAGACCCTCGTGTTCGAGCGCTCGGTAGAGGGCGAGGTCGTGATCGTCGGGGTGAATGCACGTGGTGAGCAGACCGAGATCGAGCTCAACGAGCCGGCCTTTGGTGACGGTAAGCTCGTAAGCGTGTACGACGCCTCTCGCAGCGTGGAGGCGCGAAACGGAACAGCGACCCTTCCGATACCGGCCTACGGTTACGAGGTGGTGCGCCTCGAGGTATAGGGCCCGGCCGCGGGTCCACCGGCCCGTGGCCGGGCCGGCCGCTCGGCCCCACGCCGGCCTGCCCAGTCGCCCGGCCGCCCGCCCGTGGCCGGCTTCCAGTGCTCGAGCCGGACTACGCCGTGGGCATCAACAGTGCCGGCGGGCGCCCGCCGGCGGCCACGAAGAGCAGTGCTGCGGAGTTCATGCAGTAGCGCCGGCCCGTGGGCTCGGGACCGTCGGGGAAGACATGACCGAGGTGAGAACCGGAGAGAGAGTCCATCACCTCGATGCGGCGCGAGAACAGGCTCTTGTCGACGCGGTAGACTACCGCATCCGGGGAGATGGGCTTCGTGAAGCTCGGCCACCCGGTGCCGGAGTCGAACTTGTCGGCGGAGCTGAAAAGCGGCTGACCGGTTGCCGCCGAGTAGTATACGCCCTCTTCCTTGTTTGCGTTGAGCTCGCCGGTAAACGGACGCTCCGTTCCCTGCTCGCGCAACACATGAAAGCGTGCTCGCTCGAGGCGCTCGCGCCACTCATCGTTGGAAAGCATTACGGGAAACGCGATGTCGGCTCGCTCATCGTGCAGGGGCCGCGCGTTCGGGTCATAGGTTTCGCCCTGCGCGGTGAGCGGTTTGCCGTCAACCGAGATGCCGGCGACAAGCTCAGAGACTGCCTTTTGCGCCTGCCGCCACTCATCGAACTGCTTTTCCTCTATTGTGGTTGTCTGTTGTGCCATGTGGTTCTCCTCATCCAAGCTCTTATCTAAGCCGTCAATTGTTTTGCTCTTGCTCTTGCTC
>JAWLED010000074.1:0-5649 GCA_041686235.1 Spirochaetia bacterium | reverse complement strand
TTGCTCTTGCTCTTGCTCATCCAACCGCTCGAAAACGGCACGGACCCCCGATATATTGCGATCGAATTCCGGCTGCGAATGTGTTTCGAGCTCAATGGTGAGTGCGCGAATGCCCTGCCGGTAGAGATAGCTCGATGCCGCGCCGGTAATCTCATAGTTTACCGGCCCGTCCGAGCCGTCTGGTAAGTCGTAACCGGACGCCTCGGCGTAGGCGGCCGCTAGACGGCGGGCCGGCTCGTTGCCTTCTCGCTTGCCGCCGAACCAAATGCCGTTGGCGGCGCTCTGGAAAAATATGACGACCGCCGGGTCTCTCTCGAGAATGAAGTCGCGGGCCGCTCGCGTTTCAGGCTCGCTAAACGGCTCCGAGCCGGCGTCCACCTCAGTTTGCCCCCAGTAGCTCGTCGGTTTCCATTGTGCGTCCCAGTTACGATTCAAGTCGACTCCCCGCGCATTGAAACGCCCAGGGGTGGTGTTTAACGACGAGAAGTCCGTCGTGTCGATGTCGGCGCCTTCGGTTATCCGGTGTAACCCGTCGGGGTTCATATTGGGAATGATGTGGAGGCGGTAGTTGTCGGGTATCTGCCCGCCGTTTTCTGCGAAGTGCTCGAGCATCATCCGGGCTAATTGCACGGTATTCCACTCATATCCGCCGTGGATGCCTCCGATGAGGATAATGTCGGTGTCTCCGGTTCCAAGTGCGTAGCTGCGGATCTCGCGCCCCTCAACCGACTCTCCGATGACCTCAGGCTCCTGTCCCGCGGAAAGGTCGGCCGCAAGCCCCTCGACGAGAAACAAGAGAAGGATAAGCACCACTGCCATGGTTGTGGTGCGCGTAGCTGTTTGGTGACTGAAAAACAACGTGTCGTCCCCCTTAGTATTCCAATCGTAAATATGCATATGAACAGGGCCTGCGGGCAACGTCGCCGGAATGTGGTTTGCTGCTGTTCGGGGACGGCGGAATGCGGCGGCGAGCGGGCGCGTCAAAACCTACGGACAAAATTACTGAGAGCTGCTACACTGAGCATGGAGGTGCACATATGATACTTCAAGTTGTTACGTTTCCCATTAAATCGGACAAGAAATCCGCCTTCGAGAGTCGCCTCATGCACGCAGTCGAAGCTTCTCGCAAAGAAGACGGAGTCCACCTGTATCTCCCGTCTTGGAGCCCCGAGGACGCAAACATGCTCGTCCTGATCGAAGAGTACAAGAGTCAGGAAGCCCTCGATTCACACCTCGAGCAGGAGCACACAAAGGCGTTCCTCGCGGAGCTCAGTGACTTTCTTTCCGGGAAGGCGGAGCTACGTGTCTATGATGTAAACGGCGTTGACGTGAAGGAAATTTCCTAGCTCAGGCTCTCGAAACGGCCGTCGGATAATCCGCGCGGTCCGCGATGTACAGCGTTAGACAACCGGCCGCCGGAGACCTGGCGGCCGGTTTCATTTCACCCCCGTGCCCTTGATGTAAATCCGCGCTATAGTGCGGGCTGTATGCAACAACTCTCACTCGGACGAAAGATCGGCTACGGCGTCGGCGACCTCGGCGGGAACCTCTTCTTTACGATGATGGGGTTCTATCTCCTGTTCTACTTAACCGACGTGGTAGGTATTGCCGCAGGACTTGCCGGCACGGCCATCATGATCGGCAAAGTGTGGGATGCGGTGACCGACCCGGCCGTGGGCTACCTCTCCGACCGGACCTCCACGAGATGGGGACGCCGCAAACCCTACATTGTCGTGGGCGCCACGCTGCTGCTCGCCGGGATGACGCTGTTGTTTACGCCGTTCGGGACGAGTAATCAGATCGCGCTGTTCGTGTTGGCGGCGCTCACCTATTGTCTCGTAAACACCGCCTACACCCTGGCAAACATCCCCTACAGCGCAATGACGCCCGAGCTCACCGACGATTACAATGAGCGTACCGCCCTCAACGGGTTTCGGATGAGCTTCGCCGTGGTGGGTACGTTTGTCGGGGTCTCGATCGTGCTGCCGCTCGTGGATCTCTTCGGCGGCGGACGGATGGCGTGGACGGGAATGGGGCTGGTAACCGGGGCCATCATGGCGGCGACCATGTTTACGGTGGTTCTCTCGGTACGAGAGCATCCGAAGCCGAAGCTTCGGCGCCAAGAGCAGATCTTCAAGTCGTACTTCCAGGTTCTCACCATGAAGACGTTCCTGACCGCGCTCATCCCGTGGACGCTGCATATGACCGGCGTCAACGTGCTTCAGACCTCGCTCCTGTATTACTTCCGCTATATCTACGGAAACGAAGCGGCCTTTCAAATTGCCCTTCCCATCTTGCTCGGTGCAGCGGTTGTGGCGATACCCGCGTGGGTTCGCATATCGAGGCACATTGGGAAAAAACTAAGCTACAACATCGGAATGAGCATCTTTGCGGTGGGAGTCCTCGTGTTTTTTGCCGTCGGCCATCGTACCCCCATCGAGGTGAGCTACGTGTTGATGTTTCTGGGCGGCCTCGGCTTTGCCACGAACTACGTCATGCCGTGGTCGATCGTCCCCGACGTCGTGGAATACGATTATGCCGAGCGCGGCGTGCGCCGCGAGGGCGTATTCTACGGGATGTGGACCTTCTCGAGCAAAATCGGCCAGGCCATCGGTATCGGGTTGAGCGGGTGGCTGCTTACGCTATTTGGGTATCAGCAAAGCGTCGGCGGGGTTGCCGCGGAGACGCAGAGCGAGGCCGCAATGCTCGGTATCCGGCTTTTAACCGGGCCGGTGCCGGCGCTGTTCTTCATCAGCGGGGTGATCGTTCTGAGCTTCTATCCCATCACCAACAAGAAGTACAAGGAGATTATGCAGCGCGTGCGCGAGCGGGAACGGGAAGCGGCAAACCCCGGGAGGCAATAGCGTATGACGTGGAGAGAACGGGAAACCTCAATGCGGGGGGGGGGCTGTAAACGACGAGGCATTCTCCGTTGAACGTCATCCGGCTCAAAACACGAGTTCTACGTCACTATACTTCTCGAGCACTTCTCGATTTACCTCTATACCGAGGCCCGGCGTCTCCGGAATCTCGAGCATTCCATCGCTATCGAGCGTCCAGCCGCCGCTTGCGAGCTCATCAACGTAGGGAGAGCCTGCAATATACTCTACATAATCAGTCTGTGGAAAAGCAGAGGCCAGCTGCAAGTCCGCGGCGAGTCCAACGGCGGTATTCCACCCGTGAGGGATCATTTGCGCCCCCTGCTCGTCGGCGGTCCACGCGATCCTCCGTGACTCGGAGATCCCGCCCACCTTGGTCACATCGGGTTGAACGATGTCGAACGCACCGGCATTAAGAAACGGGGTGAATGACTGCCGTCTGGTAAGTGTTTCTCCACCGGCAATAGCAATCGTCGCCCGCTTTCTGAGCTCGACAAAGTCTTCGAGGGCGTCCGGTCTTAGAGGTTCCTCGAACCACGCAACATTGTACTCGGCGAGCATTTGAGAAGCGCGCAGGGCCCATTTGTACCCATTGGGCCAAAACGCATCACTTGCGCCGGCGTCGACCATGAGGTGAGCCTCCTCGCCAAGTGACTCTCGCGCGGTTTTCACGATAGTCTCGTCCATCTTGTCACTCACCTTACCGAATGGTCCCCACCCGATCTTGAATGCACGGTAGCCCTTCTCTTTGAGAGATTTGAGACGGTCGGACAAACGCTCGGGTTCATCCATCAGAAGGGAAGCGTAGGGGCGAACCCGATTTCTGTAACGGCCACCCAATAGACGGCCAATAGGCTGGGCGGTGACCTTGCCGAGAATGTCCCAAAGTGCAATGTCGATACCGCTGATCGTGTGCGTTATGGTCCCACCCCGGCCGAGCCAGAACGTGTTCTGTCTGAGTTTCTCGCTTACGCGTTCGGGCTCGATTGGGTTTTCTCCCAAGTAGAGAGGGGCGAGGACATCCAGTGCGCTCCGTACGAGCCCATCGTTGGTAAACACGCTGCCGAATCCGGTGATGCCCTCGTCGGTGAGGACGACGAGAATTGTATGAACGCAATCGTCGTGTTCGAGCTCGTCGCTCCATCCACCTTGCGGAGTCGCCCCCTTGAGCCCGGCAGCCTTGATTTCTCGTATCTTCATCTCCTGTATCCTCCTATACCCCGTTGCCAAATTACAGCGCTACACCGCCGCCGCTTAAAATACGCCGACCAAGTCCAAGACACTCGCTGCAACCGCCGCCAGAATAACCCACCGTACGGCCTTCGCCCCGCGCTTCACGGCGAAGTGGACGCCGATCCAGCCGCCCGCCATATTCCCCACGCCGAGTATGAGCCCGAAGAGCCACACGACTTGGCCGTAGAAGGCGAATATTGCCAGGGCAAATGCCGAGTAGACCATGATGATGAGGACCTTCGTTGCGTTGGTCCGCACGAGATCAAGCCCCAAGAGCCATGTGATTCCAGTTATGAGCAGAAATCCGACGCCGGCCTGGATGAACCCGCCGTATATGCCGATGACGAAAAACACCGGGACTTTGAGCCACACCGATCGCACCCGAAACGCGTCTTCCCCCGGCGTGGGTTTTCGCACAAAGAGCGTCGCCACGACGAGTACCAACACGGCGGCAAGGGCAATGTCGAAGACCTCTTCGGGAAGCTCGGCGGCAATAAAGGCGCCCGCCACTGCACCGACTACCGCGGAGCCCACCGCCACCGCGGAGGTGCGGAGCTCGAGTTTTCCCTTCTGATGAAAGCGCAGCGTGTTGACGGTGGTCTGCATGAGGATGGCAACACGGTTCGTTGCGTTGGCCATCGGTGACGGCAACCCGACAAAAATCAGGGCCGGCAGCGTAAGCAGCGAGCCCCCGCCGGCGAGCGTGTTGACGAACCCTGCTATGAGCCCTGCACCAAGTAATATAAGCGGCTCAAACCATTCGATGACGGTATCCTCCAATCTGCACTTTTAGCCTGAAGCCGTGCACAACCTACCATAAAACGTGTCGGATGTGAAAAAGACCCGCGCTGCAATCAAGCCCGGAATTTGGTTTTCCCCGCCGTGAAATATGGACCTGCCTCGACGGTGTTGCTGCTGTGCAAACATTCTAAACGAGTCCACAACGGGGAGGATTCGATCGAATCTTAAGAATAATCGACAAAAGACTTGCACAACGGGACGGAAGAGACTAAAGATTAAATAGATGTGGTGGGTCACTTCCTCTGCCGACCCTGGGTCGACTGGAGTGACCGATAATGCCGCAAATCGCCTGAGTGGGGCGGTGTGGGCGCCTACGACGTCGTTATCCAACAAATGAGACTTGCGCTGACTCACTTCCGGCTAGTTGAGTGTTGCAGAATGCCCTGTGCATTAGGGGGTTGCAACAATGAATCGGCTATCCAAAAGTATGATGATCTCTGCCCTCATCGCAGCAGTTCTGGTTTTTGCTGCATGCCAAAATCTACTCCAAACTGATGACGACGATAAAGGCTGGGACGCCGACACGACGCCGGCCGACACGACGCCGCCGGGAGAAGTTTCGAGCCTCACCGCTAGCGCAGGGGACGGTGAGGTCGCCCTCTCGTGGAGCGACCCGCCGGACGGCGATCTTGACCACATCGAGATCACCTGGAGCCCGGGGGACGGAGAAAGCCGGCCAAAGCCGGTAGCGGCCGGCGCCCAGGAGACCGACATTACCGGCCTAACCAACGGCACC
>JAWLED010000073.1:0-14704 GCA_041686235.1 Spirochaetia bacterium | reverse complement strand
CTTGTTGCCATTGGCGGCGGTGCGGCAAATCGCGTGTGGATGCAGATTATTGCCGACGTAATGGGACAGAGCTTTATGATTCGCACTTCACCGGGAGCCCCGTACGGCGACGCCGCCCTTGCCGCCGTGGGGACGGGGTTCGTCGAACGGAGCGATGTGTTGGACTGGGTACCGGAAGGGGAGCGTGTCGACCCCGATCCGGCAAACCACGAGACGTATACCCGCCTCTATCGGGTGTACCGTGATCTCTATCCTTCCGCTGTGGACGCCCTGCACACGCTGGCTCAGTTCGGCCGAGAGTAACGGAGTATGGGCGGACGATGAGAACGACAAAAGCGCGGATTACCCGCGCGAGGAAATGCTGGATGGATTACGATAAGAGATGGACGGAGCTTGCACGAATACTGATAGACTACTCGACCGAAACAACGGCCGGTGACCGCTGCGTTATTATCATGAGGGAAATCGAGAGTTTTCCCCTGATGCGTGCAGTGTACGCGCGAGCGGTTGAGGTGGGCGCCTATCCTCAAGTGGTATTCAACTCGACCTACCTCCAGCGGGACCTTCTGCGAGCTGGGTCGGAAGAACAGATCGGGTGGGAACCGGAGTTGTTCACCCATGCGATGAAATGGGCGGATGTGTGTATAGATCTCAGAGCAGCCACCAACCTCTTCGAGCTTGCCGATATTGAGTCACAGAAAGTATCCCTACACCGCAAGGCGGAGGGCAAGATATCCGCTCTGCGCACCCAACAGACCAAATGGAGCATTTGCCGGGTTCCGACCCCTGCCATTGCGCAGCAGGCCAAGCGGAGTCTCGACGAGATCATGGAATTCTTCTTCGGGGCGACGCTTCTCGACTGGCATCAGGAAGCGGTGGAGCTGGAGGCCAAGCGGAAGAAACTGGATGGTAGCAGCGAAGTTCATATTCGAGCGCCCGGTACGGACCTGCGGTTTTCCACAGCCGGCCGGAAGTATGTGGGCGAGGACGGGCACATCAATATGCCCGGTGGAGAGCTCTTTACCGCCCCGGTGGAAGACTCGGTCGAAGGCTATATAGCGTTCGAAGACCCCGGAGTGTTTGCGGGTACCCTTATGGAGGGTATTCGGCTCGAGTTTTCACAGGGCAAGGTGGCCGACGCTCACGCCGACACAAATGCGGCGTTTCTTGCTACCGTGCTTGATATGGACGAAGGTTCGCGGCGGGTGGGGGAGTTTGGAATCGGAACAAACCGACGCGTGGACTTCATCAGCAACGACATTCTCTATGATGAGAAGATCTATGGTACGGTCCACATTGCCCTGGGGCGAAGTTACAGTGAGTGCGGCGGTAAGAACCAATCGGCGTTACATTGGGATATCATCAAGGACCTTCGCCGCGGCGGGGAGGTCCTCGTCGACGGCACTAGGGTGATTGCTGACGGCGAGCTGTTGCTCTAATCGAAAAGCAGCCTCACGGCGTTACCATCGCAACGCCGTGAGGGCCGGGCCGGTTAGGGGCTAGTTACCACGTACTCGGTTTACGGCCTCCATGAGCTCGCGCACCCGGGCGACTTCCACCTGATTCCACGTCACCCCGTCTTTCTTGAGACTCGTACCCACCACCGCTCCGTCGGCGGCCGAGAGAAGATCGTCTACGGTTGTCGTCTTGAGTCCGGTATTGACGAAAACCGGAACATCCACCGCTTCCTTGACCTTCGCAACCGACTCGCCGGTCGGGGCCTGGCCGGTCATGGGGCCGGAGACGAGAATTGCGTCCGCGAGAGAAGAGAACGCGACGCTTTTCGCGATGACCTCGGGCGGCCGTGCATCCAGGCGAGACGCAAACTCTGCAAAAATGTTGAATAGGATCGGAATATGGTCTGCATCGATGAGCTTTCGATAGCGGTAGAGTTCGCCCACGTTGGTGTCCCATAGTCCCATGTCCGAAATGTAGGTTCCCGACACTATCTCTCGAACAAACTGCGCTCCAACGGCCTTCGCGACGGCCAATGCCGCTTTCGGATCCCACAGGACATCTACTCCATAGGGAACGCTGATTTCATCGCGGATTTCTCCGATCGCTTCGGCCATAGCGGAGACCGTCACGAAGTCGGCTTGGAAGTTGTACGGCCGGTCGTTCTCGTTACAGAACATGATCGCGTCGATACCTCCGTCCTGGAGGGCACGAACGTCTTCTCGTACGACCTGACGAATCTGCTTCATGCCTCTATTCGTATCGTCATACAGCGGCGTGCCGGGCAGAGCCGGGAAATGGACCATTCCGATAATGAGCTTCTTCTTGCCGTCGAATAGGTGTTGCAATGTGTTCTGCATAGGTATTGTCTCCCCTTTATCGTGCGATTGTGTAGATAGAACGTTCTCCGTTACTGCTGACCGCTTTCCGTGCCGGCACCGGCTTTGGGGACGAGTATCCTCCCGGAATACTGTCGGCGGTAATAGTTGATGACCATCACCAAGAGCAACAGGAGTCCATAAATAAAGTTGCGGAAAAACGGCGTGAAGCCCATGAAGTTGAGGCCGCTGGTAAGGATTTGGAGACTACCGATTCCCAACCCGACACCGAGTACGGTGCCGAAACCGCCGTTTGGATTCGTTCCTCCGAGTATTGCGATAAGAATGGCCAACAACAGATAGCCCGATCCATAGCCCGGACGCATAGAGTTGACGCGCGAGAGGATGATGATGGACGAGGTTCCCGCAAGGAGAGCAATCATTATGTGCGTTTTGATCAATACCAACGTGTTATTGATGGCTGAGAATTGGGAAACGACCGGGCTCGAACCGAGCATAACCATATTGAACCCGAGTCGAGTTCGGTTCAACACGAGCCCCAAGAACAGCGCGATGCCTAAGAAAATCAGAAAGGGGACCGGCACACCTAGCGCTTGCCCGTTTCCAATGAGCAGAACCTCGGGGGGGAATCCACGGATGCCGTGTCCCTCAGTAAATACGATGGCAAGACCGAGGAATACACTGTTTGTCCCGAGAGTTGCTATGAGCGCGGGCACGTTGGCAATAGTAATAAGTATTCCATTGAGAAGCCCGCACAGTACTGCGACACCGAGCGCTGCCAATACTGCGACTGCTACAAACAGCTCCGATGGCAACGACGACTCTGCATGGCGTATGAGAACCTGTGCGGCAACCACACCTGTCAGACTCGTTATGCCGACTATGGACAGGTCGATTCCTCCCGTTATCATGGCGAGCATGATTCCGAGTGCAAGGAGCCCGTACTCCGGGAACTGTCTCATCATTGAACGGAAATTGTTGATTGCCAGGAAGCGTTCCGGAATCATCACGGTCATAATAACCGTAAGTGCCAGAAAAATAATAAAGAGCATCAGGTTGTTTGCGTTTTTCTCGGTCACGACTTCAGTCTCCTTATCGGGTTAGTGGCTTCGTACAATGGTGACTTTCTGGGTGCTTTGCAGTTTTGCCTGCACGTGCGTCATGGTGACGCCTACGACTATGATGAGCCCGACGAAAAACTCTTGCCAGTACGAGGACAGGCCGATCATAACCAGGTTTTTCTCCAGGGTTACAATCAAGAGGACTCCGAGCATCGTGCCCGTTAGCGATCCTTTGCCGCCTGTTATGAGGGCTCCGCCAAGAACGACGGACGCAATAACGCGCAAGAGCTCGCTATCAACGATATAGTTTGGATTCCCGTAGTTAATCAGTGCAATGTGGAGCATGCCCATTATGCCGGCAAGCACGCCAACGTACATGTAGATAAAGAACTGGATGCGATTGACGTTGAACCCGGCGCGCCGCGCCGCTTCTGCATCACCGCCGATTGCATAGATGCCCCGTCCAAGCAGCGTAAAACGGAGGATGAAGAAGGTGAGCAGAAGGACAACGATGAGGATGCCGACGAATATGGAGAACCCGACCGGGTTGCTACCGGAGCCGGCAACGGTGAAGAGGTTAATGTCTCCGAAGTCCTTTATTGCATCCGGAAGCTGTCCTATGTTGATCGATCTGGTGCCCACGAACTCCAGGAGGAATCCATGGAACATGTTAAACGTTCCCAATGTGACGATCAGGGTGGGAAGTTTGAACTTCGTAACAAAGAACCCATTGATCGAGCCGTAGAGAAGACCGATGCCGATTGCTATTGCAAACGCAAGGGCGAGGCTGTTCGAGTCGAGGGCTATCAACGTGGTAGTGGCAATGTACTGCGCGGATATGGCAATAGCGGGAAACGAGACATCGATGTTTCCCGTGAGAATCACCAGCAAAAAGCCTACCGCCAGGATAGCCGTGCCCGAGCTGTTTTTCAGCAGACTGAAAATGTTTCTAAAGCTCATGAATTGGGGGTTTATGAGCGTCAAGACTCCGGCAAACACGATAATAATGAGCGCCAAATAGGTTTCATTGTGTTTGAAAAGTCCCTTTAGGAAGTCCTTCATGATTAGGCTACCTCGTTGGTTGTATCTTTTGTTACGAGCTCGAAGACCTCGTCCTCACTCACTTCCGATGGTGTTTCGAACTCACCGGCGATTTGTCCCTTGTTCATCACGAGCACCCGATTACAGTTCTTCAGTACCTCATCGATCTCGTCGGAAATCATAATGATGGCCATGCCGGACTCGGCGAGCTCTCTAATCGTTTGGTGTATGGTCTTCTTCGAGGCGACATCTATACCGATTGTTGGCCCATCAAGAATAAAGACCTTGGGCTGGGTGGCAAGCCATTTAGCGATGACCACGCGCTGCTGATTTCCACCCGAGAGGCTGCTTGCAGGTGCATTTCGAGACGGTGTTTTGATGGAAAGACGCTCTATCCAACTCTTCTCACTTGCGATCTTTTGCGATGTTTGAAGGAGCCCAAACTTGTCGAGAAACTTTCGCAGTATTGTGACGACAATGTTATCGCCTATGGACTGGTGCTGGAATATGCCCTGTGTGAGCCGGTCCTCGGGAAGGTAGCTAATTCCGTACTTCGTCGCTTGTCGTGGCGTTGAAACGTGGACAGGCGAGCCCTCAATGAGGATCTCTCCGCTATCGGGATTGGTGAGCCCGAACAGGGAAAGTGCAACCTCGGTTCGCCCTGAACCGATGAGCCCGGTGATTCCGAGGATCTCCCCGCGATAGAGTTTGAAGCTGATGTCTTTGAACTCACCCTCCCGCGATAGATCACGCGCTTCCAAGGTCGGTGTTTCGGTGCCCGTGTCGGGAGCATAGGTGTACGGTTCGGGCTCGATTTTCTCCCCGGTCATGAGATAGGTAAGTTTATCATTATCGAGCTCGGATGCCGGGTAATCGCCGACCTTTTTGCCGTCACGCAGGACGGTCACGCTCTCCGCAATTTCGAAGACCTCGTTTAGCTTGTGACTGACGAACAGCGTAGCAATTCCCTTTTCCTTTAGTTTGTGAATGACGGAAAAGAGATGATCTACCTCTTCTCGCGTTAAGGCCGAAGTCGGCTCGTCCATGACGATAAGTTGTGCGTTTTGAGTTAAGGCCCGGCTGATAGCTACAACCTGCTTTTTGGCCATGGATAAGTTCTCGACCACCTCATTCAAATCGAGCTCTTCATCGATTTCCGAGAGAGCGTCGGCGGCAATCCGGCGAACCTCTTTCCAGTTCATTACCTTGTTTTGCTTCTCGACCATCTGGTTCAGAGAGATGTTTTCTGCGACGCTGAGGTTAGGAAAGAGTGAGAGATCCTGATAAATGATCTGCACCCCTTCGCGAATAGCGTCGATAGCACGCACATGGCTATACGATGTACCGTTGTAAATGACCTCTCCACCGTCCGGCGTGACGACACCGCCGATAATCTTAATTAACGTCGACTTGCCTGAGCCGTTCTCCCCTACGAGGCAATGAATAGCCCCGCGACCAATGTTCAATGTCACCTCGTCTAGGGCTTGAACACCCGTGTAGGCTTTGCTAATACTACGTGCTTCGAGAAAGTTATCCGTCATAGTTTTTCATCCCGCTTCGAGATTCTTTTTGCCGAGACATCAACAGAAGATAAGTCTACGTGTCTTCTACATGCGCCGTCAACTGACTTTCGAACTGCCGGTTCACGGTACACGCCGCTGATTATAGTGCGGACACCTGAGCATCTACGAAAAAGTGACCGGGGCAGCGTTGCCCCGGCCATTTGAATCAATTGATCTTGAACATAGCGACGGTTTACAGCGTATAGTCGCCGTCTTCGTCTTTCCACTCATCGAGGTTGTCTTCGTTTACATCGCGCCATGCCTGGCCATAGATAACGGGTGTTCCGTGCTCATTTTCCTCGATAGTGATGCTTTCGTAACCGGGTCGGCCGAGATCCATACCTTCTTCGATCTCTTCACCCTGGAGCAGCTTATAGGCAACATTCGCCGTTACATAGCCGGCGTCGGCGGGTACCCAGAAATGGATGGACCTTGCCGCACCACTTTCGATGTAATCGCCTGCCACAGACGGGAGGCACGTGCCATATGCGGCAACCTCACCGATAAGGCCTTGTTCGGTAATTGCCTGAGCGGCGCCCGGAACAGTGCTCATTGCGCTTCCCATGACGGCCTCGAGGTCGGGATAGGTCTGCAAGAGCTCGAGTGTCTTCTCGTATGCGACCTGCTGATTCTCTTCTTCCTCGATGCGGTCGGTGGCCTGCTCGATGTCGGGATAATTCTCTTCGAGCATTTCTTGCTCGCCGTCTACCCATTCGTTGTGGGTGGTCGATGTAAGGTGACCGACAAAGGGCTGCCACACGCCGTCTCCACCTATGTCCTCGGCCATGACTTCCGCCATATGGCGACCGTATTCGGTGTTGTCGAAGGCTTCGACGTCGAAGCTGACCTGCTGCTGGTTCGAGGCCTCGTGGGTGAGTGTCAGAATGCCTTCTTCATTGGCGCGCTCAAAGACCGGCTGGAGCGACTCCGGGTCGTTCGGCACAACGAGGATCGCGTCAACGCCCTGGGCAATGAGGTCCTCAACAAGCGCAACCTGTGCTGCCGGGTCGGCCGTATCAGCGCCCACCTGGTATGCGTTGACCTCAGGATGTTCTTCATTGAATTCCTCGATACCGAGGCGCATGTTGTCAAACCATGCGACACCTTCGAGCTTAACCACCATGGCAATCTCGTACTCGGCGTCTTCGTCGGTTTGAGCGCCTTCCTCTTCACCTTGGCCGCCGGCAAACGTCATGCCCACCAGAAAGACCAAGAGTACTGCAATCGTAAGAAGCCTTTTCATCTAAAGCACCTCCTTAAGTTTTTTAGTGCTGATTTATGATAACACGACGTTTTGGGGTTGTAAAGGAAAATCACTGTCGGCGTGAGGTGTCCTAAAGGGGTAAAACTAAAGTTCTTTAGTATATAGTTGGCAAATACAAGGGATTCCCGGTTGCCTGTTATGGCACAACGTGCCGATTTAGGGCTCTCTCGCTTGGCGTGGAACGGTCGATTACCCCGCTAGCGGGGAGCGGGAACGGGTATGGGAAACGGCCTGAAACGAACTGCGGCCGCCCTTTGGGGCGACCGCAGAAGTAGTTTCGCCTAACCATCCCACTCGGTTCCGCGCAAATCTTCCCACGGGCCACCCTTTTCGTAGCGCTCGGGGTAGAGGACCTTGGGTCTGGGGTCCTCCGCTGCATCGAGCTGGAGTACCATCCATTTCGGATACGGATATCCCGGGTGAGAGACCTCGTTGAGCTCTTTGAGATCCTGATCGCTGAGATCGAGCTCCGAAGCGGCAATGTTGTCCTCGAGGTGCTCCTTTTTTCGCCCGGCGATTATGACGCTGCTGATCGCGGGTTGCGCCAAGCACCACGCAAGTGCCGCGCGGGCAGGGCTGCAGCCGTGACGTTCGCCGACTTTCTGCAGGACCTCGACAATTTCGTAGCCTTTCTCCTTATCGAAGGGTACGAACTGACCGGCTTCGGCAAAGCGCGTTCCCTCGGGCGCCGGTTTGTTTTTGGAGTACTTGCCCGAGAGGAACCCGCCGGCTAAGGGACTCCAAACGAGGATCCCGAGGTTGTAGTACTCGGCAAAAGACTGAAACTCGTACTCGAGCCCGCGATTTACGAGGCTGTAGTGCATTTGAGCCGTTACAAATTTTTCGAGATTCATCCGAGTCTGGAGCTCGACCGCAGCGCTTGCTTGCCAGGAGAGGTAATTGCTGAGTCCTACGTAGCGCACCTTCCCCTGACGCACCAGGTCGTCGAGAGCGCGAACGGTTTCCTCGAGGGGCGTGTTGCTGTCCCAACCATGCACTTGGTAGAGGTCGATGTAATCGGTTTGCAGGCGTTTGAGGCTGCTCTCCACGCCGCGCATAATGTTGACGCGTGTAGCGCCGCTGCGGTTGAAGTTGTCGCTCATCGGAAGCCGAAACTTTGTGGCAAGCACCAGCTCTTCGCGAATCCCTTTGAGTGCGTTTCCCAGCAGTGTCTCGCTCTCTCCCTGGCTGTACACGTCGGCGGTGTCGATAAAGTTGATACCGCGGTCGAGGGCGAGTTTAACGATCTCGTTTGTTTCCTCCTGCTGTAAGCCTCCCATGTTCATGGCTTTTCCAAACTGCATGCTGCCGAGCGCGAGCTCACTGACAATGAGCCCGGTGTTTCCGAGGCGTCGATAACGCATAGTTTCGCTCCTTAAAATCTACAAATGTTACTTTAGTGTAACGGCGCCGACACGATTACCGCAACCGGCACGCGGCAACCGGCACGCGGCACGCCGAAGAACACCGACGTACGCGGCGTACGGCGGCGGCCTTCGCACCGCCATGCCCGCCATGCCCGCGGGAAGGGGCGGCCACGGCCCCAAATCTGAGGCCGGCCGCCGGTGAGTCGTTTGATTGTACCGTATCGGGCCGAGGCGCGCCGGACCCGGCCGAACCGAGCCGAGGCGCGCCGAGCCCGGCCGAACCGAGGCCGGCTCGGCCGCTACAGAGCGACCTCTCGCACGCGAGAGGTGTAGAACGTATGGAGCAAATGGTGCGACCGCTCGCCGAGAGGCTTCTCGAGATAGCTGTTGTAGAGCTCGACTACCGCCGGGTTTTGATGCGACATTCGTACGGCCTTGTTCTCATCCTCTTCGTAGATTGCAGAGATGCGGGCGTTGCGCAGCTCGTCGGTGGTCATTCGGGGTTGGCCGCCACCTCCGATACAGCCCCCGGGACATGCCATGACTTCGACGAAGTGGTACTGAGCCTCGCCGCGTTGGATGCGCTCCGAAAGTGCGCGTGCATTGGACAAACCGTGGGCGACGGCCACCTTGAGCTCGACCCCGTCGAGGAAGTCCCACTCCGGCACCGGATCGACGATGGTGATCGAGGCCTCTTTAACGCCTTCGAGGCCGGCAAGGGGCTCGACGTGCATGTTTTCGGTCGGCAGTGGACGCCCGGTAACCACATGGTGCGCGGTGCGAAGAGCGGCTTCCATGACGCCGCCGGTGTTGGCGAAAATGTCGGCGGCACCGGTAGAGATGCCGAGAGGGGCGTCCATCTCCTCGTCGGGCAGAGAGCCGAAGGAGATCCCGGCCTCGCGTATCATCTCGCCGAGCTCTCTCGTGGTCAGCACGTAATCGACATCTTTGAAGCCGCTGTCGGACATCTCTGCTCGGGAGGCTTCGTATTTCTTTGCCGTGCAGGGCATCACCGAAACCACCGTCATCGAGGCGGGGTCTATCTCCAACTGCTCCGCGTAGTAGCTCTTTGCAAGTGCCCCAAACATTTGCTGGGGACTCTTGCAGGACGATAGGTTGGGCACGAGATCCGGAAAGAAATGCTCGGCAAAATTGATCCAACCGGGGGAGCAGCTTGTAAACTGCGGGAGAGCGACTGCCTCGCCGTGGACCACGGCTCGGGTGAGTCGATCGAGCAGCTCGTTTGCCTCCTCCACGATGGTGAGGTCCGCGGTAAAGTTGGTGTCGAAAACTTTGTCGAACCCGAGCCTGCGCAGGGCGGCGGTCATTTGCTTGGTGACGCGTGTGCCCGGCGGGTAGCCGAAACACTCGCCGAGTGCGGCGCGAATGGCCGGGGCGGTCTGGACCACGACGAACTGTTCGGGATCATCGAGTGCTTTCCACACGTTATCGACGTGGCGCTGTTCGGTTATCGCTCCCACCGGACACGCGGCGGCGCATTGGCCGCACTGCACGCAGGCGGTGGCATCGAGGTCGGCCGAAAACGCCGGGCCGATCTCCGTGGCAAACCCTCGCCCTTGCGGCGAGAGCACCGAAACCGTCTGTACGCCGGAGCACACGGTAACGCAGCGGCGACACTTGATGCATTTGGAGGCGTCACGGATGAGCGCTTCGGTCGAGTCGTCGATGTGCGCGGGCGTTCGCTCGCCGCCATAGCGTTGTTCGCGAATGCCGAGCTCGAACGCAAGCGACTTGAGCTCGCAATCCTCCGCCCGTCCGCAGTATTGGCAATCCCCGTCGTGCTCGCTGAGCAACAGCTCGACCACCGTCTTGCGGGCGGTGCGGGCGCGCGGGGAGTTGGTGTGTACGACCATCCCGTCCATGGCGGGGGTGACGCAGGCGGGAACGGTTGTCCTTCCGCCTTCGACCTCGACCACGCAGACGCGGCACGCGCCGATTCCCTCGTGGCCGGCGAGGTGACAGAGTGTGGGAATGCGGATGCCCGCGTTATCGGCAGCTTCGAGGATCGTGGACCCGTGAGGTACACTCAGCTCTTGACCGTTTATCGTGATATTAGGCATGGACATCCTCCTTTACCGGACTTTTACCGTAATCGCATCTGAGGCATCGTTGTGCCTGCCTTACTGCAATTGCCTCAGACCACGGAAGCTCGACTTCCGAGAAGTTGTGGCGGCGCCGATCGACGGATATGGTTTCGATGGATTCTCGCTCATAGGGCAGCGGCTCGGCGTCCGGGTCGAAATGGGTGTTAACCTGCGTGTCCTTCCGCCAAAAGGCGTGGTTTTCTCCGGTGAGATGGAGATCGATCCCATAGGCGGCACGCTCTCCTGCGGCGATGGCCTCGACCACCGAGGCGGGGCCGAGCACGGAGTCTCCGCCCGAGAAAATCCAGGGATCCGCTGTTTGCCCGGTTACCGGATCCGCTCTGAGGAACCCGTCGTCGTCGCGTTTGACCGTCGCATCTTCGAGGATCTCGTCGGCGTCGAGGCGCTGACCAATGGCTACGATGACCTGGTCGGCTTCCAACTCGAAGGGTTCGGATTTGCGGCTCGTCGGGCGGCGACGGCCGCTACGGTCGAACTCGCCGAGAGAAAGCTCGACGCAGCGAACCGAGCGCATCGTCCCATCGGAGTTTCGCACGATCTCAGTTGGTTGGGTCAGCGGCATGAGCTCCACGCCCTCCGATATGGCTTCCTCGATCTCCTCGGCATACGCCGGCATTTGGTCCCGCGTGCGCCGGTAGATTATCGTGACGTGGCTTCCGAGCCGGAGTGCCGTGCGCGCAGCGTCTATGGCGGCGTTCCCGCCGCCGACGACCAATACGCGGTCCCCGACGGGCACGGAGCCGCGCACGTTATACTGCCTGAGGAAGTCTCCCGCCGGCACGACGTCCTCGCCGTCCGAGCCGGGAACGTTCAGCGGGGTGTTCCCTGGGGCGCCGAGACCGAGGAACACTGCGTCGTAGCCTTGTTCTCGAAGTGTCGAGAGGGTTATATCCCGCCCGAGACGGGTCTCGGTGTGTATCCGCACGCCGAGATTCTCGATCATGCGGATTTCTCGTGCCAGGGTTTCCCGCGGTAGCCGGTACGCGGGAATAGCCTGCACAAGCATGCCTCCGGGACGCGGCATGGCTTCGAACACTTGCGGACGATATCCGAGCCGAGCGAGAAAGTAGGCACAGGAGAGACCCGCCGGTCCGGCTCCCACGATCGCCACCTTGCGGGCGGCGTTCTCGCTGTTCTCCCGGACTTCGGGCAACTGGACCACCACCTCTTGATCGACCATGTGGCGCTTGATCGCGCGTATGGCTACCGGGCTGTCCAGCGTTTGCCGTCGGCACTTCTCTTCGCAAGTGTGGAAACATACCCGTGCACAGACCGCGGCGAACGGATTGCGTTCTCGATGCAGGCGCAGTGCCTCGGCATATCGTTTTTCTCCGACGAGACTTACGAACCCGGGTACGTCGACTCCGGCGGGACACGCGGACTGGCATGGGGCACGCACGAGCGACGGGCAAATGCCGGCGGCGCAGTGCTTGTCTCGTATGTGCTCTTCGTATTCGTCTCTAAAGTGACGGATGGTTGAGAGCACGGGGTTGGGCGCGGTTTGGCCGAGCCCGCACAGCGCGGTGTCTTTGATTTGGGTTCCGAGCTCAATGAGTTGGTCGATGTCTTCGTACTCGCCGCGCCCTTCGCAGATCCGGTCGAGAATCTCGAGCATGCGCTTGGTACCTACCCGGCAGGGGGTACACTTGCCGCACGATTCCTCCTGAACGAACTCGAGAAAAAAGCGCGCAACGTCGACCATGCAGGTGCCGTCGTCCATGACGATGAGCCCACCCGAGCCCATGATGGCACCGAGTTCTTCGAGCGAGGCATAGTCGAGCGGGACGTTCAGGTGCTGTTTCGGCACACAGCCCCCGGAGGGGCCGCCTATCTGGGCTGCCTTGAACGGCTTGTCGTTGGTAATGCCGCCGCCGATGTCGTATATGAGCTCTCCCAGGGTGGTGCCGATCGGCACCTCGACCAGCCCGGTGTTTCGCACCGCCCCGGCAAGGGCAAATACCTTCGTTCCCTTGCTGTCTTCGGTGCCGACACGCGCGTAGGTGTCGGCGCCGTCGCCGACAATGGCGGAGACGTTTGCGTAGGTCTCGACGTTGTTGAGGAGCGTCGGTTTGCCCCACACGCCGCTCTGGGCCGGGAACGGGGGACGGGGGGTGGGCTCACCACGCTTTCCCTCGATGGAATGGATGAGTGCGGTTTCCTCGCCGCACACAAATGCCCCGGAGCCCTTTCGAATGTCGAGATCGAATGAAAAGCCGGTACCGAGTATGTTGTCGCCAAGGAGCCCGGCCTCTCGCGCTTGGGTTATGGCCTGGCTCAACCGCGAAACCGCTATGGGGTATTCGGCGCGGCAGTAGACGTAGCCCTGCTGTGCCCCGACGGCGTAGGCGGCAATGGCCATACCCTCGACCACGCTGTGGGGGTCTCCCTCGAGCACGCTGCGGTCCATGAATGCCCCGGGGTCACCCTCGTCGGCATTACACAGGACGTACTTTTCTTCGCTTTCCGCGTCGCGGGTGAAGCGCCACTTCAGCCACGACGGAAACCCTGCACCGCCCCGTCCTCGCAGGCCGGCCGCTTTCACGGTCTCGATAATCTGCTCGCCCGTTTGACTCGCAAGAGCTTTGGCGAGTGCGGAGTAGCCGCCTACCGCGATATAGTCACTGATGCTGCATGGGTTGATTCGCCCGCAGTTGCGCAGTACGACCTTGTGTTGTTGTTGAAAAAAGTCGACATCGGTTTCGGTCTCGGCGACGGAGCCGGAGGCAAGGTTTCGATGCAGGAGGCGTTCGACCGGAGCGCCTCCAAGGAGATGGCTCTTGGCGATCTCTGCGGCATCCTCCGGTGTGACCCCCTCGTAAAAGGTGCCGTCGGGGTCGACGGCGATGACCGGCCCGGCTGAGCAGGGCCCCATGCATCCGGTCTCAACGATATGCACGTGGCCGTCCACGCCGGACAATTCGGACTCCAAAGCAGCCCGTATCTTGTGTGCTCCGGAGGCAAGACAGCCTCCGCCGGTGCACACCCGCACCCTCGTACTGACGGCTGCTCGTTGCTGCTCCAATTCCTGCTGTTTTTGGGTGAGCTCTTCGGGTGAACCAATATGCATTTTAGGCCTCCTCTTCTCGGTACGGTGCAAGGAGCTCGGCGACCCGCGAGGGCTTTACCTGTTGATGTACCGTCTCGTCCACGACCACAACCGGGGCAAGGCCGCATGCGCCGAAACAACGCCCGACATCGAGCGAAAACATTCGGTCTTCGGTGGTACCTCCGACCTCTATGCCGAGATTTCGTTTGAGGCTTTCCAGAACTTCTTTTCCTCCGCGCACATAGCAAGCGGTGCCGAGGCATGCACGAACGGTGTGACGCCCGCGCGGTATGGTAGAAAAGAACGAATAAAACGAAACGACACCGGCCACCTCGCTATAGGGAACTTCGAGTCGGTGTGAAATGTGTTTTAGAGCATCCTCGGGAAGGTATCCGACCGACTCTTGTACTTCTTGAAGCACCGGGATGAGCGCTCCGGCCTCATCGAGATGGGCGTCGATGATACGGTCAAGGTTTTCTACGGTAAAATCTGCTTCGGTGGGCTGTGTCTCTGTAGACATATCTACCTCCTTGCGTGCGATCACTGCGCAATACGCCCAAAGCAGGCCGGCGCAGCAATCAAGACGCTCTTATAGATAACGACTAATAGATATAATAAACCCCATTTCTGCATAGATAAACCCCTTTTTCCCATTGGCGCAGAGATAGGCCCGTTTTTTTCGGTTGCCGACCGCGAGGCGGATGGTGCATACTTATAGCAGGAGGAGATTATGCAGATAGAGAACGTAACCGCCCGGTCGCGAGGCGTTCTCGTCCGGCTGGCAACTGACGCAGCCTATCAATATTTCCACAGCATCGAGCCTCCTGCAGAAACCCAGTTATCCGGCCAAGTTGCCGAACACGGAAACACGCGAGAACAACACACGAGCCAAGACACGATGGCCGAGTGGCAAGGACGCTACGTAGACCTCACTCAGTGAGCC
>JAWLED010000072.1:12879-14705 GCA_041686235.1 Spirochaetia bacterium | reverse complement strand
GCTTGATTTCCCGCCGCGGTTGACCTATACCTAAGGGTAGAGGGAATAACGTGCGCTCACTCGCGCAGGTGTCACGGGGAAGGCTCTTTCCGGGAATGCTGCTGTGCGCAGTTGTGCTGTTTGTGTGCCCTCAGCTCGTGTCTGCACAGGAGGGTGCCGACCTCGAGCCACCCGAGCAGCTCACCGCCACCGACCGCGTTACGCTGGCCGTTTCCTCCCCCGCGTACCCCGTCACACCGGGCGACACGTATCGGCTCACCTACAACCTGCCGTCGGGGGTCGAAGGCACCACGGTGTTCACGGTAAACTCCAACTACGAGCTCCGCCTCGCCCATTTCGGCCGGATCGATGCACGTAATCTGACCCTGTCGCAGCTGCAGACGCGCGCGGAGGAGGCGGTGATGCGCTACTACCCCAACGCCTATCCACGCCTCGAGCTCGCCGGGACCGGGCTGTTTCGCGTCTTCGTCTCCGGCGCGGTGGAGCCGGCGGGCTGGGTCTACGCGTGGGGGCTCACGCACCTCAGCTCGGTGATTGCGGGCAGGCTCTCGGAGGCCGCCTCACGGCGGGCTGTGGAGCGCATCGACACGGGCGGAAACCGGGAGACCTACGACCTCTTCAGCGCCGAGCGCCTGGGTATCGTCGCGGAGGATCCCTTCGTGCAACCGGGGGACCGCATCTCCGTGCCCTACTCCGACCGCCGCGTGAGCATTCTGGGCGAGGTGCGCCGCCCCGGCGAATACGATCTGCTGCCGGAGGAGGGCTTCGACGAGCTTCTCACCCGCCTTGCCGGCGGGCCGACCTCCCAGGCGGATCTGCAGGCGATCGAGCTCACGCGGCGCGCGGAAGAGACCGGCGAGCAGGACGGGTACCGGACCTTCGACTCGCTCGAAGGATCCCCAGGCCGGCTGCGCGACCGGGATATCTTCTTCGTGCCGAGCGTGAATGAGGACAGCCCCGTGGTCTACATCGTCATTGGGCGCGGAGATGAGACGACGACGATGCGCCACCGGCTGCGCGATGGCGACACGCTGTTCACCGTCATGCAAGCGGTGCTCCTGCGCCCGGGCAACACCACGCACCCGGTCGGCGAAGACACGGTGAGTCCCGAGTCGCTGGCGCTGGCGCGCATTCAGCGGGCGGGAGACACCGCACGCCGCGTGAATCTCGAAGCTCTCGTGTTCGGAGGGAACCAGGCGCTTGATATGCGGCTTCAGCCTGGCGACACCATCGTCGTGCCGTAACCTCGGCGGCCGCAGACGCTGCAGCTTCAGGAGGCGCCTCGCGAGGCCTCGGTTTCCGTTTTCAGCCGTTCGAACACCTCAGTGTTCCGCAGGTCCCGATTCCCGCGCGCATGGTCGAGTGCCGTTTTACCGAGTCGATCCTCGGAGTCCGCCTCGGCACCGGCTGCGAGAAGCTCCTCGAGAATGCGGGGATCGGTTGAGAATCGTGCAGCTATCATCAGCGCCGAAAGCCCGTAGGCATTTTGCGCGTTGACCGCCGCCCCTTCGGAGAGCAGTGCCCGCACCGTCCGCAAACCGCTTTTGTGGAAATCCGCCGCGGCCATCATGAGCGGCGTCCAGTCGTCCGCGCCCTCGGTATTCACGCCCGCTCCGGCCTCGAGAAGCATGCGTATAACCTCCGGGCTGCGGTTGAACTCCGCTGCTCCCATCAACACAGTGGTCCCGTCCACACGGGTTACGCCCACGTCGGCGCCACCGGAAAGCAACGCCTCAATCACTTTCAGGTTATCGTTCCACATGGACGCTCGGACCAATGGGGTCGCGCCGGTCTCCCGGTCTCGGGTGTTGACCTCCGCGCCGGCC
>JAWLED010000072.1:11412-12779 GCA_041686235.1 Spirochaetia bacterium | reverse complement strand
GCGCCGGCCACAGTCGAGCCGGCGAGGAACAAGAGAGCAGAATAGACGAGTGATCTGATCATCAGGTATCTCCGAAAAAGCGGTATCGGGATGCCCGTCGAGCTGGGTGGCAGGCACCGCTAACCTGAGTATGATAGTCTTCTTAAGCAAACGTCAAGCGCGGGGCGAGTCCGAGAGGCCATGCCCCGCCCAGCGGCAGCCGCGATACGACACGCGGCCCCACGTGGAGGCTACCGACCGTAGTTGATGTAGACCACTCGATGCTCGGTGAAGAACTCGATTCCGGTTTTTCCGGCCTCGGGAAGACCATGTCCGGACTCCTTCACCCCGCCGAATGACAGATGCGGTTCCTTTATGGCCGTCATGAGGTTTACGTGCATGACGCCGGCGTCGTTTTCCTCGATGTAGCGGAAGGTCCTATTGAGGTCCTTGGTGTACACTGCCGAGGCGAGCCCGAACCGGACGTTGTTCGCGACACGAATGGCGTCGTCGAAGTCTTGGACCTTCATTACCGCAAGCACAGGACCGAAGATCTCCTCCCGGGCGATGGTCATATCTTCGGTAACTTCGCCGAAGACGGTCGGTTCTATGAAGCAGCCGTCTGCGAACTGTCCGTCCTTTCGCACGTTCCCGCCGGTGAGAAGCACCGCCCCCTCTTTCTTACCCGTCTCGAGGTAACCGCCGATGGTCTCGAGCTGTTCGGTGCCGCATACCGGTCCCATATCGGTGTTGGGGTCGACCCCTTCGCCGATATGGATGCGCTCCACCTCCTCGAGGAGCCGCTTGGTCAACTCCTCGGCAACCTCCTTCACCACCAGCACACGACTGGTTGCGGTACACCACTGACCGGCGCAGACATAGGCAGCTCGGACAATGGATTTGGCGGCAGCGTCGAGGTCCGCATCTTCGAGCACGATTGCAGGATTCTTCCCGCCCATCTCGAGCTGTGTCTTTATGAGCTGCTCGGACGCCATGCGATGAATCCGCTTTCCGACTTCCTCGGAGCCGGTGAAGCTGATGGCCCGGATCGCCGGATTGGTCGTGAACTCCGCACCCACCGTCGACCCGCCACCGGTGACGAAGTTCAACACGCCGGCCGGAAACTCGGCATCCACGAAGCACTCGGTGAACATGAGTCCCGTCATGGGCGTCAGGCTCGCGGGCTTGAAGACGCAGGTGTTTCCGGCCATGAGCGCCGGCACAATCTTTCGAACCGGCACGTTGAAGGGGAAGTTCCAGGGGGTGATGGCGCTGACGACGCCGAGGGGTTTGCGAATACTGTAGGCGAAGACGCCGTCCCGACGGGAGGGCACCGTCTCGCCGTACATGCGCAGCCCCTCGTGAATCTGGAACTCAGCCTCGTCGAT
>JAWLED010000072.1:0-11312 GCA_041686235.1 Spirochaetia bacterium | reverse complement strand
CCTCGACTGCCGCACGTGCGTCCTCTCTGGTAGAGGCGGGCCATATGCCGGTTACCTCGGTCAGTCGCGCAGGATTCCGTTGCTCAAAGGTAGCGCCGTTCGCGGCCTGCACCCAAGCCCCATTCACGTAGTTCGACAATACTTTAGCCATGTGCGCCCTCTTTTCTGACGTATTTACTCACACTCACGTTTTGCGTGGGCGCTAACAGTATCAAGAATCTCGATGTCGCTCAACATGGCGTGAAATGTTGTGATTGATGGACGGCACAACGTGGCCGCCGTTGGGACCAAATATGGCGTCCATCCGCCTAAATCGGTATCATCGCTGACGGTTGTTCCGTTCGTTCCCGCGCTTGAAGTTCCCGGTTACCCGCTGTAGTAGACTTTGAGCCAGTTCTGCGTGAGCGGTCTCCAGCTCACTGATGAGCTTTCCTACCCGAGTCCCGCCAATGGTCGAGACACACCGACATGCCCAGAAGATCCGCACGACGCGGGACTTCTGTATCCGATAACTGAATGCTCCACCTCCCCCAGCGTGAGCACCCCTCTATGGGGCAATACCGGCCATGTGCTGACGAGCTGCAGGCCTTGTTTCCTGAGGAACCCCACAACGCTCTGGTGAAACGTGTCGTCCCGGTCGAAGAGCGCGATAAGCGGCCCGGCGTCAATGAGCGTGCTTTGCACGGAGCTTCTCTTTTAGCTTGTCTTTGTACTCGGTGGAATGCTCAGCGTCTCCGGAGCCGTGCTTGCCAAAGAGATCCTCTCCGAGATCATATGCCGAATGCTGATTGCGGTGCGACTCCACAGACCGCGATCAACCCGACTCAAAGTGGTATAACGGCGCGGATAAGCTGCGTGGCGCTAAACCGGCACGTGTTCTTGCCTCGAGCAAGAACCGTGACGGTAGCCTTGTCTGCTGGAGCGGTATGTTATGACGTCCGCTCATTTTCGGCGCCGCGAACATGCGAGTACCCGTGTGCGCGTTGCGGCTCACGAATCTTCGCTCTCTTGCCTCTCGAACTCGTCCTTGATGCTAAGGATCTGTTGTTCGAGCGCAGGTATGTCGCCGGTCACGATCTGCCATACTTCTTCGGCATCGATTCCGAGATAGTCGTGAGCAACCAAATTGCGAAAGCTCTTGGTCTTCTGCCACGGAATCTCAGAATGCCGATCGCGGAGCTGATCCGATATGCGCCGGCTCATCTCGCCGACCACGACAAAGTTCATGAGCGTAGCATCGAACACCATCGTATTGCGGTAGAAGTCTTCGGCATTCGAAATTGAACTTGTGTAGTCGCGAATGTGCTGTATTGCTTCGAGGATCGCAGAAATCGTGCCGTGATCACGATTATCAGACATACACCGCTTCACTCAATACATGACTGCGAAAATACGGTTTGATGTACTTCTCCGAGGCGATCTGGACCGGGCGCCCAAACTCGTGCTCGAGTTCCGCCGCCAAAGAGCGCTTTCTATCGTATATGTGCTCAGCGTCCGGCTCGAAGCTTACCAAGAGGTCAATGTCACTGTCCGCGCGGTAATCGTTTCGGGCGAAAGAGCCAATCACCGCGATTCGGTTGACACGGTACGCGCTCATCAATCGTCCCTTGTGAGTATGTAGGTACTGCATTAAGCGTTCTCTGTCGGATTTCTCACCCATAACGACCACACTCGTTCGGCAAAACGTCTCTTCCCTTAACGTATCTCCGTTTTCCGCGAATGTCACGTCGGAGGATTGCAGAGATTCCTCATTGTCCTGTGAGGTGGAGATGGTATGATAATTGTTAGAGCCTCCAGGGTCGACGGAGTGCCCGGAAGGCGCACAGTTCTTCTTCTTTTTCTCTTTTCTTCTTCTTGTGAATCCATACTGGGAGGGGCTGTGTGGATACAAAGAAGAGGACCGCCGACAACATCATTGAGAAATTTGACTTACCCACGCGCCTGAGGCGCTTTAGGGATCTCAGAACAAACCCGTCTATCTCTCTGCCGACGATCCTCCTGTGTGTGCTGCTCATGCCACTATTCAACGCCACATCACTGCCGGCGGTGGACCGCCTTGGACGCAGCCCGCGGGTTAAGGCGTTGTTCGGCGCTACAGGTCGAAAAATGGTGGTAAGCGATTCTACCATCCGCCGTGCACTGCGGTGGCTCGCTCCACAGCTGGTCAATGCTTTCGCAAAGCATATCGTTGGTGAACTCGATCGCAGGCACATGCTCTGCAGCCGCTTTGTCCACGGTGGACCCGCTCGCCGGGTTGCCATCGTCGACGGCACCTACATGAGCGGTCACTGGATGAGTGTGGCATGCCTCACCGGCAGCCTCACTATCGCTCCCTTGGTCGCTCATATGCGCGGACCGGGGCATGAATTGCAAAAAAGCAGGCTGCTTATCAAAAAGCTCCCGAGCCTCGGGAGAGCCGCACCACAGTTGCTCCTGCTCGATGCCCTGTACTTCGACACCACCACTATCACAGTGATCCGCAGGCTCGGCATACATGTGCTCATCAGAGGCGAGTCGATGACCCATCGAACGGTCGTTGCCGATGCGGCCAATCAATTCGACGCCGGTGCTGCCGATTGGGTGAGTAGCGGATATGACGGCGAGCGACTTTGCCGCTGGTGGACAGAAAGCACAACCGCCACTTTCGCCGGTATCTCTGTTGAGGTAGTTCGGTTCACCGAAACGCGCAGCAAATCCGGTCAAACACGCACATGGTGGGTGGTCACCACCGACTATTCACTGTCTGGCGCCGAACTGCGTGAAGCCGGCTATTGCCGCCGGCGCATCGAGAATCACTACTTCACGCAGCTCAACGAGCGAACCGGCTCGAAACGATTCTCCGTCAAAGATCACCACTCCTTCACCACCATGCTGACGCTGACCGGCCTCGGAATGGCATTGGTGAAATGGGCTATACCCATTTTCTCGCGCTTTGGCTCACTACGCAAGACGCTGCTCGGAAGCGAGAAACTCACCATCGCCTCCTGGGCCGCGCGGCTTAGCGAACGCCTCCCCGGGGGGTGTTTCGCCTTCGGCTCCCATGGGCATGAGTAGCGCATTGTAGAGGTTTTGTGATCGTCGCCACATTCACATCGGCGGGTTTTTCGGGTTTGTTCTCCCGCAGGTGAACAGCGTTTCTCTTCATCCTCGCCACACACTCCGACGCTACACGTGCGTCCGCTTATCACCTGCGGCCTGTATCGAGTCCCGCTCGAGCCCTCGTTTTTACTTTCTCGCTTCCGTTTGAGGAATCTCTAGGAACGAGCCAGGTGTATTCGTGGATATGTAGGACAAAGTAGCCCTCGTTCGGGTGGGGGAGAGGGTCGCAGAGCTATCCAGGTACCGTTGCGACTGTGCCCGCGTTCGCTGGGGGGCCAAGAGGCCGAGGCAATATGACAAAGATGTCAGCTGAACCGTGACTGTTGCTCCAGCGAGTGTAAAACGTGCACGTCGTGTCATAGATGCACTACTGAACGGCTATAACGGCCGGCTTGAGCTGCGAGGCGCAGCTACGTCTGCTCGAAACAGATGTTATGCACCGCTTCTTTCACGGACACACGGCGCTCGAGCCGCTGCCGGCCGCCGAAGTCGGTGGGTGCCTAAGCCGGATTGACCAACCTTGCCGGTCGATATCATCGATTCGAGCTCTGGGGCAGACGGTTCCTCACCGGCGTCTGTTTGAAAGGCCTGTGGGTACCGCGAAAACGTGTAGTATTGGTTGATTCGTTCAAGCTCATCGGCGTTGACCACCAACTCGCCAGTTGCAGCGGTGACCAGAGCGCCAGCCTTACAAGGTCGTGAATGCGCGGCGGGTTCTGGCCCTGACAGACGAGGATAGCCTTGAGAGACTTCTCTATCATCTGCTGGATGTGGAACGCTGCGATCGCCCGCAGGCCTTGCGAGTCCTTGATCTGCTCACTCGTCTGCCGGTCTTTATTTGCGAAGGTCAGCCGACGCCTAGCCGGCTCTTTCATGCACCGTTTCTCCGGCCTCGGCGATTTTACCTCGCACAAAACTTGGCGAGTTACGGAGCTTAGAGAATTCTGATTCAGTGTACACCAAAATGTCGATGGCTATCTGGGCGTTGATGTCCCTGCTCTGTTGGCGTAGCTCCACCGCACGATCAACGCGGTTGAACTTCTCGCCGGGTTGAGGATCGGGGACGATGACGGCCAGGTCTAAGTCGCTGTCCTCGTCGAAGGTTCCGGTGACGGTCGAACCAAAAACTACAACTCGGGATACGTTAAGGTCCTTGAGGCGTTGGACGATAGGTGCTACTGCTTCCCTTGGCGTCACGCTACAAGTATCACACTATGGGTACGGGCTGTCCAGAGGTTCTCGGTCGGTGCAGCGTCGATCGACCGACGCCCGATTGTGTGTACCGCACATGACGCAGCCAAGCCCACACCAGCCTAAGAATCCGAACATTACCTCTCGACTACCGACACGATAGGACCACATGACGAGCCTGTAGAAAAAGTACCACAAACGCCTCCGAGACGGTAGAATGGGGAACCGTCGGTCGGGAGGGGAAAGGTGGCGCGGTTTCGTGAGTATTCGTATGAACAGACGATGATGCTGCCGCGAGAAGATTGAGCGGTCGATCGAAGCGTTGGTGGCGCGCCACCGCGAAGAGCAAAAAATCGCCACCCTCACAAAGAAGGCGGGGAAGATCACCTCATGGCTCTCTGAAAACGAAGAGCGGCTCGGGCGAATGATAGAGCGCTTCGACACAGAGCGCGGCCGCCACTACTACTCAAAACGCATGGGTGCGGTCGAGCCTGTCTTCGGCAATACCCGCGCCATCCTCGGCATGGATCGCTTCACCCTCCGAGGCCGCGCAAAGGTGGATGCGCAGTGGAAGCTCTACAGAGAGAGTGCATAACATTGGAAAGCTCGCCCGCTACGGTCCGTCGTTTTCGCCCACCCTCGCCTGACGCCGGCTGGACGCGGCCGGCGAAGCCTCTCGAAACGGTCTGACCACCGTCTCGAGAACACAAGCAACCGCAGCCGGGAGCTCCATCGGACGCTGCCGAGAGAGTCATGCCCCGTGTTTTTCAGGTTTCTCTACAGGCTCAACAACAAGCTCGGCTGACTGGCACATGGTGATCTCCCGAAAGGCGACAGAAGCTCGACTCCCATAGCCATCTCCGGACACTCACCGAAGACCGCCGCCAATAACGACCGCGAAGGCTTACCTGCGCGGCTAATTCTGCTGGAGCGCTATGTTGTCCAGAATCCCAGAAATTGGTCTCAGCGATATGCGCTTTTGCGATGCCGAAGCGCAACTATGAACACCATCCGCTCAGTCTCGTCGACGGTATAGAATAGCCGGTAATCGCCAGCGCGGAATCGGTAGAAATCAGAGAACTCGCCGGTTAACCGTTTCCGATTTGGACCGTAGGTCGGGCTTTCTCGCAAGAGCGGATACACGTAATCGGTCAGTTTACCGTATAACTTCCACAGCTCTTGGTTCTTCTCCATGCTCTTACGGAATGATTTCGTCTCAGCGATTCGATACGAGCTCAAACGATCGTATACTCCCCAGATTCGATGTCCTTGCGTCCGGATCGCAGCTGTTCAGTCAATTCGTTATCGCCGAGCATCTCCTGCATTTCCGAATCGTCTACAAACGCTTCCTCGGCAAGGTAGGAGACGGTAGCGTGCTCAATGAAGTTCGCTAAGCTGCGTCGCTCTCCGGCTGCCGCTTTACGGATCAAATCGTAGGTCTGTTCGTCAACTCGAAGGGTGATCGTTTTCGCCATAATCGCCTCCGCTTCAAAGTTATTCACTTTCGTTCGAATATGCAATGTCGAATGCCTGCTACAATCTGCATCAGTTCATGTGACCAGCGGTGTGGACTCCGTTCGACATTGTTGACCTGCTCGACCTCCTCGTTCGATCGCCTGGTGTGCTCGATGCGTTACGCGGGTACAGGAACTCTCATATACCGGCGGGGCCGGAGAGCGTCGGAATCCACGCACAGCAGTCCTTCGAAGCTCGGTCAGAATAGCGCTGATTCTGGATAGCATCGGAGCTCAGCTGATTGACACATGGCGATCTCCCGAAAGGCGACAGAAGCTCGCCTCCCATAGCCATCTCCGGACACTCACCGAAGACCGCCGCCAATTCTGCCGGAGCGACATGATACACCGCATTCATGGTACTGCGAAGAAGTTCGGTTGCTGCATTTTATGCCTGATTCCGAGTGAGTATCTGCCGTCGGGTTGTCAACGCGCAACGGGCGACGCTCCTCTACTCTCATCTACGGCTTCTCGGCGTTTGAACTCCACCTTCTCGAGACTGCAGAACAATTCCTCAACGGGGATACTGTCAAGTTTGGTGGATGGGCATCCCATCGGAATCCGATCCTAAGCGGCCGGTTCTTCTGAGACCAGCTCGCCGTCTTTGAAGACACGTCCTTGTTGGACGAGTTCCAGCTGCTGCCGGCGCGTGATCTTGTGCCGGCCTTTTTCGGCCTCCTTGATCAGCTTGAAGACCATGGCGCGCGGCTGGACCGACTTGGGCAACTTATCGAGGACATTCGCCGTTGAACTTAGCACCGACAACCACGAGCACACAATTGCGTTCACCCTCCACGCGGGCGTTGAAGTGCACGCCGTCAGCCCAAATGTAGGCGTAACGTGAGCTCGAGAGCTTCGCCGTGCGCCATTGTTCGTATTCCTGGCTGAACACGTCCTTGAGCCGGCTCACGGTGGCCGCCGAGAGACTCGCTGCTTGCTCTCCGTAAATCGCTCGAAGAGCGGTGTCAAAGTCGTTCGTGCTGATTATGATTTTGGTGACCGGGGTCAAACGGGACTACGGGCTCGGTTGGATATGGTTTCCCGGACGGTCTGTTCTAAGTGGCAATCGAGAAAGAGGTCTCCGACGTGAAGCAGGAGGCTCGATACGCCCGTATCTATTTATGTGAGCACGGCGATCTCTGTCGCGACCACGGCGAGGAATCGGTACGTTCCCCGTGGTCCGGGCGAGCTCCATACGATCTTCGAACGGCATTTCGCCGATTTCTGCGAGCGCTACGAGGAGAAGTACGCCGCCACCTACGGCAGGTACCGCCTGGAGCGTATCCAGCAGCTCGGCGACCGATTCATGGCGTGCGGCGACTATGTCCACGGCGTCGCGCGCATTCGCTGCACGAACCCCGAGTGCGGACATGACTATTTCCGGCCATTCTCGTGCAAGGGCTTTTACCTGTGCCCATCCTGCAGTCGAAAACGAACGATCCTTTTCGCCGAGCATTTGACGAATGGGGTCCTCCTCAAGCTACCTCATCGCCAGTTCGTATTCACCATGCCCAAGGCACTCCGGCCGTTCTTTCGCCACGATCGCCGCCTATTCGCCGAGGTCTCCCGACTGATCTACCGTATCATCGATGAGTTCTACGCTGAGGCCGCCGGCAGACCGCTGCTCACCGGCATGGTCGTCGCGCATCAGACGTTTGGGGATATGCTCCGGTGGAACCCGCATTTCCGCGCAATCGTTCTCGAGGGTGGCTTCGATGAGGAGGGCACCTTCTTCTACATCCCGTTCTCAGGGCTCCAGTCGATGACGGAACTCTTGCGGCGTCGGGTGATCAAGCTGTTGGTGCAGCGCGAGCTCCTGAACGATGACTTCGCCGGCAACCTCCTATCCTGGAAGCATTCCGGGTTCAGCATAGATAACAGCGTTCGTATCCTCGACCAGTCCTCGCAGGAGAGCCTCGCCGAGTACATCGCACGCCCACCAATCTCCCTCAAGAAGATCCGCTACGAGCCGTTCAAGGGGCGTGTGCTATTCCACACCACATACTCGGTGTACTTCGAGGATCCCGACCAGCTCAAGCGTATCCTCCGGCATCTGATTAAGGTCGGGCGGTCCCCACCGGGATTTGATCCCGATCGCCTCAACTGAGAAGTTCCTCCGTTACGCCCTTCGGGAGACGTGTGTCCGCTTCCCGGTAGAAACACTTGCGAAACAGCCCAGATTTGCCCTATCGGTGCGTCTGTCCACTCAAATAGCGGCCGTCGGCTCCCTGATGAGCCTGCGAACCACGGTCGGTGCTGCACTTTCGCGAAATCTTGCCCTTCATTGCCGTTTCGCGGTTACGCTTGACACGAAAACATAACAACCTATCATTCGTCGCTAGGGTCGCTGCAGACGATACCGACGCGGACCGCCGGTGACCGGATTCGATCGAGGCACGTGTCCTGAATCCCCAAAGGAGGCGTCTTCCGGATTGCGTTGAGGTGAGCGGGAGAAATCGCTACACTATACCTTGTCATGATCACGCAGGCCGACATAGAGAACATGTCCCGTGAGGAAAAGCTCCGAGCGATGGAAGCCCTTTGGGAGGAGATCTCGAAAGAAGAGCCCGCCGTGCAATCTCCCGATTGGCATGCGGATCTTCTTGAAGAGACCCAATCGCGCGTCTCGGCCGGTACGGAGGGACGCGTGGATTGGGAAGAGGCCAAGCGGCGACTGAGACATCGGGACCAATGAGGCTAAAGATTCTTGAGTCCGCTATCGAGGATCTGCATCGCGGCCGGGAGTTCTACGCACGCCATGGTGAAGCGGTCGGCGAGTACTTCCTGGATTCCCTTTTCTCCGACATCGATTCGCTTCTACTCTACGCGGGCATTCACCAAAAGGTCTTTGGATACTATCGTCTTCTGGCAGGGCGCTTTCCCTACGCCGTTTATTACCTAATCGAGAAAGAATCAGTAATAGTCTATCGGGTCCTCGATCTCCGGCGTAATCCCACGTCCCTGCGTGATAGCCTGCCTTCCTCGGATCAGACCGACCCGGAGTAATCCTGCGGCATGGGCACTCGGCATGTTGTTCGAAAGCCCGCTATCGCGTCCCACAAGCGAAAAGGCCGTACCAAAAGGACGGTCTTCGCCGTTACGTCCAGCGTGACTCGAACGAGACAACCGGCTCGATTCACGATAGCTTCGTGCGTTCCTTCCACCGAGTTCTTTTGCGCCCGATCAGTCGTGCCGCAGGAACTCGCTTTTCACGTAACTCTCAGTGTTTTCGAAAGAGTCGGTCCGATCCGCGGGACGTCGTTATGTGTCGCTCCGCCCTCTACACACTGTGAGCGTGAGAGAGGACGACGATCTTCAGACAATCGAGGTTCCGGCTATTGCGGACTTGAACGGATTCCTGTGCGAGGCGCGGGTTCACCAGGAAGTGAGCGCTCTCGCTGATGCATTCTCGCACGGTGATCGTACTGTTGACCCAACCAGGACAGTTGTTCTGACCGGGCCTCGTGGCTGTGGTAAAACAACCGCCATGAATTACCTGGTATCGCGCATTGCCCCCGGAACCTCCGAGGCGATCTACGCGAACTCTCTGGTCTATCGTGCCGGTCGGTTCGCCTGGGTGGTCGTTGAAGCGAGCGCCGCCGCGGGAGTCGGACCATCCGTGGAGCAGGATTATTGGGTTCAGCCTGGAGGTTGCGCTGCCCGACACTTCCTATTCTATCAGGCGGGAAATCGTTAGACGGAGAGCGTCCGCAAGCGGCTCCACTTTTTCCGTCCGAACCGAGCACCTGATCGCCGATCTGATCCACACGGACATGCAAGTTCTTAACGCCGCCGTGGATCGTCTAGTGATTCGAAAAGTGTTTCATTCTGATGAGATTTCGGAAGAGATCATCCTGCAGATGGTACGATCCTCGCTATATTAGGTTGGTAGGCCGGTGTCTAACCCCATTTTCTTGAGCACCATCAAGGAATACTCCACTAAGTCCTGCTCCGGAGAAACGTCGTCCAAAGTTAATTGTTTATATGACCAACCGTTCTCCGGGTAGCCTTCGCCGGCGATAAACTTCTCCTTTTCGAGCTCCTCGAAAGCCTTCGACGAAGACCGTGTAGGGAGTCCTATCCACAATGGTAGGCCACCTTCGTCTTTCCAGTTCGTGAAGAAAATCCCGAAAGCCGCGCGCGGCTTGCCATTCTCAGAGATATATAGCGAGTGCTCCCACCGAGAGCCGGCGGTCTTAACTCTTATCTGCTCGTTGCTCCCTATCGCTGCCGTGTGAATCTGCTCGATGAGTCTAAGGAGTTTCTGATACGCTCCGCCGGACGTTTGACCATCAAACAACGCGGCCAGTTCACGATGACTGAACTTCACTTCGTCTTCAGCCTCGCCGGTACCGCTTGGCTCCACATTGAAGACCGAAGCGAATCGAGCAGACACTTCCTCAAGCGCGTTTTGCTTAGACAATAGATTATTGGGGAAACCCCAGTAGCAAATACCGTCTTCGTCTTCCTGCCGCGATAGATCCTCCGTGCCCCGTATGTCCCCGGTTGCATCCGGTTTTACGCCGATTACCAACGGCCAGAAGCCCCGTGTCCATGCGTAACTATCGATGCCGAAGTAGCCTATGGTCTCGTCCGCCCGGTCGATGTAGAAGCCGAAGTCGTAGTCCTCCCAGCGCGTACGGCCAATCTTGAGCCTTTCCGTCCGTCGGAAACGCTCCCTGACGATTTCGACTAACGCCCGGAGCATGTAGAGGCCCGATCCCAGGGTGTGCTTTTTGATCGCGGCGAGCTCTCCGGAGCGTAGAGCGATTTTACCATTGATGAACCAGTCATTCGAAAGGTCGATGAAGTCGCGGAGGTTCGAGTTTAGCTCCTGTGCACCGGCTTGCAGGAGCTGTTCGATAAAGTCCTCCCAATGGAGTATCATCAGAGGTTTGATGCCCGCCTTTCGAACTTGCTTCTGAACTTCCTCGTCGGATATCCGTTTTTTCAGCTCGCCTTCGTGGGAATAGTATCGTGGCACAAGAAAGAAGAGTCCCTTGTGAGCTGCCTCTGTCGGCGTGCGGGCCAGATTCGTCAGGTAGTCTCGAGGCTGAGAACCTTGTAGTCCTGTCCAGGTACTGGTCTTTACTTCGATCATGAGGCGCACGTCGGGGGTGCTTATCACCAGATCCGGGTAAGTGCCGGACTCTTGAGCGAAGTACTGAGTTTCGACCTCTGACGAGTGGAAGTAGAAGTCCGACAGCGACAGCGATTCCCATTCCTCGTTATCCTCGGACTGTTGCTTCAGAAAGCGGGCGAATTCATCGCGAAAGAACTTGTAGCGACACATGTTTTGAAATAGCTCCGTGTAGGAGCGCTCGTTCACTACGATGCCCTCGAAAATATTTCCTGTCTCTTCCATTCGATCGATTCCTCCCTTAGGCTGCAATTATTTGATCAGCTTCCATATGTGCCGACGTAATATCGGCCGACCTGAAAAAGCTCTTCTCTCAGCGATTCCGGCGCCACCACCTCCACATGCTCTCCCCACTGCAACACCCAGTG
>JAWLED010000071.1:0-14740 GCA_041686235.1 Spirochaetia bacterium | reverse complement strand
GGTTCGCTGGCGGCGGCGCGCGCAGCGGAGCACCTCAGTGCGGATTCCCGCTTTCGCCCGGCGGGATTTGGCCGGTGCCTTATCAACAGAGTAGTTGATGCTTCAGAGGGGTGGAGTAGTATATTCTGGACAACTATGGACGCAAGACAAATATTTGGCAACGTGTTCAAGCTATTGGGTGGAGTGCTCATTGTGGTTGGTCTTATACAGGCGGGAAGTACGCTGTGGTTTATGCGGAGTGCTCGCACCACTACGGGGACCGTTGTCGACTATGAGCGCGTTGAAGATGCTGCGCCTCCGTTCATTGGCGGTGATGCCGGAGTGCTTTACTATCCGGTTGTGACCTTCGATCCCGACTCGGGGCCGCGCGTGCGTTTTACCGCGCCCTCGGGCCGTAACTCCCGCGTGTATGAGGTGCAGGCGAGTGTGCCCGTCTTTTATGACGCCGATAACCCCAATAATAGCCGCCTCGGTTCGTTTTGGGGATTATGGGGCAGCACCGCTGTGTTTGCCGGCCTCGGGGGAGTGTTTGTACTCGTAGGTTTTCTTGCGCCGCACGGGTTTCGCGGAGGGCGAGACCAAAACCCGTTTGCATAGGCCGCCGGGTTCGGGGAGGAGCAGACAGGGTATCGATCCGATCGAAAGTGAAGTATCAAGAAGCATGTTGATAGATTTGGACGAACTCACGACACTTGAAATAGTTAGAGTTCAAGCTTGCAGGGGGAGCTTTCGCCATCGTGTGGGTGTCTGCCGCATAGAGACTTAACGCGGATTTATCAACAGTCTTGTAGATACCTCAATGGGGGAACAAATGACACTCGGAGAGCAAAGGCAGCAGGACGCCGAGAAAGCCTCGCGGGCGCTTCCCGAGATGGTGGAAAAGCTTCGTGCGGGAAATACGCCTGTTGAGATCACGCAACACGTTATTGAAGAATACGAGGTGGAACCCACGAAAGCAGCCCAATGGGTTCAATTCGTATCCGAAAAATTCGAACAGCAACGGCGACGTATCGCGATTGCGGGTACCGTCTTGATCTGGCTCGGTGCCTTGAGTGCGGGAATCGGTGCAGTCCTTTCTCTCGTAGGTGTAGCGATGCCCTCGGTCATTCCGGGAGTTTTGCCGGGCTATGTTGGCCTCGTGGTTCTCGGGGGGCTTTTGATTGGACTGGGGGTGTGGCTCGGTTTCTCCGCCCCACGGCTTGCCAAAGTGACGGAGGAAACGCTTATTCGGTAGGCGATCGGAAGTATACCGATATGAAATGACCAGGCGCCACTTCTTCCATTCTGCGGCGGCCGGCCGAATTACCTGTGGCGGGTTGATCTCCAAAAGTGCTCTGACTCCGGCTGCCATCTATGGCCTCAGTCCCGGACTCAGTCGAGCGTGCAGCCCCGGCTCCGGCGGCACCACCACCAGCCTCGGCCCCGGCTCCGGCGGCACCACCACCACCAGCCCCAGCCCGGGTTTCGGTGCCGTCCGCGGCGCCGGCTCCGGCGGCACCACCACCACCAGCCCCGGTGCCGGCTCCGGCCGAGCGCGGAGTGCCGGCCCCGGCTTCGAGGGTGTCGCCGGCCCCGACCGCGCCGCCGTCCGCCTCCACAGCGTCCGCCGCGGCGGAGGCGGTTGATTTCTCGGCGGGCGGGGCAAAGGGGCTTACCGTGGGGTCGGGCGGCTCGGCGAATCGCGTGTAGGGACTGCGGCGTATGCTCCTCGCGGGGTCGAGTTTGGGAATGGCGGCATAGAGGTGCTTGGTGTAGGGATGGCGGTGTTCTGCGACGAGCCGCTGCGCAGGCGCCTCTTCCATCAACAGGCCTCGATACATGACGCCAATCCTGTCGGAAATGTAGGAGACGACGGCGAGGTCGTGGGCAATGAAGAGCATGGAAAGCTTGTACTCTTCCTTCAACCGTAAGAGTAGGTTGAGGATTTGCCCCTGGATCGAGACGTCGAGCGCGGAAACCACCTCATCACAAATGAGAAGCTGTGGTTTAGCCATCAGCGCGCGGGCGATGGCAATGCGCTGGCGCTGGCCGCCGGAAAAATCGGTGGGCCGACGGTCGAGGTCATTCGGCTTGAGCCCCACGTCGTCGAGGATCTTTTTTGCCTCTTCTCGTGCCTGTTTCTTTCCCGGCCAGAATGGAGAGTACCGGTAACCGGTAAGGAGTATCTGCTCAACGTTCATCCGTGGATTGAGCGATTTGGCAGGATCCTGAAAGATGTATTTTATTCTGTTTCGAAGGAGCCGAAGCTCGCCCTTGTTGAGGTCGGGGATGTCAAAGACTCGCCCTTGCCGGTCGGTAAACCGGATGACCCCACTGTTGGGATCGTGCATGCGAACGACGAGGCGCGCGGTCGTCGTCTTGCCGCAGCCGGACTCACCGACGAGGCCGTAAACCTCGTTCTCTCCGATCGTGAAGTCGACGCCATTTACCGCGTATACGTAGCGACCCACCGGCGCAAAGAAGCCCGATTCCAGGTCGTAGCGCTTGTGCACGTTTTTCAACTCGAGCATGCCTACTCCTTCACCCCGGGAAACCTGCACCGGTGCACGTGCGCGGCGTGCTCGGCGCCTCCGGGCGGCGCCCCGCGCCCCGGCCCGCCTCCGCGGTCGGGTCCAGCCGCCGGGCCCCCCGGGCCCTCCGGGGCCTCCGCGCCTCCGCGGTGGCGCCTGGCCGCCCCGTCCGGCGCCGCTGCCGGGCCCTCGGCGATCGGCGGCTCTGCTTCGCGGTCGCGCCCGGCTGCCGGGCCCCCCGGAGCCTCCGCGCCTCCGCGGTGGCGCGCGGCCGCTGTGCCCGGCGGCGGCGCCGGGTCCTCGGCGATCGGCGGTACCGCCTCGCGGCACGCGGGTGCGGCGAGGGGGCAGCGGGGAGCGAACGGGCACCCTGCTTCGGGGCGGTAGGGGTCCGGCACGGTACCGGAGGGGGCTGCGATCGGGGTGTCGGTGTAGTGTTGGCCGAGGTCGAGGATCGAGTCGAGAAGCGCGCGGGTGTAGGGGTGGCGCGGGGAGGTCAGTACCGCCTCGGCGGAGCCCTGCTCCATGACGAGCCCGGCGTACATCACCACGATCCGGTCGGCGATGCCCGAGATGAGGGCGAGGTTGTGGGTGATGAATATGATCGAGAGGTTTCGCTCATCCTTCAATCGCAATAGCAGATCGATGATGCCGGCTTGGATCGTCACGTCCAAGGAGGTGGTCGGCTCGTCGGCTATGAGGACCTTCGGGTCGGAGGCGAGGGCGAGGGCGATCATGATGCGCTGAAGGAGTCCGCCGGAGAATTGGTGGGGATAATTCGACAGACGGTCCTCGGGAAAGGGGACGTTGGTTTCTTTGAGGAGGCGCACCGACTTCTCGTAGATCTCTGCTTCGCTGAGCTCGGGCTCGTGGGACCGGATGGTCTCGGCCATGGCTTTGCCGATTGTGTAAATGGGGTCGAAGGAGCGGCCCGGCTCCTGAAAAATGATGGCGATCTCCGGCCCGCGAAGGCGCCGCAGTTCTTCGCGCTCGAGGGCAAACACCGACTGCCCTCGGTAGCGCACGTCTCCGCCGGTGTAGTTGGTGTTCGAGGGAAGAAGCCGCATCGTAGAGTGCGCGGTCACGCTTTTACCCGAGCCGCTTTCCCCGACGATCCCGAGTACCTCTCCCTCTTGCAGCGAGAAATCCACCCCGCGTACCGCATGTAACGGGCCCTTTTCGGTGGCAAAGTCGATGTGCAGGCCCTCAACGTCTAGAATACCCATCAGCCGGACTTCTCCCGATAGTAGGGGTCGAGCACATCCCGGAGAAGATCTCCCAAAAAGTTGAAGGCGAGGGTCGTTACAAGGAGAAACAACCCCGGGTAGAGAAACCACGGGAAACTGGTGAGATTACTCAAAGAGGTCACCTCCCGATTGAGCAAAGATCCCCAGCTCACCGCCGGATCCACGATGCCCAGTCCAAGGTAGGAGAGCACCGTCTCGCCGAGAATGAACCCCGGGATCCCCAGCGTGATACTGACGATGAGAATGGAGGACATTTGCGGGACGATCTGCTTGAATATAATGACCAGCGGCGGAACGCCCTGGAGCTGCGCGGCGGTAATGAAATCCTCTCGCTTTATGCTGTGCACGAGCCCCCGGACGAGCCGCGCGCTGCCCGGCCACCCTACCAACGATAGGATGATCGTGATGATGATGAACGCCTGGCCGGAGTCCATGTCGCGCGAGAGCACCGAGCGCAGAAACAGGATCATGTAGAGGCCGGGAATGAGAATGAAGAACTCGGCAATCCGCATGATCGTCCAGTCGGTTACCCCGCCGTAGTAGCCGGCAAACCCGCCGAGGATAATCGCGAGAGTGAGCGAGATAGCGATTCCGATGAACCCGATGGTCAACGAGATCCGCGAGCCGTAGAGAATGCGCGTAAACATGTCTCGGCCGAGGTTGTCGGCGCCGAAGAGGTACACCGGATAGTTTTGCCCCCCGTCCTCCCACGTGAGCGTCCCCTCGTAGGGCTCGGTGGTGCCGAAGAGGTGGAGGTCCATCGGAATGAGTCCCCACAACTTGTATTCGGGTCCTTTGACGAAGAGCTTCACCGGGATGTGGGAGTCGGCAATGCGCGCATAGCGGTAGTTGCTCTCGTCGACGAGGGCGGTCTTCTGCACCTGTGGGCGAAACCCGAGCTCGTCGGAGTACATCGAGACGTTCGGCGGGTGGTAGGCGTGGTCTTCGAACACCGTGGTGTGCTCATACGGCGAGATGAGCTCGGCAAAGAGCATGCCGCCGTATAAGATCACCAGGGCAACGACCGAGATGAGCGCGACTTTTCGTTTGTAGAGGCGATGCACAAACCGTCGCATGGGCTATTGCCTTCCGTAGCGGATGCGGGGATCGACCATCGCAAGGAGGATGTCGGCGACGACCATCCCGACGAGGATGAGAAAGCTGATGAACATGATGTTGGCAAGCACCAGGTTGATGTCTTCTTGTCGCACCGCCTCGTACATCAACCGCCCGATCCCGGGGTATGAGAAAATGATCTCGAGGATCAGTGAGCCCGAAAAGAGGCTTGCAAAGAGATTTGCACTCGAGGTGATGAAGGGGTTGAGGGTGTTTCGAAAGGCGTGCGCAAGATACACGCGGCGCTCCGGCACCCCGCGGCTTCGAAGCGAGGTGATGTAGGGCCGGCCGAGCTGGTCGAGCATCGTCGCGCGGATCATCCGCATTGTACCCCCGATCCCCGAGAGAAACGCCCCGATAAGGGGCAGGATGATATGATGCGCATAGCTGAACACGAACCGGGTCGGGGCCTCACGGAACGGAAAGTCGGGGTAGCCGGTAATCGGGAAGAGCCCCGAAACTGCAGCAAAGAGCTGAAGCAGGATGAGCAGCAAAATCCCCGGGAAGGCATGGAGAAACAGCGCGGTGAACGTCGCACCGATGTCGAGGGGCGTACCTACCTTTGACGAGAAATAGATTCCGAGCCCGAAGGAAATGATGGTGAGAAAAAACAGCGAGATGAGGTTGAGAATGAGCGAGTTCACCATCCGGTCGCGGATGAGAAACAGGATGGGCGCGCGTGAGATGAGGCTTCGCCCGAGGTCGCGCTCGACGAAGACCTGATGAAGCCACTGAAAGTACTGCTCGTAGAACGGCAGGTTCAGCCCAAGGCGCGTCTTTACCTCCTCGATTGCCTCTTCGGAGTAGACGTTGTCCGACTGGCGAAACTCCGACTGCATGAGCATCTGACTTCGCACATAATTGTCTACCATGTCGCCGGGCGTAAGCGACATGAGGCCGAATACGGCGAAACCGAGCACGAACAGGATGACGACCATCGACACGCCCCGCGCAGCAATAAAGTGTGCCAACGGGTGCTTGGCTTTGAAGTAGTACAGCGGGCGTCCGACCCGCTGTATGAGCTCAACAAGGTGACGCATACGCCGATTCGGCTATCTGAACTCGTCTTTGAGGTAGAGATACCGGGTGTCGAGTCCGTTCAGCGTGTCGTAAAAGACGTTATTCCACTTGTCACGAACGCCGGCGAAGGAAAGCGGGTGTACCGTCCACAGCATTGGAACCTGCTCCAGCACGAGGCGCTGATACTCGTCATAGATTTCGCGGCGCCTCGCCTCGTCCGCGGTGAACCGCCCCTCGTTATACAGCTCGTCTATTCGTGCCTCCCACTCGGTTGCAGGCTCCTCCTGCAGGGGGTGCCAGATATGAAAGTCCCCGCCCGAGGGCCACACGTTCGATCCTTGGCTCGGCCAATACCAGGTCCACGCACCGAGTAGCACCGCCTCCCACTCGTAGGTTTGGCGCACCTTTTCAACCAATTGCTGAAAGTCGATCGGGCGGATCTTGGCGTTGATGCCGACTTTATCCAGCTCATCGGCAAAGATGTTTGCGGTGTCTATGCCGACGTTGTTCTCGGCGCCCATGTTGATGGTGAACTCGACGGCGTTGCCGTCGGGATCGCGCATAACCCCTTCCTCGTCCTGCTCTATTCCGATGTCGGCGAGAAGCTCCGTCGCGCGGTCGGGGTCGAACGTGTATTCGAGGCGGATATCCTCATCAAAGAAGGGGTTTGCTCGAGCGAAAAAGTGGCGGGCCGGCTCGGCGAGCCCCCGATACACCTGTCGGGCAATCCGCTCACGGTTGAGAAGCGAGCTCATCGCCTGGCGAAACTCCGTTTGGCTAAACCAGCTCTGTACGACCGGATCCATATTCTCGGGATTCTGGTTGAACGTGAAAAACCCCGCCCCGAGCGCCTCTCCACCGTTGTATACCGTATAGTCCTTGTCTTCGGCCGTTACCAGCTCTTCGAGGTCTTCCGGCCGCGCGGTGTAGGAGTCTTTCGTTCCATCCTGAAACAGCAGAAACTCGGTGTTTCTATCGGGAACGACGCGGTAGACGAACCTTTCGAAGTACGGGTAGCTCGTTCCCTCCTCGTCGGTGTCCCAGTAATGAGGGTTTCGCTCGAGAACGACGCGCACTCCCGGCGAGTATTCGGTAACATGGTAGGGGCCCATCGAGGGAATCGTGGTCACATCTGTATCCACGCTATAGAGGTTCAGCACGCCTTCCACGCCGTCTTCGTCTTTCGCCGGTTTGTACTTATGGCGGGGACCAAAGGTCATGTTGGAGGAGAGCACCGGATTGGCAACGATGCGTGGGTAGATCATGGCAAAGCGCCGATCATCGATTTTCTCTACTCTGATGCGCTCGTCGGAGCCGTCGGGCATGGTAACGAACTGCTGCGAGTAACCGGGCTGTTGCAGCCGCCGGTCGCCCTGGATCTCCTCATACCAGTAGATCACATCGTCGGAGGTTACCTTTACCCCCTCTTCCGGCGACTGCCCGGGTGTTGTCCAGTAGAGGTCGTCGCGCAAGGTGAATACGACGCGCAATGAATCCTCGGCCTCATCGACCTCGATGTCCCAGCTTGCTACATTTGGTTCCCACTCGCGCTCATTGGGATCGTAGTCGGCAAGCGCGTCGTAGAACACCCCGGCAACATCACCGGTGTCGGCGTCGCGAGCATTGAGCGTGTTGAAGGACTTCGGGTCATTGTTGATGGAGTCCACCCATGTGCCACCGACCTCTCCGGGCTCGAAGCCCTGGCCGCCCGGCTTGTCGGTGGTCTGCTCGAGGAGGGCGCTTCTACTATCCTCGCGAGCCTGCTCTGCGTCCTCTTCGGAAATCTCCTCGCTGCCGCCGCATCCGGCAAGGACGAGCGCTACAACCGCAAAGACGATTATTGGGGAACCTCCCCTCATGGCCTTGCTGTCCCTCATGTGGAAACCTCCTATACACTACGCATGTATATACCAAAACCGCATAGTCAGTACACCCGCCGCTATCCCAGGTCCAATACGAGGAGGTATCTATCGGCTGTGCCCTTACTCGCCGTGCTCTGCGAGATACTCGCGGACGATCTCCGGGGGATCTTCGCCTTCGGGAACAAATATGAGCGCTTCGGAGTTGAGGCAATAGCGCAGCCCCGTTGGCTCGGGCCCGTCCTCGAACACATGCCCGAGGTGTGAGCCGCTCGCAGCGTCGGTAACCTCGATGCGTGCGCCGAACAGGCCGCGGTCCATATAGTAGTCGACCGAGTCGAACTCGATCGGACGCCAGAAGCTCGGCCATCCGGTGTTGGAGGTGTACTTGTGCTCGGAGCTAAAGAGCGGCTCGCCGGTGGCTCGCGAGTAGTAAGTTCCCTCTTCCTTCGTGTCATAGAGCTCGCCGCTGTAGGCCCGCTCGGTTCCCTCTTTCCTCAATATGCGAAACTCCGAGGGCGAGAGCCTGTCCTGCCATTCCTCTTCGCTGAGCTGAATGGGGTAGTCTTTTTCCTCTTCCTGTACCTCGATCTCCACGTCGTTGCCGATCGTGCGCTCCGTCACCCGTGCCGATTCTTGTGCATAGACTGCCGGCACCACGAAAAGCAGTCCTCCAATGGAAGCGGCCATTATCATATGTTTCATACATCGCTCCTTACATGATGTTTACACTCATAAAATACTACCTTCCGGCCACTTGCACAAATACAATACGATCACCTATAGTCACCTACACCCTATGTTTACCCGCAAAGTGCGCAAATCGCGCAAGGCGCCGCCAGTTGCTCCAGATACGATGGAAGCCGTCATGATTCGGCGCTTCGGCGACGCGGGTGTGCTGGAGTTCACGACAACCGAACGTCCTCAGCCAAGGCTTCACGACGCTGTGGTTAAAATACATGCTGTCGGCATAAACCCGCTCGATTGGAAGACACGCGAAGGGGTGGGGCTGTGGGATGATCACCTCGAGCGCACCGGCATTCTCGGTTGGGACATCTCGGGAACCGTAGTTGCCTGCGGGCGCCGTGTGGGGGAGTTTAGCGAAGGGGACGAGGTGTTTGGGCTGGCGAATTACCCCGACGGGGGGGCCTACGCGGAGTATGTGCGTGTTCCCGTAGACCAACTGGTGAAAAAGCCCTCCACGGTGGAGCACACCGATGCCGCCGCTGTCCCTATTGCCGGTCTTGCCGCCTATCAGGCGCTTTTCGACGTCGGCAAAGTGACCGCCGCACGGCGTGTCCTCATCCACGGAGCGGCCGGCGGAGTTGGGCACTTTGCCGTGCAACTTGCTAAACAGACCGGAGCGCAGGTCTTGGGTACGTCGTCAGAGCGGAATCTGGAGTTCGTTCGCTCGCTCGGCGCGGATGAGGTTATCGATTACGCGGCCGTACGCTTCGAACAGGCCATTAACGCGGTGGACGTCGTAATAGATACCGTCGGAGGGGATGTGACCGAGCGCTCCCTCAACGTATTGATGCGTCACGGAGTCGTGGTCGCGCTTGCCGGCTCCGAGTCATCCGGCACCCGGAAGACGGGGATCGGCGCCCATCGGGTTCGCACGCTCGCCCTTCGCCCCGACAAGCGCCGGCTCGACCATCTCGCCTCGCTTCTCGGCGAGGGCGCCCTTCGCCCAAGCACCACCACCATTCGGGGGCTCAGAGGCATCCCGGACGCTCACCGCATCAGCGAAACGGGGCATGTGCGCGGCAAAGTAGTGGTACTCCTATGAAGTATCAACAACTCTGTTGATAGAGTGCGGCGAAAACGTGGTGTGTGCAACACTTACCACCAAAAATGGCATTAGAAAGCTGTACCGGCTCGCGTTTTCCGACCGCGTAAAGAATTAGCATCGATTCATCAACAATCTCGTTGATACTTCAGATGATATTCAGTTTGCGGCCGCCTTCCTCCGCAATCTCGAGAATCGTATCAAGATCCTTGTCGTCGTGGATGGCCATGTAGGAGGTGCGCAGCAGCGAGCGGTTGGGCGGTACCGCCGGGCTTATGACCGGGTTCACGTATACGCCCTTCTCGTAGAGGAATTTCCACAAGGCAAAGGTCTTATCGTTGTTGCCGATGATGAGCGGCACGACGGCCGTCTCCGAAGTTCCCACGTCGTAGCCGATGCGCGAGAACCCGTCGATCATTTTGCGCCCGATTTCCTGGAGCCGGGTGACGCGCTCCGGCTCCTGTTCGATGATCTCGAGCGACTTCATGACTGCCGCAACATTGGCCGGGGGCATGCTGGCGCTGAAGATCAGCGGGCGAGCAAAGTGCTGAATGTAGTCGATAACCTCGTGAGCGCCGGCAACGAAGCCGCCGATCGAGCCGAATGACTTGGAGAACGTGCACATGGCGATTTCGGCAAGCGCCGGATCGCCGTAGTGCTCGAGCGTGCCGCGCCCGGTCTCTCCGGCGACCCCGATGGAGTGCGCCTCATCGAGATAGATGCGCGCCCCGTATCGATCAGCAAGCTCGCGCAGCGCCGGCAACTTTGCAATGTCGCCCTCCATGCTGAACACCCCGTCGGTGACGATGAGCTTCGGCTCGTCATCGGGGATCTCCTCGAGAACTGCGGAGAGCTGTTGCATGTTATTGTGCTTGTAACGATGGACGCCGACATTGTGGTTCATTCCCTGCGTGAGGAAGATGCCGTCCATGATGGAGGCATGATTGAGCTTGTCGGTGATGACGTGCTCGCCTCGGCCGACGAGCGCGGAGATAGCTCCGAGGTTGGTTTGGTAGCCGGTGGTGAAGCACAGCGCCGAATCCTTGCCGACGAAGTCCGCAAGACGCTCTTCGAGCTCCTCATGTATATTGAGTGTCCCGTTCATGAATCGGGACCCCGAGCAGCTTGCCCCATACCCGTCTATGGCGGCCTGAGCAGCTTCGCGAACACGCGGGTCGAGCGAGAGACCGAGGTAGTTGTTCGAGCCGGCCATAATCAATTCCCGGCCTTCCGCCACTACACGTCCGCCGCGATACTCTTCTATGGGCCGGAAATAAGGGTAAATGCCGTGCTCTCGTGCATCTGCGGCCACTCGGAAGTCGTAACACTTCTGAAATATATCAGCCTGGGTGCTCGTATGCTCTGTTCGTGCTGTGCTCATGCTGTTCCTCTCTCTCATCCGGTGATGCTAACGCCGTTATTGTCACTCGGTACTTCCCTTCATACTATTATGTTTACGATACTTCTGCAACGAAAGCATGTAAGTAAACGGTTTGGGGTATTAGCCGGTGGGTTTAGGATAAGTATCCTTACGTGTATAAGATGGGAAGTTGAATACAAATAGACGAGCAGTAAGTAGATGGTTGGTTGGCCGGAAAAAGAGGAGTGTATGCAACTTATGCGAAAATTTATGATTGTAACGTTGGTATTCGTTGCGGTACTGGTTTCTTGTGGCAGCGGCTCTCCCGAAGAGAGTGAGAATAGCGGGACGCAGGAGCAGTCCTCGGCGGCTGCGGAAGCGGAATCCGATACCCAAGGCGGTGACTCGGGTACGGCAACCTCCGAGGGCAGTTCCGCCGGCTCACAGACGGGATCCAACACCGAAAGCGAGCTCTCCACAAACGAGGCGCGCGAGCAGGCCATCAGTTTCCAACAGGTGTTTCGCGATGTTGCCGCGCGGGTATCTCCGGTAGTGGTCGAGGTAAACGTTGTGGACGTCGTAGATATGCAACAACCGCGGTCTCCCTTCGATTTCTTTTTCTCGCCGGATCGAGACCGCGGCCAAGAGGACCAAGAGGGCCGCGAGTACCGCCGCCAGGGCCTCGGCTCGGGCGTCATTGTAGCCAGAGAGGACACGACGACTTATGTGCTGACCAACACGCACGTGGTCTCCGACGTCGACGAGGTAAGCGTCGTGCTCAACGACGAGCGGGAGTTCGACGCCGAGATTGTGGGAACCGACAATCGACTCGACTTGGCGCTCCTTTCATTCGAAGCCGAGGGCGACATTCCGGTGGCGACCTTTGGTGACTCCAACGAGTTGCAGGTGGGCGACTGGGTCGTGGCCGTCGGAAACCCGTTGGGCTTTGAGTCGACGGTAACCACGGGCATCGTCAGCGCGCTCGGGCGCTCGGCACCGCAGCAGCAGCGGGGCGGCTCCGTATCGACCCTGACGGACTTCATCCAAACCGATGCCGCCATCAACCCGGGCAATTCGGGGGGAGCGCTTGCCAACCTCGACGGAGAGATTGTTGGAATCAACACATGGATCGCCTCGCGCTCGGGCGGTAACGTGGGTATCGGCTTTGCCATTCCGGCGAACAACGCCAAGAAGGCGGTAAACGATTTCATCGAAGAGGGGCAGGTCGTCTACGGATGGCTCGGCGTCTCCATTGGTGACGCAAATCCGCAAGTGTACCCGAACATTCGCGAAGACCTCGGCCTCGGCGAGGAGAGCGGGGCGATGGTGTTCAACGTCTACATCGACTCGCCCGCCGACAACGGCGGTATTCTCCCGGGAGACTTCATCCTCTCGGCAAACGGTACGAATATCGAGAACGCGAACGAGCTCACACGGGTCGTCGGTAACTTGACTCCGGGACAAACCATGGAGTTCGATCTCATCCGCGACGGCGAGCGTCGAAGCGTTTCGGTGGACATTACCCGCCGCGAGCCTGAAGACGAGTTGGAACAACGACAAAACATGGTATGGCCTGGTATGTACATAACGAACCTCACCGACCGGCTCAGAGAACGCCTCGAGCTTTCGGGCAATCAGGACGGCGTCATCGTGAGAGCGGCCATTGAGGGCTCGCCGGCCGCACAGTCGGGCGTGCGACAGGGAGATGTCGTCACTGAGGTAAACGGCGAATCGGTCGAGAGCATGCGGGACTTCTACCGCGCATTCAGTGAAGACGGGAGTCGAAGCAGCGAGGTGACCATTTTGCGTGACGACCGCACGATCGAACGGCGGATTACGCCGTAATGGTTGTATAATGCCGGTATGACCATTTCGGATTTTTTGACGGCCGACTGTGTTGTGTTTCTGCAAGAGAGCGACAAAGGGGCGGCCGTCACGGAGCTCGTAGATGCGGTCTGTAACCGGATTTCGGGCCTGCAGCGGGATGAGATCCACCGGCGGGTGCTCGAGCGTGAGGATTCGCTCAGCTCTCGCATGAGCGAGGGCGTGGCAATGCCGCACGCCATCATCGATTCGATGGCCTCTACGGTCGCCGCGGTCGGGCTCAGCCGCAGCGGAATTGCGTGGGACACCAACCGCGAGGAGCTCGTCCACGTGGTCGTCCTCCTCGTGGGAAACCGGGATCAGCACCTCGACGTTCTGCGTGAGGTGGCTTCCCGGTTGCGCGATCCCGTTCTCTACGAGCGCTTGGTCTCGGCAACAACGCCGGCCGAGGCCTATGATCTTCTCACCCACCCCGTAACGCGCGAGCAGCAGGGCGTCGTCTATGAAGATCAAGAGCTCTCGCGATTGACCTTTGCGCACGCAATGAGCATCGCGCGGGAGTTCAACAAAGCACGCCTGGTCGTCCATGCCGATGCTGTGCCCGACGCAGACTACGTCTATGAGCTGCTTGCCGGCTCGGGCGCGCTTGTGGTGTCGGGCATACAAAACAAGTTTTCCCCCGCCCACGAAAAGGGGTTGGACATCGTGGAGATCCCGTTTCGCGGTTTGCGACGCTCCACGCAGGTCCATTTCGCTCTTCTTTTCTTACTCTCCCAACGCCACATCGAGCGCGAAGACCTCGTAATAAACGTCTTCGGCCGGCCCGATTCGGGGTTTTTTGATTCCATACGGCTGACCCACATTCGAAACGAGTTTGATCTTCCCATTAGTTTCGAGCAAAAGCAGATCGGCCGCTACGTAGACCGTCATGTCCTCACTCGTGTGCTCCAACTGGCCGGCGAGCTGGCGGTGGAGGGACGCGAGGGCAAGGCGGTGGGCGCACTATTCGCGGTCGGCGACTACGAGCGGGTGCGCGAACAAAGTCAGCAGCTCATCATAAACCCCTTCCAAGGGATCGCCGAGGAGGACCGAAACCTTCTCGACCCCAATCTGGAAGAGACCATCAAGGAGTTTGCTAAGATCGATGGGGCGTATCTCATCCGTGGAGACGGCGTCATCATGGCGGCAGGCGCGTTTCTCGTGGGCGACGCGCCCTCGGATGAGCTGCACTCGGGGCTCGGTGCCCGTCACGCCGCCGCCCTTGCCATCACCGAGCGTACAAACGCCTTGTCGGTGGTCATATCGGAGTCCACCCGCCGCATCAGCGTGTTTCATGCGGGGCGCCGGATCATTTTTACGTAGGGATACCCACTACACACCGTTTCCCATCGCTCAACACCTTGTCGAAAGGTATCAGCTGGGCTATCCTGAATTCAAGAACGTCTCGGTTCCGAAGGCAGGCCTTACGGTGAGGTCGCAGAAGGAGGATTCTTTCCCATGGAACAAAGCTCCTCAAGCGAGGCAGGCAGCTCCGTCCAGCGTCTCGGCGAGTTTCTCGTGAGTATCGGCGCGATGAGCGAAGACCAAGTAGAGCTGGTGTTAAAAGAGCAAAAGAACACTCCCGACAAGCTCTTCGGGCAGATAGCCATCGAGATGGGTTTCATCGATGATGCGGCCGTGGACCGCTACCTCCAGCAAAAGGATAAATCCTCGCAATAACGTGCCCGTCCAAGGAGCAATTCCGACGGGGTGTCCGGCACAGCCCCTCTGTCGGAGTGGGATGCTGCGGGATAAGCCCCTAACATGAGTGAAACTGCCCGCGCGAAACACGTACTTCTCATCGGCGGCGGCGGCTCCGGGATTGCCGGCCGCTCCGAGGTGGGCGGCGGCTCCAGGGGTGGCGGTGCGTCCGGGGCGGGCGGCGCGTCCGAGGTCTTGCTGTCGCAACAACGGACCCTCGAGTCGCACGGTTATCGTGTGACGGTGGTCCGCGAGCGGGGAGCGGCAATCGAGTG
>JAWLED010000070.1:1830-14941 GCA_041686235.1 Spirochaetia bacterium | reverse complement strand
CGCCATGACCACCATCCCGGCGATCAATCCATAGATCGTGATGTGGTGCTCACCGTAGTGTTCCGCGGTGGGCAAAAGCTCATCCAACGAGATGAACACCATGATCCCCGCTACCCCCGCAAAGAGAAGCCCGAAGACCATATCGTTCATGAACGGACTCAGTAGTAGATACCCGATAACCGCCCCCACCGGTTCCGCCAGTCCGGACAAAAAGGAAAGGCGAAGCGCTTTCCTGCGACTTCCGGTGGCGTGGTAGATCGGAACAGATACGGCGATTCCTTCGGGCACATTGTGGATAGCGATGGCAATTGCGATGCTTACGCCGAGGGCAGGATCTTCGAGGGTGGCAATGAAGGTGGCCAGCCCCTCGGGAAAGTTGTGTAGCGCGATCGCCAGAGCGGAGAACAGCCCCATTCGCAAAAGATTTCGGCGTTTTTTGAGCTCAGCTTCCGTCTCGTCGGCGATCTCATCGATCCCTCGTACCTCGTGGGGATTTTGCATGGTCGGAATGAAGCGGTCGATGATCGCGATCAGTGCGATTCCCACAAAGAACGCGAGCGTTGCCAGGTGGAGCGCCCTCGGTTCGCCTACCGATACCGCGAGAGAGTCCTGCGCTTTGCCGAAGATCTCCACCATGGACACGTAGAGCATAACCCCCGCCGAGAAGCCGAGCGCTCCGGAAAGGAAGCGGTGATTTTGGTCGGAGGAGAAGAAGGCAACGATGCTCCCCACGCCGGTGGAAAGCCCGGCGAAAAGGGTAAGACCGAAGGCGAGCAGGAGCGTGGAGGTGTCAACGCCGATCTCTTGCATAATCGGGCAAGATTAGCGAACCCGCCGAGGCCCGTCAATGGCTTTTCTCCCCGCCGGCGGGTTCCAATGGCCACAGACGCCTCGAAGGGTTCTTCGAATAGGGTGCAACAGGATCGACTAACCGCCGAGCGCCGCCTCGATGTCCCCCAGTATGTCTTCGACGCCCTCGAGCCCTACGCTGAGGCGCACGGTACCGGGGGTGATGCCGATGCGAGCGCGTTCCTCCTCGCTGAGGCGTGAGTGGGTGGTCGTTGCCGGGTGCGTTGCAATGGAGCGGGTATCTCCAAGGTTCGAGGATCGCGAGATCATCTCGAGGCCGTTGAGGAAGGCCATCCCACCTTCGGCCCCACCGCCCACCTCGAAGGTGACAAGTCCCCCACCCCGGCTCATCTGGCGGCGGGCAAGCTCGACCTGCGGGTGCGTGTCCAAAAAGGGGTACCGTACCCAGTTGATGCCGGGATGCTCCTCGAGCCGCTCTGCGATGGCGAGGGCGTTACTGCAGTGGCGGTCCATGCGCACCGAGAGCGTCTCCAAACTCTTTGAGAGGATCCACGCATTGACCGGAGAGAGCGCCGGGCCGGTTTGCCGGATAAAGAAACGCAACTCCCCGATGAGCTCTTCCGTTCCCAAAATGGCACCGCCAAGCGCGCGGCCCTGGCCGTCTATGAACTTGGTGGCCGAATGTGTCACGAGGTCCGCGCCGAGTGCGGCGGGTTGCTGAAGATAGGGCGTGGCAAAACAGTTATCGACGTTGACGAGAATCCCGTGCGCGTGGGCGATCCGGGAGAGCGCTTCAATGTCTATGAGCTCCAACCCCGGGTTCGACGGAGTCTCGGCAAAAAACATTCGTGTGGAAGGCCGTACCGCTTCCTCCCATTCGTCGAGGTTCTTCGGGTCGACGAAACTCGTCTCAACGCCCCAGCGAGGAAGTATCGTCGAGAGGATCTGCAAGGTCGAGCCGAATAATGCGCGGCTTGCGACAATGTGATCGCCGCTTTTGACAAGACCGGCAATGCTCGCAAATACAGCCGCCATCCCCGTTGCCGTGGCCAGGCCCTCATCGGTGCCCTCGAGGGCGCACAGCTTGGTCACAAACTCGTCGGTATTGGGGTTGCCGTAGCGGGAGTAGATGAGTCCCTCCTCCTCTCCGGCAAACAGGTCGGCCGCCTGCTCCGCACTGTCGAAGACGAAGCTCGAGGTGAGATACACCGGCACGCTGTGCTCGCGGTGCCGGGAACGCTCGGCTTGGGTGCGAATGGCGTTGGTTTCGAATGAGCGATTGTTCGAGCTCATAGGGCCTCCTTTCCGATGTAATCACGTTGTGGTTGTGCCGGCGCCGCGGTTCATGGCCGGTAGCGACTCATCACTTTTGCCAATTCCGGGTCGAACTGGGTTCCGGCGCAACGCTTGATCTCAGCGATCGCTTCTTCGTGGCTCATGGCCGTGCGGTAGGGGCGGTCACAGGTCATGGCGTCATACGCATCGGCAACAGCCAATATACGGCACGGAAGTGGAATGTCGCGCCCCGATAATCCCAACGGATATCCGCGGCCGTCCCACCACTCGTGGTGCTTCAGGATATGGTCGGCTACAGGGGCCAATTTGGGCACTGAGTTGGCGATACGATGGCCGATTTCGCTGTGTTGGCGCACTTGCTTCCATTCTTGTTCCGTCAGCTGCCCCGTTTTGAATAAGATATCGTCGGGGACTCCTACTTTTCCCAAATCGTGGAAGCGGGCGAGTAAAAGCAGATGATCGGTGTATTCGGTGGAAAGCTTCAAGGCGCGAGCCAGGAACGAAACGAGTTTTAGGAGGTGCTCGAAATGACCTTCGGCGTGGAAATCTTTGGCTCTCATGGTACCGCTGAGCGCTTGCAAGACCGCGGTGCGAGCGCCTTCCGCGCGCTGGATCTTCTCACGGTACATGCTGTTGTCCGCCTCCCGGTACAGGGCCTGTTCGTCCGTTTTCTCCCCGGTGCCCACTCCATAGCCCAAAGACAGGGATAAGGGAACCGCCGGTCCGGTGTTGTTGTACTCCTCGAAGGCTGTTCGAAGTCGACCATGTACTTGTTCTAACGTTTCCAGGGGAGTATGTGGGAGCAGGACGGCAAACTCGTCCCCGCCGATTCTGCTAATGATGTCACTGGGGCGCAGATTCTCGCGCAGTATATCCGCCGTAGTGGTGAGCATATGATCGCCGGTATGGTGGCCGAGAGTGTCGTTTATCAACTTCAGACCGTCGATATCGCCAATGATCATCCCCAGGGGGTTTTGCCGCCCATCGGAGAGTCGCTTCATCTCCTCCTCGAAAAAATTGCGGTTATAGAGATCGGTAAGAGAGTCGTGGAAACCCATAACGCGGAGTTTCTGTTCGGCCTCTTTGCGCTCGGTAATGTCCATCATTGCGAGCAGGACAAAGGGGTCATCCCTATGTTTAAGCGATGTGGTGGACACGAGGAAGGTGTATGTGTTCGGCCGGCCCCGCTGCTCCAAAGTGAGGCCGACTTCTACCTGATTGTGGTTTTCTCCGGTCTGAAAGGTGTCGGCTACGGTCTCGCAAATGGAGCACTGCCGCGACTCGTCTTCGAACCCGGTACTGTGCGTAGAAAGTACCTCACCCACTGTTTTACCCGTCAATTCCTGCGCCGACAAGCCGACGAACTCGGTTGTAAATCTATTGGCCTTTATGATCCGCTCTTCTCTGTCCACGATCATTAGCAGAATCGGCGCTCGTTCATAGATGGCTGAGAGCTCCTCCTCGTTTTCCTGGAGCCTCTGCTCCATTCGCTTCCGCACTGTGACATCGCGAATAGAGCTAAGAAACGCAGGTTTATGATCCCATTCCGTTCTCTGGGTGCGAAGCTCGGCAACGAGCGGTTCCCCATCGGGCGGCAACAGTTCAATCTCGGTACTATCTCCTGGAGTTACCGGATACCCGAATTGGTAACCGAGCAAATCGGATTTATTGGCACCCAGCATATTCGCGGCGGCAGTGTTTAAAAACGCAATAAAGCCCTCATTATCCACCACCATAATGCCGTCGGCATTGAACTCAACCATTTTTTCCAGGTCGCTGTGTTCCACCTTCACATCCTCGCAACGTATCTCGAAAACCGAGTGATCATTTCATTACTCGATTAGTGACTCTCTCCGTGCGCTCTTATGTCCAAGCCCTCAAGCACCTTTTCTGTTTCCGAAAGGTCGCCGACCACTTTCCGCAGCGGCAACGGCAGTTCCTTCAAAAGCGTGGGTATAGCGAGGATTTGATACTCCCGGGTTTTCTCGGGTTGTTGAGATACGTCGATAACTTCGAGCTCGTAGTGATCCGGCAAATGCTGTTCACAGATCTCCTGAATATTCCGGACGGCCCGCTGAGAACGAGATGTTCTTCCTGTGATAAAGAGGCGCAAATGAAAGACGGACTGGGATTCCTCCATTTGGGAGCCCGTGTCGGAGTTTCCCGGTTCCGAAAGGCTCTCGCGCTTATCCTGAGGAGTATCCCGATATTTTGTCATACACTCATACCTTGTAGTTCAGATTTCATTGGCCTGCCAACAGAAATTGTGCGGCCGTGGGCGCTGCAAATTGCACAACTCAAGATTCAATCTCCCGAGCGTTGGTGCTCGCGCTGCCCCCGACTTAGCTCGAGCTGCTCACGCTCGAGATCTCTCTTCTTACGCTCCAACTCCTCCATGCGGCGCTTGTATTCCGCGTTCTCCTGAGCTTCCTGCGTGTAGCGGGCGGTTCCGGTCTTCAGCCCGGCGGGGCCGGCGTACACGTCCAACAGAGAGATACCCGTTTCGGTAAGCAGAAATTCCCGGAGATGACGGGAGTGCGACATACCGCGAGATTTGAGCAGGAATAGAACCCGGGTACGCTCTCCCGCCTCCTCCATGTCCCGCAACAGCAGCCAGGCATCCATGAGCGAGGAAATATCCGTGTTGGTGGCTTCCGGATGCCCACCGCCGGTTGTCAACTCGGTCAACAGCGTCGTAATACCGCGCGATTTCATGAGATCGATCATGCGCGTGAGCACGTTCTTGACCTCCTCCGGAGAGCCAAGCTGCAGCAGATTGGTGACCGGATCGATAACCACCACGTCCGGCGCATTCTCGTCAATTAGCTGTTTGACCAGGAAAAAATGCTGCTCCAGCCCGTGCGTAGTTACCCGGGTAGTGTGAAACCGCAGGTTCCCACCCTCGTGCCATTTCTCCAGGTCGAGCCCGATGGATCTCATGTTGCGCGCAAGCTGCGACCGGGATTCCTCGTAGGAGATATACAGGGCCTGTTCGCCTCGCCGGCAGGCTGCATCCACGAAGCTCGCGCTCACGCTCGACTTCCCGGTGCCGGCTGTGCCGGAAAGGAGAATGCTCGAGGCGCGGTAAAAGCCCTGCCCCCCGAGCATCTCGTCCAAGCGGGAAATGCCACTGGACACGCGCTCTTCGGACACCGGAAAATCCAGGTTCAGTTCCGTAACGGCAAAGAGGTGGATGCCGTTTTGGCCGATGAGAAACGGATAGGCGTTCGTGCCATGCCCCGATCCGCGGTATTTCAACACGCGAAGGTGTCTGCGCGTGGTCTGGCCCCGTATTGTCTGGGAGAGGTCGATAACGCAATCCGAGACGTACTCTTCGATGCCGAAACGGGTAAGCTGGTTTTCTCCCCTTTCGGCGGTGACCACAGCGGTGATACCCCGTTCCTTGAGCCATCGCAGCAGCCGCCGGAACTCCGCTCGCACCACATGGGAATCCGCAAACGTACCGAAAAGGGTCTCTACGGTGTCCAGCACGATCCTGCCGGCACCGACACGGCGGATAGCGGCGTCCAAGCGCACAAACAACCCCTCGAGATCGTAGTGGCCTGCCTCGGTAATCTCCTCAGAAGAGACACTCACCGATTCCACAATGAGCTTCTTTTGCTCGGAGAGCTCGTTGAGGTCCCAGCCCAGGGAGGCCACGTTCGCCTCGAGGTCGCCCTTTGTCTCCTCAAAGGCCACAAAAACCCCGGGGTCTTCTCCCTGTCTCGCCCCCTGAACGAGGAACTGCATTCCAAACATAGTCTTCCCCGCCCCAGCGTCCCCGCAGACGAGTGTAGCACGTCCCTTGGGGAGTCCCCCGCCTGTTATTTCGTCGAAACCGGGAATCCCTGACGGTACTTTTTCCATATTACGACAATACGCCTTTTTATTAGCTAAGAAAATAGGTATAACAGAGTTATTGCGTAATTTGGCAAATCAGAGGCGGTCGTGGCTCGCCTAACGGTAAAAACCTACCAAACTACTCGACATTAAATGCACATGCAACTATATTACTCATTATGCAACAGCTCCCGGGTGGGCCTATCGAGACCGTTCCCTCGCAACCGGCGCCGGCCATCGACGTACGCTCACTCTTTGCCGCAAAGAACGCGCGCCTCGCACGGCGCCTGCCCCGCTGGGTGGTACGGGGGCTCGAGCTTCTCATTCACCAACGCGAGCTGCAGCAATTTGTAAAACGGACGGCGGGATGTTCGGGGTGCGAGCTCGTGGAGGCCGCTCTCGCGGAGCTCGAAATAACAATAGACTCCGACGCTATAGACTCCGACCATATCGCCGGCCTGCCCGACTCGCCGCACATCGTCGTGTGTGCCAATCACCCTACCGGCGGAGTCGATGGGCTCGTCCTCATGCACGTGCTTTGCACCCGCTACGGTGGGCTCCGGTTGCCGGCAAACGATCTGCTATTGGCGCTCCCCGGTTTCAGTGACGTAATAGCCCCCGTCGATAAGTACGCCTCGAACGCCTCACGGGCGGCGGTATTCGAAGAAATGTACCGCAGCGACGTGCCCGTGTTGGTCTTCCCGGCCGGTCGCACCGCAAGATTCTACGGCGGGAGGTTGCGCGAGTATCGGTGGAACAAAGCGTTCATCAAACACGCAAGACGCCGGCATCGCCGGCTGATCCCGGTGCACGTGTCGGGACGGAACTCGCGCCACTTCTACGCGATCTGGCACCTGCGGCGGGCGCTGCGGATCAAACCCAATTTGGAGATGTTTCTTCTCGTCGATGAGCTCGCGCGTCGGCGGGGCGATCGGGTTCGCGTTACGATCGGCGCCCCGGTCGACCCGAGCCAAGCGCGAGGCCCGCAGGAGGATTATCAGCTTGCACAACGGCTGCGACTGCGCGTGGAGCGGGGCCGTCCATAGGGCGCACAGACATCAGCTAACGAGCACGGAGGTGTAGATGATGATAGAAGACGCGGTCAAACCCATCGCCGAGGCTGCATCGTGCGAGGCATTAGCAAAGGAGCTCATCCCCGAGATGAAGCTTCGCAGTTACAAGGACCTCGATGTCTATGTCACGACCGCCACCGAGTCGCCCACGGTCATGGCGGAGATCGGGCGAATTCGAGAGCGGGAGTACCGGGCGGTCGGCGCCGGGCGTGGTGTCGATAGGGACATCGACGGCTACGATACCGGCTTCCCGTGCTACAAACAGCTCGTCGCCTGGGACCCGGAGGCCGGCGAGATCGTTGCGATGTATCGCTTTCTTTTCGCCGAGGAGGCGCTTCGCGCCGGGGATCTCTCGCGCTTGCGGACCACCGATCTCTTTCGCTTTTCCGAGACCTTCCGCCGAGACTACCTTCCAAACTCCGTCGAGCTCGGGCGCTCGGTGGTCAATCGCGAGGCCAAGCGAGCAATACTCGGGCTATTCGTCGTGTGGGCGGGACTCGGAGCCTTCGTGGCGGAGTACCCGGAGATCGAGTACTTTTTCGGCAATGTCTCGGTCTACCGAACGTGGCCGACCGCCGCTGTGGACACCCTCCTCGCCTTTCTCTACGAGCACTATCGCGGAGAGACGGAGCTGATCTCCGCCTTAGAGGAGACCGCCTACCGCTCGCCGGGGATCGAAGCCCTCCGCGCCCGCCTGTTCGCCGGCACCTCCCGAGCGGGGGCTCTGGAGACACTTTCGGCCGAGCTCAAACAGCACGGGCTTACCCCGCCCCCGATTCTGCTCTCCTATATGAAGGCAACCGAGTCTCTGGCCGTCTTTGACACCGCGCGGGATGCCGACTTCGGCGGTGCCCTCGAGACCGCGCTATGGGTGCCGGTGGCGGGCCTCGGGGAAAAAACCAAGCGCCGCTTCCTGGAAAGCTACGTGGGCGAGAACCCCGGCGCCCTTACGCGTTACGGGTTTGCGCCGCCGGGCCGGACGCCCGGTGGCCCCACGGCCGGGCGCTCAGCCGAGCGCCGCCGGGCCGCGCGCCCGGTGGCCCCGGGATATGGCGAAAGCCATGACTGAGCTTGCCGGCGCCCTCACGGCAATGGCCATAGGTGTGGTGGGAACCTCGACCATACATCTATCAAAGGGCGTTATGCGGCTCGGCATGTCAAGACTTCGCTCAGAGGAGGCGAGCAAGCGCAGGGCCTCCGCTATCTATACGACCGGCATCCTCATGAACTTTACCAACCCCTTCTGGGTGATCCTTGCCAATCGCTTTGCTCCCACGGTCTTCTACACCTCCATGTACGGTCTCGGCCTCCTCTCGCTTTTGCTCTTTTCCCGCTACAAGCTCGACGAAAAGCTCTCCAGCTCCCAATACCTCGGAATCGTGGTCATCGTGGGAGGCACCCTACTCGTCGGTTTCGGAAATCTCGTCGGCGGCAAACCCTCGCTCTACGGGGCAAACACCGGCTTCTTAATTACCGTTGCGGTCCTGTGGCTCGTGCTTACCCCAACACTAGCGCTCCTGTTGCGCCGGGGGAAGATCGGGATACAGGAGTTCTACTTCGGCCTTGCAGCCGGTGGCCTTGCCGCTCTCGAAGCAATGGTAAAGGGGGTCTCCCAGGCCGGCGAGTTCTCGAACACCTTTTTGCCGCAGAGCAGCTTTACGTGGTGGCTCTTTGTGATGAGCTTTCTCGGCGCAGCCGGCGCATTTGCGATGATTCAGTGGTCGTACCTGCGCCGGTGCCGAGCGTCTATGATGGGAACGATCTACGACGTGGCCTATGTGACGATGCCGCTTTTGCTCACCGCCTCCATTGTCGAAGGCGCCTCCCTTGGAGGGTGGAAACTCGGGGGAGTCACCGTTCTCATCGTCGGGGTGCTCATGGTCGGCGCCGGCGGCCCACGGCGCGCGAGCGCACCTAACCCCGATTGCGTAATACCAGAGCCCACGAAATCGGTAAGCACTCCGACTCTAACGTTCGAAACCAAAGACCTTCGAGGAGATACGTAGTATGAAATCCAAAGAAATCGCCTCCGATGCGGCAATCGGCGTTCTCATCGGCTTCGCGTTGTCCGGGCTGTTTTACTTTGTGTGGGGGGCGTTCGAGCTTGTCGGGTTTTTCCTGTGGTCGATCGTCGCCGGCGGCGGCGGCGCACTCATCGGTCGCCGCGTGCTGCACACCCGCGTTGCCGTGGTGCTCGGCGCCGTGGTGGTTCGCGTTGCGATATTCGCGCTTTTCGGCGAGTTCTAACGTGGCGGCGCGGCGCAGGCGCCGCGAGGCGGCCGGGGGGCGCGGCGACCTGGCGCGGCCCGTGGCCCAGCGTTTGCAGGCGGCGCGACGCGGGCGGCGGCGCACGGCCTATTCCCAGATGTAATCCATGATGCGCTCGCGAAGCGCCACGAACTCCCTCCCGGCTTTTATCTCGCGTCCCTGCCGGTTGCCGTGAGGTCCGCTGCGGTCGAGGTCGATCGGCACCTCGGCGACGATACGCGAGGGCCGCCCGGAGAGGGCAATGCAGCGGGAAGAGAGATAGACGGCCTCCTCGACGCTATGGGTGACGAGGACGGCGGTGCACTGTGTGCGCTCGTGAATACGACGGAGCTCGTCCTGCATGTGCTCCCGGGTAAGCGCATCGAGCGCGGCAAAGGGCTCGTCGAGGAGCAGAATGTGGGGCTCGTTGGCAAGCGCCCTCGCCAGTGCCACGCGCTGCTGCATACCTCCGGAAAGCTCGTACGGGCGTTTGGCGCGGAAGTCCCACAGCTTGACGAGCTCGAGGTAGTGCCGAACCTGATCGCTGCGTTCTTTCGGCGATAGGCCCCCGCGCATCCGCGGACCGAACGCGACGTTGCCCTCGACCGTGAGCCAGGGGTAGAGCTCCGGCTTCTGAAAGACGAGCCCGCGCCGCCAGTCGGGCCCAACGACGCGTTCTCCCTCGTCGAGAACCTCGCCCTCGTCGGGCAAGAGGAATCCGGCCATGAGCCGCAAGACGGTAGTCTTGCCGCAACCCGATGGGCCAACGATGGACACGAACTCTCCCCGCTCGATACGCATAGAAAGCCGCTCGACCGCCGCAATTGCGCCGGTGGCCGTAGGGTAGGCAAACGAGACGTGTTCCAGCGCCAGTTCAGAGTGCACGAGCTATTTTCGGTATTATTCACCCCTCCCGTCAACCGCTTGCTCGAGAAAGCCGGTATGTATGGCCTGCTCGAACACCTCGAGCTCGGGGGCGGAGCTGATGGTGTCCTGTTCTTCGAGAAACCGTGCGGTCTCGAGAAACACCTCGGCAAAAGCCCCCGAAGCCTCGGCGGTACCGAGATACTCAGGACCGAGCTGTTGGTCGCCGTCGAGAAAGACCAGCGTGCTCATTTGGCGAAGCGCCTCCTCGTCGGCAAGCTCGAACTCTTCGGCCACCGCCCGCGCGGCGCGCTCGGGGTCGTCGCGGATAAGCTCCACCGCCCGGATCTGGTTCCTGAGGTATTGGACGACGACATCGGGGTGCTGCTCGCCAAAGCGCTCGTGGACAATGCCGATGTCACCGGTTGGGAATCCCTCCTCGGCAATCTCGCGACTGGAGATAAGCACCTCCCCGTCCATATCGAGCATCGCCGCGAGGGTCGGCTCCCACACGAACCCGGCATCGATATCGCCGCGCTGCCACGCTGCACGCATATCCGAGGGGGCAAGGTCCATAACCGTGACCGTGGAGGGGTCCACATCAAAAAGCCTCAGGGCAACGAGCAGATGGTAGTGGGTTGTGGCACCAAACGGTACTCCAACCCTCCGCCCCTCCAAGTCCTCAACCGATTCAATGCCGGCTCCGTCTCGCACGACGAGCGCCTCATTGTCTCCGATGATATCGTAGATCCAGATCACCTGTGCGGGGACGCCTTGCGCGATTGCCGCGACGGTGGTGGAGCTCCCCCCGAGCCCGAGGTGAACGCTTCCGGCGGCGATCGCGCTGTTGAGCTCACTGCCGGAGTTGAATTGCACCCACCGAACGGGCACCTCGAAGCTCTCCTCGTGCCAACCCAGATTTTTGGCCACGATTTCGCCGTTGGGTATCGACTGAAAGCCGATGACGACCTCGTCGAGCGCGTCTTGTTCCTCGCTTCCGGAGGCGAGAACCGGCGTTGCCGCCACACAGGCGATTACGGCCGCTGCAGTCAGTGAAAGCACCAATCGGTGCCGGGATGAGATCATAAATGGAAACTCCTCGATTCGTGGCGGTTCAAATGATTACCCATGGCCTCGCCATGGCACGAGAAGGTGCTCGGCAAGCCGTATAAGCCTGTCGAGCCCCCACCCGGTCAGCGCCATCACGAAAATACTCACGAATATGATATCCGTTCTCAAAAATCTGCTTGCATCGAGCACCATCCACCCCACTCCCGCAGCGGCGGCAACGATTTCCGCGGACACCAGCGTCGTGTAGGCAAAGCCGATCCCGACCCGCAGGCCGGTGAAAATGTCGGGCAGGCACGAGGGAAAGGCAACGTGCATCAACACCTGTCGGCGAGTGGCCCCGAGCGCATAGGCGCTCTCGATACGTTGAGCGCTGATCGCGCGCACGCCGGCCATCGCGCTGATGACCAACGGGGGGACCGCGGCAAGAAAGAGCAGCGCAATTTTCGACGCCTCGCCGATTCCGAGCCACACGATAAGAAGGGTGTAGTAGGCAAGCGGCGGCAACGGCCGGTAGAGCTCGATGAGAGGGTCGATGATCCGCCTCAACGGCGTACTGAAGCCCATGACTAAGCCGAGCGGAATTGCCGTGACCGCCGCCAGTCCGAATCCGCTCAACAGCCGCGCCATGCTCCGCGCCAGGTGCTCGAGCAGGGTCCCGCCGCGATAGCCGTCGACACTTACCTGCAGGAAGGCTTCGGCCACGCTGCTCGGCCGCGGCACGAAGAGCTCGCTTACCACCTCGAGGTGCGCCACCACGACCCACAACAACAGGAGCGTTCCGATCCCGACTCCACTGTAGAGGCGGCTCCAGCCGCCCCGGCGGCCCCCGCCGCCCGGGCGTGCCCCGCGGCTCCCGCCGCCCGGACGTACCCGGCGGATCCCGTCGCCCGGACGGCCGCCGGGTTTAGATTTCATAGGTTGCGTGCTCATTCAAACACCATTTGTCGCTCATTACGGCTCGTTGAGCGCCCAGTCGTACTCATAGCGCACCCGTCGGTCGAACTCCCGCAGCCTCGCTGCGGTGTCGTCATCAACGTAGCGCTCGAGATGATTCACCACCCCCTCGAACGAGTCGCCGAAGTCCTCCGAGTACCAGTTGTAGATCTCAGAAAGCACGGGCCGAGCGTCGTCGAAGCTGACCCCTCGCGGGTGGCCCGTGTAGTCAACGGCCGCTTCCTCGAAGACTCGGTCCCAGTTCTCGGCGGTTAGCGGTTCCGGATACATACTCGGGCAGCCGATGCTCGCGCAGTTGACCACGTAGTGGATGCGCGCATCCTGCCAGATAGGACGTATGATCCTGTGCTCGACGTCGTTCAGCGTGAGGTCCTCTCCCTCGATCTCCAAAAGCTCGTCGTCCCAGGGCCCGCGGCTAAACATCCCCTCTCCGATATCTCGTATGGTATCCACCGGATAATGCTCGAGGATGAGCTCGACGGTTGCCGCGTTGTAGAGGTTGATCCAGTAGGCGAGCTGCTCGTCGCGGTTGAGCTCCGACACCGCAACCGACTGAAGCCGGTCGAGGTATCCTTGAAGCGCGTTGCGATCCTCGCCGCCGACCTCGCTGTACCGTACCCGGTACACACCGGAGGGATGGTCGGTAACGAGATACGTGTCCAGAAATGTTCCCCACTCATCGTGAGAAACCTCTTTGGTGGAATCCGGATCGTGCGCCTCCCACCGGGGCCAGAGCTCCGCCTGCGGGGCCGCCACAGCGCCGGCGGCCACCACCACAAAGAGTGCGGTGACGGCTCCCGCGCGAGTCGATCTTGCACTGCGCATACCTGTGCGCACAGACAACCTTTCCATGATTGAAATAGTAATGCACATCGATTGTATTAACAAGTTTTTTCTGTGATTTCGCGGCCGGGCGCGGCCCACCGCCGAGCACCGCCGCCGGGCGCGGGCGGGCG
>JAWLED010000070.1:0-1730 GCA_041686235.1 Spirochaetia bacterium | reverse complement strand
GTACCGGGTCCTCTGTAGGAAGGAATTATGAAGGAAAAGACGGGGACCGAGCCGGTTTTGGTTGGGGTTGGCGCGTCAGCGGGCGGCCTCAGCGCTATAACGGAATTTCTCGACAATCTCCCCGACGAAGAGCACTGCACGGTGTTTGTCGTGCAGCACCAGTCCAATGACTCCGAGAAGGAAATGCTCTCGGGAATTCTCGCAAAACATACGCAGCGCGAAGTTCTCGTAGCCGAAGACGGGGCTCTGTATGACGCCAATACGGTAGTCGTTGCACCACCGGGCCGTGCCATCAACCTCTCCGAGGGAACAATCCGTCTGAGCGAAGAGGCAACACTTCCCGGAACGATGATCATCGATAACTTTTTGCGAAGCCTCGCCGCAGAAGCCGACGGGCGCAGTGTTGCCGTTGTCTTGTCCGGAGCAAACACCGACGGCACCCTTGGTTCACGAGCGGTGAAAGAGAATAACGGCCTTATCATCGCGCAATCTCCGGACTCGGCCTCATTCCCGACGATGCCCAAAAGCGTGGTGGACGAGGGCCTGGCCGATCTCGTGCTCGAGCCGGGTGACATGCCGGCACACATCTCCGTGTTCGCGCGAAAAGCAGCCGCGGCGCGCGAGAAGAACGTGTTCACCGATCAGACGCACCCCGAGGCCTCTCGCGAGAAGCTGCTCGGAATCCTCAGAAACAAAATTGGCCACGACTTTTCCGCCTACAAAGAGAACACCGTCGATCGGCGCATCCAGCGGCGCATGTCACTGCACCGCATCGATACGCTTGCCGACTACGTTACCTATGTGCGGCAAAACACCGAGGAGGCTCGGGAGCTCTTTCGTGACTTACTGATCGGGGTGACGAACTTCTTTCGAGATTTCGACGCCTTCGAGCGCCTCAAACGCGTGCTCATCGACGAGTACCTCCCGCACCATCGTGGCGAGGAGTTCCGGGTGTGGGTTCCGGGGTGCGCCACCGGAGAAGAGGCGTACTCGGTGGCGATCGTCATCCAAGAGGCAATTGTAGCCACCGGTGTACATCCGACCGTCAGCATATATGCCACCGACCTCGATGACCGGGCCATCACGATGGCTCGACGCGGGGTATTCTCGAAAAACATCGAAGCCGACGTCTCGAAGGAGCGACTCAGCCGCTACTTCACCGAGACCGATGGACGCTATCGGGCAAAACAGAGTATTCGTGGAAGCATAGCCTTTGCAATCCAGGACGTAACGTCGGACCCACCCTTCTCGAGGCTCGACTTGGTATGTTGCCGCAACGTGCTCATCTACTTGAAACCAACTGCGCAGAAGACCGTGCTCAATAGAATCCTTTACGGCCTTAACGGCGAGGGAGTTCTGATGCTCGGAAACTCTGAAAGCGTGGCCCCTTTTTCGGACGCCTTTGAGAGCCTCGATAAAACGGCTCGCATATACCGTCTCAAGCCCGGCCGGCAACACACCCACTCCGTGACCGAGCTCGAGTTCAGCTCTCTTCGCTCCGGGGTCTCTACTAAGGCACAACCCGAACAGCGGCCCGAGGAGACACCGCAAGCACTGCAGATCAAACGGGAAACCGAGCGATTCATTCTTGAAACTGCCGCACCATCGGTGTTGGTCAACAAAAACGGAAATGCGCTCTATTTTCACGGACACACCGGCAAGTACTTCGAGCCGGCCCCCGGCCCGGCACGTACCAACGTTGTCGAAATGGCGCGAAAAGGACTCTCCAT
>JAWLED010000167.1:0-3411 GCA_041686235.1 Spirochaetia bacterium | reverse complement strand
CCGACCGCCTCTCCGCAGTCTCACCTCCGTCCCCAAGAACGCCGCCGCCGCCACCTCCGTCCCCAAGAACGCCGCCGCCGCCGCCGGCCCCCTTCTCCGACTCCCTCTCCGACTCCAACAAGTCGCCCATCACGCGATAGAGGACCTCACTCTCCACGGGCTTTCCCAAGTGATCGTTCGCGCCGACCGCGTACGCGCGCTCTTTGTCTTCGCGCATGACGGCCGCAGAGAGCGCAACAATCGGCACACTCCGTCCCAACGCGCGGATGTGTGAGGTGGCCTCGAAGCCATCCATCTCCGGCATCTGCAAATCCATGAGGATGAGGTCGAAGTGCTCCTGTTCAACTCGCCTGAGAGCCTGCGTGCCGTCTTCGGCCACGACGATCTCGGCACCGGTCTTCTCCAGCATCTGCCGGACCACCTCCTGGTTCGTCTCATTGTCTTCCGCCAACAACACCCGCTTGCCGGCCAACGAGGGAGCCTTCGTCAACCGGCGGTGCCTCGTGGTCTCGACATCGCCTCGCTCAGCGCGCACCAGCGCGTCAAAGAGAGTCGACGCGGTCACCGGCTTCGTAAGGAAATCGCTCACCTCGCCCTTATTGATCCCGGTGTCCTCCTCGCTGAAGGCACTTACCATGAGTATCGGCGTCTTCGTCTGCTCGAGCCGTCCGTCTCGTCGCATCTGTTCGAGGCGCCGCGTGGTCTCCACCCCGTCCATTCCGTCGGGCATCCGCCAGTCCATGAGGATAAAGTCGAACGCCTGCCCGGCGACCTCGGCCGCCTCCACCTTCTCTATGGCCGCCTCACCGCTCACCGCCTCCTGGACAACGTAGTCGCACCGATGCAGAATCTCGCGCAATACCTGGCGTGCGGCGTCATGGTCATCGACGATGAGCACGCGGCGACCGGTGGTTTCAGGGCAGTTGACGGTGTCGGCGAGCCGGTCGCAAATCGGCAAGGTAATGGTAAAGAAAAAGCGACTTCCTACATCCGGTTGTGAGGTCAGTTTCAGCTCGCCTCCCATCGCCTCCACGAGCTTGCGGCTAATCACAAGCCCCAGTCCGGTGCCTCCGTATTTCCGGGTTGTGGTTGTATCAGCCTGGGCAAAGGACTCAAACAACTTCGCCTGCTGAGCTTCACTCATGCCGATTCCCGTATCGGTTACGCTGAAGTAGAGTGTTGCCTCCCTCTCGCCGCGCTCGACCAGCTCGATATCCAACTCCACGCCGCCCCGATTGGTAAACTTGATCGCATTGCTGAGCAAGTTTGTAAGCACCTGCCCCAGCCTCAGCGAGTCACCGATGAACGCGGGGGGCACCTCGGGGTGGATATGGAACACCAGCTCGAGCTCCTTTTCCGAGGCGGCCGAGCCGAATAGCGTCTTCATCTGATCGAAGAGCTCCTCGATCTCGAAGCTCCTCTCTTCGAGCTCCAGCTTCCCCGATTCGATCTTGGAGAAGTCCAGGATGTCATTGATGATTTCCAGCAATAGCCGTGAGGACTTATATATCTTGTTGAGATGGTCCTGTTGCTGCTCGTTCAGCGGGGTTTCGAGCAGTAGCTGACTGAGACCGATAACCGCATTCATCGGCGTGCGAATCTCGTGGCTCATGTTTGCAAGAAACTCGCTCTTCGCGCGGTTGGCGCGTTCGGCCTCCTCCTGCGCCCTTTCCATGGCAGAATCGAGCTCTTTTCGCTCGGTAATATCTTCGTTGATCCCTACAATTCGCTCTGCGCTCCCATCCGGTCCGCGGATTGCGCGAGCCACCGCTTTGATCGATCGGATCTCCCCATCGCCCCGCCGGATCTGAAACTCGGACTGATACGGCTCGAAGGTTAGCTTGGCCCGCTCGATGGCGGCCTGAGCTTGTTCCCGCGTTTCCGGGGTCAGCGCCGATACCCAGTCGTCAACCGAATGGCCAAATGCAGCCTCGTCGGCACCGTAGATGCGGAACATCCCCTCGTCCCATTCCAAACGGTTCGTTTTCAGTGAGAGTTCCCAAATGCCCAGGTTGGCCGTTGAGGTAGCCAAGCGCAAGCGCTCGGTGAGCTGCCGCTGTGCGATCTCTGCCTCTTTCTCAGCAGTTATGTCGCGACCGGTCCCCCGAAAACCAATGAGCTCCCCGCTCTCGTCCAAGATGGGAAGGCCACTGACCCGCTGATAGACCACGCTACCGTCGGGGCGCAGCGACTTGTGCTCGAGCCCTTGCCAGGGCTCCACGTCTTTGGCCCAATCCTGTAACAATGCGCGTATTCGCCCCGCCTCCTCGGGCGGCATGAACTCGAAGGGCGACTTGCCGACGATCTCTTCGACCGGTCTGCCGAGAAGAGGCTCTACGGGCGGAGTGACGATCGTGTATCTACCCTCGGGGTCGATCTCCCAGATATATTCTCCGGCGGCATTCGCAACATCAAGAAATCGTTTCTCGCTTGCCTCCAGCTCCCGCTGGGTCGCCTTCTGTGCGCAAATATCGCGAAAGACCCCAAGCAAATGGGGCTTGTCAACTAACTCCAGCAGAATCACCGAAACATGTACATCAATCTCGGAGCCGTCTTTGCGTCGATGACGGGTCTCAAAGTCGTCTCGCCCGTTTTGCATGACCTTCTGCACATGCTCGGCCACTTCCTCCGCAGTCTCTACCGCTTCGTAATCGGAGATTCGAAGACCCGCGAACTCCTCGGCCGAGTAGCCGAGCTGCTGATGGGCGAGCGTATTGAACTGTACCGGCAACTCCGTTTCCAGGTCGATAAGGACCGTAGCATCGGGGTACATATCAAACAGGACATCAAACGTTACCCTGCCCTGTTCGTCCTCAATCGGTTCCCCAAACCTCTGAGTGACATTCCCCAGCCTCTCGCCGCCCCGGTCGGGTCGGCCGCTCTCACGGCCGTGCGGTATGTGCGACTCATTCGCCCGACCGGTCTCAGAATCTCGGCTATTTCCCTGCCGAGCTGCGTCGTGTTCCAAAAACCGGCGGCGAAACTCCGCATACGCGTTCGAATCGAGTCGCTCTATTGCGTGCTCCAGTTCCCGTAATTCCCACATTTACCCCGTAGTTTAATGCCTCCACACTGCGTTCGTCATGCGCTTCTCGGAGGTTTAAGCACGAAGCCCGCTACACCGCCTTCACCACCGACAAGCACAGAGCCGGGGCGCGCCCCCGCCGCAGGCCGGCCCGCCGCCGCGTCGAACAGCCGTGGGCGGCTGCGCCTCTCGCGAGGTGGGCGGGGTCGGGCCACTGCGGGCTCCGCTTCGCTTCGGTCGGGCACCGCCCGGTGCCCGACTGCGGGCGGCGCGACGCCGCCCGCACCCTCCGTGTCCCTCGCGCCCTCGCGGTCTGGTGCAACCCGGCAGTCCGGCGCTCGCACGTGCCGGCGTTCGCGCGCCTTGCAGCGCTTCCTCCGTCCCCA
>JAWLED010000166.1:0-3413 GCA_041686235.1 Spirochaetia bacterium | reverse complement strand
CCGGAGAATTCGCAGCCCGCGTGGCTACGTAGCTCAGCTGGTTAGAGCACATCACTCATAATGATGGGGTCCCCTGTTCGAATCAGGGCGTAGCCACCAACAATTCAAGGGGTTGCCTCGGCAGCCCCTTTCTCGTTTGGGCACCGTGCCCAACTCGTGCCCACGCCGTGCCCATTCGGTGCCCAGGGCATGTTCGCTGAAGGCCTCCCACCGTTTCGTGCAGCCGCGCCATCGTGCGTGGCCACCGCCGAGCTAACTCCCCTTTCATCAGGATCTGTTCCGCACTTCGGTGCCGAGAACGTGGTCACTGTGTTTCGCCATCCCCTTCCGGGATGTATTCGAAGAGTTCGCCAACCGAGCAATTGAACAGCTCGCAAAGCTTGTCCATGGCGTCGATCTCGATGCGAACGGCCTCCTCCTTGTAGAGTAGAGGAGGGAGACCGTATTGCGGTGGAGCCCGGTGGCGCGGGCGACATCCATGATCTTCATTTTCCGCTTTCCCATAAGGGGTCGGCGGTTGGATGGAATGTCCGACTATCGTCGATAGAAAATGCTACGTACGGACGACAAGGAGAACTGAACATGGAGAGGTTCTGTACGCAATGCGGCGCGCCGGTAGTCGAAGGCGCCAGGTTCTGCGGGAAATGCGGTGCGGCGTTGTCGGTGGCGGAGGCCTCGGGAACGCGCGGGCCGGTTGTCCCTGCAGGGGGTGGGTCAGGAGTGATGCATCACGAAGCCGGTTCGGCGGGCGATGCCGCTACGGATCTACGTTACGCGGGCTTTTGGTATCGCTTGTTGGCTTGGGTGATCGACTACGTCCTCGCCTTGATCGTAACGCTGCTCATCGTCCTGCCCATTGGGTTCGTGTACGGGCTCATGATGATGGGGTCCGCGACGGGGCAGGAGATTGAAGCCGGGGCGGAAGGGCTCGGCCAACTCCTTGGCATTGTGATCGCGTGGCTGTACTGGACGGTGTTCGAATCGTCCGGCTGGCAAGCCACCCCCGGTAAGCGGATGCTCGGATTGCGGGTGACGGATCTGGATGGCAGCCGTATCGGCTTCGGCCGGGCCAATGCCCGCTATTGGTCCAAGATCCTTTCCGCCCTGATCCTGTTCATCGGCTTTCTGATGGTGGCGTTCACTCGCCGCAAGCAGGGCCTGCATGACCTGATTGCCTCGACGCTAGTACTTCGCCGTTGATCGCGCCGTCGTGCGGTGCGTCGGAGGCCTTCGTCTCTCCACAACCGCGGGTTCACCCCGGCCGGCCCGAACCAGGCGTGGGCGTCCGACATCACCTATATCCCAACCGCCACCGGCTGGAGCTACCTGGCGGTCATCCTCGACCTGTACTCGCGCAAGGTCATCGGTTGGGCCCTCGATCGGCAGATGCCGGCGAGCCTGACCTGCGAGGCCCTGCGCATGGCGCTGGAGCAGCGCCAACCGGAGCGGGGACTGCTGCTGCACTCCGACCAGGGCTGCCAATACACCAGCGCCGCCTGGCGGCGGCTGCTGGCCCGGCACCAGATCCAGGCGAGCATGAGTCGCCGGGGTAACTGCTGGGACAATGCCGTCGTCGAGCGCTTCTTCCTGAGCCTCAAGACGGAACGCGTCTGGCAGCGCCGCTACGCGAACCACGGCGAGGCGCGGCGGGATATCGTGGACTACATCGCTCGGTTCTACAACACCGTTCGCATCCACTCGACGCTGGGCTACCTGCCTCCCAGCGTCTACGAGCAACCAACGGCAGCCAATCCACCTAACGTGGTGTCCGAAATCACTTGACCACCACAACCCTTCATCGCCCACAGAGGCCCGAGAATCTCCACACCTAGACCTTCAGTTAGAGCGGCGGGCCGCTTCCCTGTGCTGCAAAAGAAACACTCGCATTGTCGCGTTGACCAAAAAGAAGCGACCGTTTAGTGTCGGCCTTTCAGAGGAAGCGATCGCTTATTTTTGAGGGCCCATGAAACGCGTAACCGGCACCTTTGAACGCAGCACCGTGGCCGGGGAGTCAGTCGAGGCCTTCATTCCCCATCCTCTGCCGCCCAAGGATCCCCCACTCGACCTCGGCGGCGAGCTCAGTTCGCTGCTAGGCCGGGCGAACGAGAGTCTACGGTTGCTTGAATTGGCGGGGGACCTGATCCCGTCGGTCGAGTGGTTTGTATACGCGTTCGTTCGTAAGGAAGCGGTGCTCTCGGCGCAGATCGAAGGGACGCAGGCAACGCTGATGGATCTGCTCGAGGTCGAGGCCTCCGGGGAGGCGCCGGCCGACGCAGACGTTGAGGAGGTCTGCGGTTACGTCGATGCGCTCAACTTCACCTGGGACGAGGTCGGGCGAGCAGACGGCCTGCCCCTCTCAATGCGCCTCCTGTCGCAGGCGCACGCAAGGCTGCTTAGGGGTGCACGCGGCGCCCAGAAACAGCCGGGCGAAGTACGGCGCTCGCAGAACTGGATCGGCGGGACACGTCCGGGCAACGCTGCGTTCGTGCCTCCACCCCCGCATCGACTCGGCGCGCTCCTCAGCGAGTTCGAACGGGCAATCCACGACGAGAGTGAGCTTCCGCCACTCATCCGGGTAGGACTCCTCCATGCGCAGCTCGAGACGCTGCATCCGTACCTCGACGGCAACGGCCGTATCGGACGCCTGCTCATCACGCTACTACTGCGGCACTGGGATCTACTCACCCGGCCTCTTCTCTATCTGAGCCTATTCCTCAAAAGGCAGCGTCAGGAATACTACCGGCGGCTCAGAGCGATACGTGACGAGGGCGACTGGGAGGGATGGCTGTCGTTCTTCCTGGAGGGCGTGGCGGAGGTCGCTGACGAGGCCGTCGCCACCGCGCGCCGGCTTCACGTCATCATTGGCGAGAACCGAAATCGGCTCCTCGCCCGCGACGACGCGACCGTGTTGAGCCTCCGTCTGTTCGAACTTCTTCCAGACCACCCAATTCTCACGGTGAACCGGGCCATGGAGCTCCTCGACTGCTCGCGGCCTGCGGCGGCCAAGGCCATGCGTGTCCTTGAGGCGGCGGAAATCGTACACGCGCTCGACGAGCGCAAGAAAAACAGGACCGTCCTGTTCGAGGACTACCTTGCTCACCTGCGGCAAGGAACCGATATCTAACGACAATTACTCTGGCCGGCCGTGTTGCCTCATTAAGAAACGTTACCGACTGTCCATTTCCCCGGATTAGGTCCACGCATCACTGGAGGTTTCCGGGTGTAGCGCCCAATCTTGGACCGGCATTCGATTCCTCACAGTGATCTGTGCGCTTCCCGACTTCGGTGGGCGTCTACATTGAGCGAATGGACGAGAGGGAAGCATTGCGTGTGGCCTTCCCATCCGCGGATCCGGCACTGTGTCGGTCGAATTCCTGTTTTGGGTCGACGGGTGGCCTCATGAGTCAAGAAGA
>JAWLED010000008.1:0-56468 GCA_041686235.1 Spirochaetia bacterium | reverse complement strand
GAATTGACCGGCCGAAGGGCCTCCGGTAGGATACCGTTGTGCTCGACCGGATGCTGCGACCTGTGAAGGAAAGAATCATCTCAGCTCCCGCCTCCGCCCTGGCGAACCGGGTGCATCCGAATACGGTCACGCTCGTAGCGTTCGGTGTGAGTGTAATCGCATTTTTCTGCTTGCTCACCGAGGAATTGCTGCTGTGCGCGCTGCTGTGGCTCCTCGGGCGCCTTCTCGACGGACTCGATGGTGCGGTAGCGCGGCGTTCGGGCAAGCAAACCGACTTCGGCGGCTACCTCGACATGTTACTCGACGTGATAGCCTATGCGCTCATCCCGCTTGGAATTGCTATTACGTTTCCAACCCCGGACGTCCTCATTGCCACAGTAACGCTATTTGCCGCATTCTACGTTAACATTTCATCGTGGATGTACCTCTCCGCATTGATGGAGAAACGGCGCGCCGAAGGGCTCCCGAGGTCCCAGACAAGCATTTACATGCCGTCCGGAATCATTGAGGGAAGCGAGACCATCGTATTTTACACACTCTTTATTGCCTTCCCCGACTACTATGTGCTGTCGGCCTATGCAATGGCGGCGCTCACCGGGGTTACGGTCGCTCAGCGTTTCGTGTGGGCCATCGCCACCTTGTCGTCGAGGACCGCGCAGGTCGAGGGTGGCGAGAGCCGGAGTAACAGCGAGAGCAAGAATGGGGGTGAAAGCGAAAGCTCACCCTCAAAAGAGTCTCGGTCGCAAGCTTTCCGGCAAGGGAGCCGCGGCTCGAAAACCCCGGATACGGCACATGAATAGTGCGAAAGCTGAGCTGAGAACGCACGTAAACGCCACACTTCGAGCGCTTTCCTTGGAAGACATATCGAGGCGAAGCTCGGAAATCCACAAACGCCTTTTTGCGACTACGTTTTGGCGAGAGGCCAAAAGTATCTATTGTTTCGTATCGTTGTCGCGTGAGGTGCAGACCGCGGAAATCCGCAGCACCTCACTCTCACACGGCAAAATGCTGGCGTTGCCTCGAGTGGTGGGGGACGAGTTGCAATTCCATGTTGTTGGACGGGATGATCAACCTCTCGAGCGCAGCAGCCTCGGAATCTATGAGCCGCCGCAAGAGCTCCCGCATGCCGAGCCCTCAGAGCATGCTCCCGTTCTCGTCGTGGTGCCGGGAATTGCCTTTGACCCTTCGTGTTATCGCCTCGGCCGCGGGCGGGGATACTACGACCGATTCCTTGGTCGGTACCGCTCATCGCTTTTCGCACTCGGGGTGTGTTTCGAAGAGCAGCTCGTAGAAGCGGTTCCGCGCGATGACCGGGACGTTCGCTTGGATGCTGTTCTCACCGAACAACGAGCGCTCTATCGCCGGCGTTTCTCATGACGCCTCGTTTTTGTTATGTTTGTCATACGGGATCGGTACCCATATACCGCACGATATCTGAACGCAACGAGAGGCACGCCTCGAAGGAGGATTCTGTGGGTGAGATAAAAAGCGCGCTGGAGCTGGCACTCGAGAAAACGAAGGACGTCAAAACGGATCCCAAGACGGTAGAAGCGCACGAGCACCGCAATATCGGCAAGCGGCTGGCTACACGCCTACAGGAAGAAAGTGATTTCGACTTGAAAAAGGAGTTGAAGCAATACTCCGGGGAGCAGCGTGCCTGGGTCGAGGAGGGGCTCTTTCAAGTCGTTCTGACGAGCATCTCCCTCCCCACCGCTGAGGAAGAGCTCGAGCGCGTCGAGCCGTTGCGGGCCGGTCTTGCGGTCATTCTCGGCAACACGAAGGAGCTGCAATACCTGTTTCAGCAACTGCATAGTCTGTTGAAGCAGTATCTTGACAACAGAAAAGAGCTCATTGAGTCGATTCGAAATCAGTACTCGCAGCGTATGCGTCAGAGGGAGGAGCAGCTCTCCAAACAATACGGCACACAGGTCCAGATGGATCCGGCCTCAGACCCTGAGTTCAGCAAGGCATTGCAGGATAATCTCGGTAGGCTGCGAGAACAGTACGAAGGTGTTCTCGATCAGGTTCGAGACGAGCTCTCGCGAATGTTCGACGAACGCCGGTAACATGTAACGTATCTACCACCGTGTTGATAAACCCGCGCTAAACCGTTCTGCGGGTAAGAGATGGTGCGACGAAACAACGTCTTTAGGCCGAACCTCGCGCTAACTGTCCTTCATGCGGGAGCTTGGCGAAAATCTATCAACAGACTTCTTGATACTTCACAGAGTATAACGTACAATTTAACTCATGTATTTACCGTCCGCGCTCGACGGAGGGGAAAGCATCTTGTGTTTGTACCGCACGAGCGCGGAACGGATGCATGCGGTTCTTCAGTTCGTGTTGTCGGGCGCGGAGGAAAAAGAGCGAGTCATAGCGGTCCTCGACGAACGGTCTTCCTCCTTTGCAAAATCACTTATCGATCATGTCGCCGTGGCGGAGAAGCCTCAGCGTTATCGAAGCATGCCGGGGGAAGACTTTGTCAGACGGGGCCCGCTCGACGCCGAGCGGGTAGTAGGGGAGATACGGCACGCGGTTCAGTCGTGGCGCGGCAGGCCTTCTACGAGAGCGGTTCGAGTTGTCGTAGATCTTCACTTCGTCCTCGGTGCTCTCGGCTCCGCGGCCGCCGCAGTTGAGTTCTCCCGGGGTATCGGGAAACTTACCGCGGAACTGCCGGTGATATGTCTGTGTTTGCTGTTCACCGAGCAGGTGCCGCGACGCGGGCTTCAGTCTTTCCTCGAGAGTTTCTCTCGCTTCATTGCCGCAGAGCCGGTGCTCTCGACCGACGGAAGAAGTCGTGGCGTCGAGCCCAGCAAAGAGCTCGATGCGGCACTGGACCGGCTCCTTCTCTCCGATGAAACCGTCATGAAGGAAACCGCCGCCGGCACCGCGCGGCGCCTCGACTACCTATCGGCAAGAGCGTTTCTCCGCGTCGCCGGTGACCACGTCGTGATACTCGACCAGGAGTTGGGTGTTGAGTACATGGAAGCGGCCTTGAGCCGCAGACTGGTTGGAACTGGTGGCATCAAGCGGGGGACGCCGTTATCGGCGTTTGTCTCTGAGGTGGCGTATCCTCGGATAGCCGCTGCCTTTCGGTGCATTGGTTCCGAGAAGAGTCACGTGCGTGAGTCGAGACAACGGATCGTCCTCATCCCATTAGTGAGTCGCTTCGAAGATGAGCTTGTGTTCGAAGCTTCCGTCTCGGCTGTTAGCGCCTACGACCGAGTGTTCGGCTTCGTCTGTGTACTGCGCGATGCCGTGAGCGGTGGTGAGAGCCGCGGACCCGCCGCGCGAGAAAGGGCCGAAGCCGTGGTCGCCCAAGGGGCGCTATTGAAACGTGTTCCGAGAAAAAGTGCTCATGGCCACCCGTGGAAGTGGCTGCCCGCGCCCGTGGTGCGCTCAACCCGCCTTACCGCCCGCGAAGTGGAAGTTCTCGAGCTCACTCTCAACGGTGAACGCACGGCGGAGGTCGCCGAGCGTCTGTCGATAGCTGCGGTAACGGTAAAGAAGCACCGCGCCAACGGGTATCGAAAGCTTGGGGTACGAGATCGCTTCGAGTTGTATGGGCTGGCAACCACGAGCGGCTAAGCTCGTGTTATAGTGCTTGCATGAACCGCATTGAGATTCCGCTTGCCGGTCGCACAGACCTTAAAGCTCGGTACCAAGAACGAGAGCCCCTCTACCACCGCACGCTCGAAAACGTGCGGGAACGTATCCGGCAAACCCTCGAAAACGGGCAGCTTCACCCTACGATAAAGGCCAGGGTCAAATCGTTTGACAGCCTCTACGCGAAAGTTCTTGCGCGGGTGCGTAGCACCGGCGCAGATACGGAAAGCCAACCCGACGCCGCCACCGAAGCCGAGGGGCCGGGTGTCGTGCGTGTGCCCGACCTGTTCGGCGTACGGGTAGTGTGTGCTTTTCTCGGTGACCTCACCCACGTGGAGAAACTCTTATCCGAGATGTATGAGGTCATCGAGGTCGAGCGAAAGGGCACCGAGTTTTCTTCGCGCGAGTTTGGCTACGAGTCTACGCATTTGCTCGTGCGGATTCCCGAATCGGACCTAGCCGCGGCGGACGTGGACGTCGAGGCGGTGTGCGAAATCCAACTCCGCACGATTTTGCAGGATGCGTGGGCCGAGGTCGAACACGAGCTCGTCTACAAAGCCGAGAATGCACCATTCGAAGAACACCTCAAACGCAAGCTCGCGGCGCTGAACGCGAACCTCACCCTTGCCGACCTCATTTTTCAAGAGGTGAGGGACTACCATCGCAGCCTCCACCATGAGCTTTCCAAGCGCCGACGCCAATTCTGGTCACAGATTCAACACGCATCGGGTCTGCCCTTTGACCGCGGCGAGGAAGACTCCGAGGTGACCCATATTGAGAGGCTCAATGCTCCCGATCTCATGGATCCGGCGCGTCTGAGCACGGTCGCCGACGCCACCGAGGCGCAGCTTCTCAACGCGCTCCACGCGCATAACCGGCGAGACTTTGAGAGAGCCGTCGAGCTCTACACCGAGATACTGAAGACCGAGGACAAAGCCCATCTCCAGGCCATTGTCTCGATCCACCGAGGAATGGCGTATTTTGCCCTTTCCGATTATTCCCGTGCGATAGAGGACTTTTCTCGAACCCTCTCCTTGGATGATGACAACTGGAAGGCGTATTACTACCGCGGTATGGTGCACCGTCTGCAAGGTGACTACCGCCGAGCGCTGTCCGATCTGAATCGGTGTCTCGAGCTCGAGGTCGGCGAGTTCGATTCTCTTTTTGCCCGGGCGCAAGTCTACTTCGACATTGGAGACTATCAGAAAGCGTTGTCTGACTGTGATGCGGCTCTCGAGGCGGAACCGGACTCCGCTGAGCTGCGGCGCTTCAGAAAACTTGTCGAAGCACGTTTGCTCTCCGAATCGGGCAACTGGTCCGGGTAACAGGCGAGCGAAGAATTGGGACGAGGCCGCACAGAAGATGCGCGCGAGTTCGGCGTCGCTGAGCGAGGTGGAGCCGGACGATAGTGAGCGATGGTAAGGGTATACAGGCCTGCCGCGCGTTGATTACAATCCACGTTATCGTCGCAGACGTAGTCAGAAGGCTCCGGTTCAGGAGCTGAAGAGCTTTTATTAGCCGAAAATACGTGAAGGGTGGTCCGAGTATGTCCGAAGATTTCGATGAGCTCACACCGTTTGATCTGTCTAAGCTCGAGAGTAAGTATGATGACGCGCCGGACGTTCTCGAGGAAATTATCTCCATTTTCAGGGATGAAGCGCCGCAGCGCCTGGAGCTGTTAAACAGCGGCGTGCGCGACGGCGACGCGGCGCAGGTGCAAAAGGCTGCACATTCGCTGGCAAATACCACCGGAACTCTCATGGCTGAGCGGGCGCTGGCCCTGGCTCGGGCCACCGAGGCATCGGCGCGGGCCGCCGACTATGAGCTCATGAGCGACAGAGCGCAAGAGTTGGCTGCAGAGGTGTCGCGCATCTTGGAGCAGATGGAGGCGCGACATACCGGTTAGTCGAGCTGCAGGTGCTCCGGGCGTCGCTCCGGAATGGGTTGGGGCCGGTTCCCTTCTGCGAAGAACCCTTTACGGAAGTAGAGTGCGCAGAAACAATGGCCGTACTCTTTCTGATCGGGCACATTGTAGTCGCAGGGGCAAATAATGTCGCGATCCTTTTCCCGATCTCCGCTCCCGTCCCTACACGGGCAAAGATAGTAGCCATAGCGGTTGAAGTTGGTTCGCAAGCCGCTGACGAGATCTTCGAGGAACTCTTTGTCGCTGTTGAGCTCCCACCCGTTATGCTGTGCGACCATCGTAACGAAACGATACGCATCTTCGAATGTTTTTTCGCTTTTAGCCATACGGCTTCCTTCGGTAGACGAGTCGCGTGACCGTTACGAGGCGAGGTCGAGGATCTCCCGCCACCGTTCCTCGGAAAATCCGGTCACCGCTTCCTCGTTATCTATAACGAGAATGGGAAACACCGAAGTGCTCGAGTAGCGAGACTTCAGCTCCGACTTTACGGTTTGTTTGACCATGGGGTTTATCGTATCGAGGTAGATATAGCGGAACTTGACGTCGTTGTCTTGAAGAAACTGTATTGCGCGTTTACAGAATGCGCAGGTCGATAGGGCGTAAAGCGTGAGATCGTGCTTTCCTACCGAGCCGTCGTTTTCCGTAAACTCGAGCTTATCAATCATGCTTGCCATACGTGGGCCTTAGTCTATCCGCCGCCGGTGGATTGATCAAGTGGGGAATTGTGAGATGTTCTCGTATTCGTCCTGCGGTTGCTCGTAGGTCTCGTAACGCTCAATTCGGTCTTCCACCGACCGCAGCTTGTCCTGCAGACTCTGGATCGTGCGCTCGAGGCGACGTTTCTCTTTTAACAGCTTATTACGAGGCTCTTCCTCGTTTTCCTGTGACTTCTCACGAAGCATCGCTTTTACCCGGTCGGGGCTCTTTCCTCCCGAAAAGGCCTCTTCGGCTTCCTTTCGTTTGTCCGGGTCCGCGATACCGGCTACCGTGGCCATATTTTCGTAGCCGATTTCGGGGGTAATGTCATAGGAGTGTGTTTTGATGATCGTATTCGCGCTTTTCGTATTGAGCGAAAGCACCCGCTCTACGTAGTCTTCGAACCGGGCGTGGTACTTCTCACAAAGTTGCTGGGCTTCAACCAGTGCCTCTCCGAACTGTTTCATGAGCTCCCCATTGGGGCTCAGAAAGTCTCTGCGGATTCGGTAGGTCAACGCCATAAACTCGGCGTTGGTGCGAAAGATGTTTCGGTAGATATCGAGCTCTTCCGCGCGCTCGAGTAGTTCATGTAGGAGATTACGAAACTCTATCGTATGAGCCCGGGATCCCACCGGCACGGGGGAACGGGTCATATGAACGTGATGGGCAAACTCATGTATCGCCGTGTACATGAGCTGATTGTCGTCGTCGAAGTTGTGATTGTGGATGATGATCTCGCGGCTATCCGGATAATAGAGACCGTTCGCCTTCTTGCTCTTTTTCCCGGTAAAGGTCACCGAGAAGTCCTCGCCTTCATCGTCGAGACGAAGGAGTTGTTCCTTTACTTGATCTTGATTCATGGGTGTCCTTCTTGCCGTTGGTGTATCTCCGGTGCGGGTGCAGGGCTGCATTGTTCAGAAATGGTCCACGGAGATCAAGGGCCGCGGGCCACATAACCGGTTTTGAGGCGTCTCTCAGGTGTCACTCTGGCAGGGCCTATGGCCGTGCTTGTGCCGAGCTCTGAGTGCGTGCTACAGTTGTAACCAGCTTATTGATATTCGGAGTTGGCTCGTGCCGGATACTACGTACGACGAACATCACGACCAACGGGGGCGTCAGAGAGAAGCCGGCACTGAATATGTAGGCGGGCTCTCTGAGGCGGCGCAAGCGATCTCTCCGGAGAGCAACCGGTTGTGGCATATCCTCGATGCGACACCGATCGGCGTGTGCATTACCAACCGCAGCGGCCATTTCGATTACGTCAATCCACAGTACTGCCGTCTCTACGGCTACAGTCCGGAACAGCTCCTCGGCAAGCATTTTACTGTGGTAGTTCCCGAGAAAGACAGACAACGCCTGACCGACTTGCATGACGCGTTTATCCGGGCGGAGGGCGCCGAAGGTGAGCTGCGCGGCGAATGGAATGTGCACCGCAGAGACGGGTCGCCGTTGGCAATACTCGCAGATGCTGCGTACTTGCAGGACAGCCTTGGTGAGCCGAAGAAGGTCACCTTCGTCGTCAATATCACCGAGCGCAAACATATGGAACGGGAGCTGCAGGACACGATCTCTGAGCTTCACTCCGAGATCCAAGAGCGCAGACGGCTCGAGGCTACCAAGCAGGAAGTGGAACGCATGATGCGCCACGACCTACGCAATCCGCTCAACGGCATGCTCACGGCAGCAGATCTGCTGTTGCGCGATGAGCTGACCGAGAGCCAACGTGAGCTCGTCCTCGCCATTCGCGACAGCGGTCATCGGCTCGATACGATGATATCGAGCTCAATGGACTACGTTCGCATGGAGGAGGGAAGCTACGAGCTCGACCCGCAGCCGGTCAATTTGCTGGATGTGTTTCGCGCAGTAGAGAGCCAGTTATCGAGTATTCTTTCCGGGTCCACCGTTGAGCTGAGCTACGCCGTGGATGGCGAGGATATCGATTGGAACTCGAGCCTACCGATTTACGGGGAAGTGATCTACCTCGAAGAGCTGTTTGCGAACTTGCTGCGAAATGCCGTTGAGGCCTCCAACGCGGGAGATACCGTTTCCATACATGTCTCGAGGAAAGAAAAAGACGGCAAGATATGCGCCTATCTTGTTGAGATTCACAACACGATGCCGGTGCCCGAAAATGTGCGCGAGCGCTTTTTTGAGCGCTATGCCACCTCCGGCAAGAAAGCCGGTAACGGTCTGGGCACCTATATTGCGAGCCTTATTGCTCGCGCACACAACGGAAGCATCTGGTTCGAGACCGACGAAGCGAGGGGAACGGACGTGTATGTCGAGCTCCCGCTGCTTCCCGTGGAACAGGAGGTCGATTGATGAAGCGAATTGCATGGGTTGGTACGGGAATAATGGGCAAAAGCATGTGTCTCAACCTCCTTGCGGCGGGGTACGAGGTCGCCGTGTACAATCGGACCCGCTCAAAAGCCGCTGAGCTCGAGAAGCAGGGAGCCACATGGTGCGCGACGGCGGCCGAGGCGGCCTCGGGCGCGGAGGCCGTTTTTACCATCGTTGGTTACCCGCATGACGTAAAAGAGGTCTACTTCGGCGAGCAGGGTATTTTCGAAGGATGTGATGCCGGTGTGACGCTCGTCGACATGACCACCTCGGAGCCCTCACTTGCTCAGCGCATTGCCGAAGAGGCAACGAACCGTGGCGTCTCCGCCCTCGATGCTCCCGTCTCCGGGGGAGATGTCGGGGCGCGAAACGGTACGCTTGCGATCATGGTTGGCGGCGATGAAGCGTCTTTCGAGAAGGTTCGGCCGGCCTTTGAGGTGCTCGGGGAAAACGTGCGGCTCATGGGACCAGCCGGAGCCGGGCAACACACCAAGATGTCCAATCAAACGCTCGTCGCCGGTACAATGATCGGCGTCGTGGAGTCTCTGCTCTACGCCTACCGCGCGGGATTGGACCTCGAGAGTGTGATTGCCGTAATCGGAAAGGGGGCGGCGTCCTCCTTTCTGATCAATAATCTTGGGCCGCGCATCGCGGCAGGGGACTACGAGCCCGGCTTCTACATCGAGCATTTCGTCAAGGACATGGGTATTGCGCTGTCCGAGGCTGAGCGGATGAATCTCTCCATGCCGGGGCTTTCGCTCGTTCATCAGTTCTATGTCTCGGCAAAGGCGCTCGGATGGGAAAAACTCGGCCATCAAGGGCTCTATCGGGTGCTTGCCCGGCTCAATGGCGAGTAAGGCGCCGAAGAGCCTCGAGCTCGCGGTCGTAGGCGCCGCTCATCTGTGACCACTCATATCCAAACATCGCCTCACGGAGACCGGCCGCCCTCGGCACGCCGTTGGTCAAAAACGCTCTTAGGCGGGAAACGAGTTGAGCGTTCGAGGTGTAGAGACAGAGATCGTGGTACTCCTGCGGTATGATTTCGGGGTACGATAGGCGTTTGGGAACGAGTGGCACGCACCCCGCTGCGGCTGCCTCCACGATCGAGATGCCGAAGTTTTCCTGCATCGAGGTCGAAACGACGATGTCGCCGGACAAAAGCAGCCGCGCATAATCCTCGCGACGTTCGAGATATCCCCACGTTACGATATGGCCGGACAGAGCCGTGTAGGCATCGGTGAACTCACGGGGTATATAGTCGGGTTGCTCTCCGACCACGGCAACGCGGAAACCGAGTCCTTCTTCGGAGAGGGTTTTGAGGGTGCGAAAGAAGGGCACGGGATTCTTGTCGTACTCCCACCGATGGTTCCAGATAATGAGGGGGGAATCCGGCACGGCGGGGCCGCCGCCCGGGGAATCCGGCACGGCGGGGCCGCCGCCCGGGGGGCTGAGATCGCTGAGCGTGCAACCCGGATACAGAACGTCGGACTTATCCCGGATCGACGCTACTATCGGGGTGAGCCCCGCCTGGGGTGTTTGCGCGGCAAGCTCTGTGGCGACTTCGAGAAAATGATTGCGGTGGAAATGGGAGTTGAAAAGCACGCGGTCGGCAAAGACGGCATTCCTCACGTCCCGCATGACTGTGTCCGTGTCCGCAGGGCTTCCGTCCGGGCGTGGGTAGCTCGACTGGCTCTCGTGCACATACAGGAGGATCGGCGGCCCGGCAAGAAGCGCTCTCAGGTCGCCAAGATCCATGAGGTCGGTTGCAACGATGCCGTCGTATTCGCTGAGTCGCAGCGGGCGAGCGCCCGTATCTACCGAGGGAGGTGCGGCATTGCGTAGCTTTGCGACACGGTCGGCGAACTGCAGGGCCGCGGTGCGTGTACGCCACCGCCAGTACGCCGCCGGGAGGGTGATGAGGTCGATGGTGTGGGTAGTGTGTTTTGCGAGACCTTCGGCAAAAGCTTTGTGAGAGCCGCCGAAAAACGACTCGAGAAACAAGAATTGGGCGCGTTGCACAGTGTGTTATCAACCGTGTAGAGTGCCCACGTCAAGGAGGAAGCAGTGGGTGCAACGGCGCTCGTCACAGGGGCAAGCAGCGGGATCGGGCGCGCGTTCTGCGAGGTCCTTGCCGAACACGGCTACGACCTTCTCCTCGTAGCCCGCCGGAAGGATATGCTCGAAGAGGTTGCCGCAGAGGCGGCCCGCCACGGCGTGGGGGCTGAAATCTACGAAGCGGATTTGTCCGACGAGGGCCGGCTCGAGTCGCTGAGCAGCGCGCTCGCCGCGCGTTCGATCGATGTGCTCGTCAATAACGCCGGTATCGGAGACTTTGGCCGCTTCGTAGAAACAGAGTGGGAGGTCGACCGGCGGATGATTGCGCTGAATGTGGGCGGCTTTACCCGCATGCTTCACCTCGTGGCGGCTGGGATGTCGAGGCGAGGAGATGGGCGCATTCTCAACGTGGCCTCGGTTGCCGCCTTTCAGCCCGGGCCACTCATGAGCGTATATTATGCCACGAAGGCCTATGCTCTGTCGCTCTCGCAAGCGCTCGCCGAGGAGCTCTCGCACACCTCGATTACCGTCACCGCGCTGTGTCCCGGCCCCGTTCGCTCTCCGTTTCATGCCGCTGCGGGAATGCATCCCGAGGCCATGGACAGCGATTCGCTGCCCACCGTGCACGAGGTGGCGCGCTACGGGTACCGAGCGATGATGCGGGGAAAGCGGGTTGCGGTGTACGGCCTCGGATTTCGCCTGTCGATATTCGTGCAGCGTTTTTTGCCGCGCGCTCTTGTTGTGCGCGCGGTGGGAGCGCTTCAAAAGCGCCGTATGCCGAACCGCTGAGCAGCGCGCCGGCGACTATGCGGCTTCGGTTACCCGCTCGGCATCGCCGGCAACGACCCGGTAAGAGAACAACGGGAGGTCGTGGGCGATCCCTTCGAGTATCGGCCGTACCGCGGCCTCTGCGCGCCGGAGCTCGGCGGCCCCTTCGAAGATCAAGAAAAAGGCGCCTCCGCCACCGGCACCGCTGAGTTTGCCGCCGCCGGCACCGGCATCGCTTCCGGCCTGCAGTACCGTTTCGAGATGAGGGTTCGAGAGCTCGAGGTCTCGCAAGTTGCTATGGGCGGCATTTGCCAAGCGCCCCAAATGGGAGACCACCGGTTCGCTTGCCGCCGCCGCGTCGGCGTGAGAGAGCACCGAAATTGCCTCTTGCGCGATGGAGCCGAGCTTCTCGAGGATGCGCTTCGTCGACTGGGAGCCGGACTCTCGGGCAGCCTTTACCCGAGCCACGAGGTGTTTCGTGTCGCTCTGCCGTGGAACGGCGCCTACGAGGAGAAACAGGTCGGGGCTGCTCAGTGAGGTGGCACGCGGGAGCGAGCCTCCTTCGAAGTTGAAGGCCTGTATACCGCCGAGGTTCGAGATGCCGGTATCTATTCCCGACGGGCTGCCGTGGAAAAAGACCTCGAAGGCATGAGCCAGCTCCCATATTTCAAACGCGGTCGGTGTTTTCTCCGAGAGCACGGGAAGCAACGCCCGCGCGAGGGCGCTACAGACCGCCGCCGAGGATCCAAATCCAAGTGCCGGCGGAACGGTTGCCTCGACTCGGATCTCTCCGCGCAGAGCGCGCACGGCTTCATGGCCAAACCGCCGAGAGAGAATGCCTTCGGCGTGCGCCAAAAGATCCAATAGGAGAGACGCATAGCCGCCGGGCAGCCCGGAAACGTGCCACGAGCCGGCTTCGGGGCGAACGTGCAGTCGTACCCCGTCGGGTAGGGCAATGCCGAGCGCCGGGTGTCCGTACACAGCGGCATGCTCGCCGAATAGCAGTAACTTCGATGCTCCCCATCCACTTAGCGCCATGTGCACCCCTCCCAATCGATCTCGACCGGCGACAGCTCGCTCGATTCGTCTCCCTTTGCTGAACCGAAGCACACGGCAAGCTCAGCGCCTGCTCCGACCGCTTTGCAGAGATCGGTATTTTCCGCGTGTGCGATTGCGCCGACTTCGGTTTCGCTGTACTTCGCGCCTTCCGTGTCACTGCGGTTTGCACCGGCTCCTCCACGGTTCACGCCGCGACCAAGACCCGAAACGGCTGGGGAAATATCCGCGGAAACACCGATGGAGCGTCCCAACGACTTCCCCAACTCGGCGAGCTCCCCGGCAATCGGGCGGGCATCCGACCACGTCTGCCGGTCAACGAGGCGAGAAATCAAGTTGTTTGATCGTTCGAGAAAGGCTCTTGCCTCCTCGCGATGTGCGGCCTTCCACGCGGCGTAGTGGGAAACCGCGTGAGAGGTGCTCGAGGGGGCACCTGTCTCGTACAGTGAGAGAGGCGGCAGCCACTCGAGGGAAACCGGCTCGAACTCCGGACGCTCACCGCCTCGAAAGAGACCGAGGCCGCCGAAATAGGAAACGGCTACGTCGTAGCCGCTGCCCCTGCCACCCTGTGCATAGCGGTGAGCACGCACGGCGAGGTCGAAACGTGTGGCATCGTCATCTATGCCTGCCAGATCGCACACTACTGCACAGAGAGCCACCGTTGCTGCTGCGCTCGATCCCAAGCCGCGCTTGTGTCCGGATTCCGACATGAAGGCCGTAGAGTCGATGACGAGGCGAGTATTGAGCGCGGCAATGTCGATGTTCCGCTCGCCACACCACCGTTGAGCGAAGCCCGCAACGCGGCAGAGAAAGTCCTCAGGTGAGTTGCATTCTTCGCCCGCGGTCCAGGTTGCCGCACGCGCACCGAGTCGTCCTTCGACCGTAAAGCCCTCGGCGGGATCGAGGTACGCGCGAACGTGTGGCCCCGTTGCGCAGGCAAGCCCGAGCCCGCCTTGTTCGAGGACGGCGTACTCCCCGAACAGCAATAGGTTACCCGGCACAATGAGCGTTCGGCTCATGGGTTATCCTCCGTGTTGGGCGTGCCGCTTTGCGAGACGACCTCGTGCCCGTCGTCTGCGGGCCGCATCCGGGAGGCAGGCTCGCTCTGCTCCCTCCAGGCCTGCGGGCCCGCCCCGATACTCGAGACCAAGATGTTCTCGGCCACTGCGGACAACGCGGCATACGCGGTATCGAGATGATCCACCGTGGTAAGAACCTTGACCTGCGGACCGGCATCCATGGTTTCGTAGGTCGGGATCCCCTCGCGACGAAGTTCTTCACACACCCGAATGACCGACAAGCTCTGTGGTTGCCAGTATACTACCGGAGGATCGGCGGCAAACATCGTCGAGAACATTCGCAAGTAACTCAGGCGCATGGCGTGACCGAGCCGATCGATATCCTTCACGGATACCGCTTCCCGGGCCTCCGAGAACACCTCTTCGGCATCCTGCCGCCAAGCCGAAAAATACGGGGAGGTTCGTCTCACCCGCTCCATCGCCTCCCGAGAGGACACGGCTTTTGAGCCGGTTTGGAGCACGATTACCAGCATTCGCAACTCAGGCCAATACTCGGCGGGGTGAATCGAGGATGCCTCGGTGCCGCCGGCCGGCAGAACCGTAAAACCGCCGAAGACCGCCCGAGCAGCCGACCCGGACCCGAGCCGCGCGATACGCGAGAGTTTCCAGCTGGGAAGCTCGGCGCCGAGCAGAGCATCGAGTGCGCAAACGAGAGCTGCTATTCCCGATGAAGAGCTGGCGAGCCCGGCGGCAGTGGGAAAGTCGTTGGTGCTTTCGACAAGAAACCGCGAGGCTGACCCCGTCTCTGCGCGGACGGCTTCGAAAACCGGAGCATATCGGCTTTCGGCTTGCGGCTCCCCATCCACTACGACGGTGTCGGCACCAAGTGCGTGTTGAACCCGCGTGGTCGTGGTAAGGCTCTTTAGCGCAACGGCGAGACTCGAGGTCGCCGGAACGTTTGTTCCCTGCTCCTCCTTCCCCCAATACTTGGTGAGAGCGAGGCTCGGGGAGGCGGTGCACATTGCGCTGTCGGCCGGTGCGTCTTTCATCGGTTTTCCTCGCTCGGTCGTTGCTCCGTATCGTCTTCCACGTTTGCGAGTATGCGCTTCGCCGCCTCGGTGCTTATCTCGCCTGACTCCCACAATTGCCGGCCGACCTCGCGCACGTGGTCGCCGCGTGCGCCCGCCGCATATGCAACGCGGGCCGCGTGAAGGCGCATGTGCCCCGGTTGAATGCCTTCACTCACCAGGGCGTAAACCGCCGCGAAGTTCTGAGCTAATCCGACGGCGGCGGCAATCCGGGAGAGGGTCGGTGCGTCGGGATACCCCAACAGCTTCAGCGCCCGCTGAGCATTTGGATGGAACCCGACTGCGCCGCCCACGGTGGCAAACGCAAGGGGGAGCTCTATCGTGCCACGCAAAGCGTCCCCGTCGACGGTGAATCGGGTCAGCGAGCGATACCCGTGTTCGCGGCCGGCCCACGCGTGCGCGGCTGCCTCGATTGCCCGTGTGTCGTTTGCCGTTGCAACGGCCAGCGCGGTAATACCGTTCATCACGCCTTTGTTATGTGTGACGGCACGGTCCTGATCGCTGTCGGCAAGCCGGGAAGCCAACTCGATGCGGCGAGCGACTTCCGGTCCGCCCACTCCGGAGCGCCCCAGCCGTGAAACCGGAACGGTGAACTCCGCGTGAGCCCGCCGTGCCCGAGCCGCGTTCGAGAGTATGCCGATGAACCCGGTTCCACCGCCGAGTTGCTCGGCCTCGCTCTTGAGACGCTCTGCGACGGTGTTGAGAAGATTTGCTCCCATTGCGTTTCGCACGTCCGCATCGATTTCGATCTTGGTGAGGGCGGTCTGTGGGACCTCGGAGATGCGCAACGCGTGGAATCCCCCGCCGCGCGCCTCCATGCTTGCAAGCTCTTCGCGAGCAACGGCTTCGAGGCGGTCGCGGCGGGCGCTGAGCTCGCCCACGCTCTGCTCTGCGCTCCGCGGTTCTAAAAAGACCTGAGCAGTCATGACCGGTGCGTCCGCCCTGGTGGTGAACCCGCCGGCGCGGGAGATGATCCGTGCGGCGTAGGTTGCCGCGGCAACGACCGACGGCTCTTCAGTGGCGAGGGGAACGTCATAGCGCTCCCCATCGATGAGAAAGCCCCCCGCGATGCCCATCGGCACCGGCATGATACCCACCGATGATTCGGTCATGACGTCCGCGAGGTCGGCAAAGGCGGCATCGGTGGCGAGCTCCTCGTCGGTGAGCTCGAGGGCGTCACGAAAGGCCCGCCGCCGCTCGCTCATGCTGAGTTTTCTAAAACCGTCTTTCAGGCGGATTCTACTCATCCGGCGACGTCCTCGAGGCGACGAACCTGATCGTCGAAGGTTGCGCTGCGCATCAAGTGGGCTTCACGCAAATCGCCGAGGGTAGGCGACGAGGTCAGCACCATTGCCGACTCGAGGGTGTTTCGAATGTGTTCCGCGACCTGCAAGACGCCGTCGACGCCGTCGGAAACTACCGCCCGAATGAACGGGAGCGCAATGCCGGCCACCTCGGCGCCCAGAGCTATTGCCTTGGCCACATCGATTCCGTCCCGCACACCACCCGATGCGATGATACGGCCGTCCCGCCGACCCACCGCCGCCAACAGCACTGCTGTGGGCGTTCCCCAATCGGCAAAATCATCCGCCGAGCGCTCCAGAGACCCGTCGAGGCGATACGATTCTACCGTTACCCAGTTGGTTCCACCCGCCCCCGCAAGGTTTACATAGGAAACCCCGGCGTCGAGAAGGCGGGTGACTTCCGCCGGATGAATGCCGAAGCCGGTCTCTTTGACGATAACGGGCACCGGTGAGCGTTCGGCAAAGCGCGAGATGCCCTCGAGGATGCCGCGAAAATCGCGATCCCCTCCCGGTTGGAATAGCTCCTGGCCGACGTTAAGGTGTACTGCGAGCGCATCCACCTCGAGACGGCGGATCAATTCGATCATCTGTTGGCGGGGAAAGTCCCGAACCTGTACGGCTCCCATGTTAGCGAAGATCGGTACGTCGGGCGCGTAGCGTCTGAGGTAGAAGTGATCGAATACCTCGGGCTTTCGAAAGAGGATCCGCATGGAACCCATCCCTACCGGGATGCCCGCCTGCTGAGCTGCGCGGGCGAGGTTCTTATTTGCCTGGTAGCCCTCGTCGGAACCGCCGGTCATCGAGGAAATGAGCACCGGCATGGCAATGCGCTTGCCGAGAAACTCGAGGCCCGAGTCCACCTCTTCCGCATTCAGCTCGGGAAGCGCATGATGTACGAACGAAAGATGCTCGAAGCCGGCGGAGCCGCCTTCGACACGGTAGCTCGATTCGTCGACACAAATGGAGAGATGTCTCGCTTTGCGCGCTCCGATGCTTTCCTGTGTAGACGACGGTTCGCCCGAATTACGCTCTTGTGTACTCACGGTATCCATCGTCGCGTATGTTTTCGAGATAAAAATGACCCGCCGGGACGTGCTGTTCGGCGACCTTAGACCGGTATTCCTCGGGGGAAAAGGGGGCCTGCAGCCATTGTTCGTAGTGCTCCATCGGCTCATCGACGCCGCCGTTCAAAACGGCATCGAGGTCCCACCGGGAGATGACCTCGGGAGCCCGTTCGGCGACCGTGGCGGTGAACACACTCATCGTGTTCCCCGAACCGTAGGATCCGAGGAGGACCTTCTTTCCGACGAGGTCGGTGCCGAGGGTTTCGTATTGCTGCTTGAGCAGGAACGCCAACGCCATATAGGCGGAGCCTGAATAGATGTTGCCGATCTCTCTTGTCGGCTCGAGTGAGTCGGGAACACCACGCTGTTGCATAAACGCTTCCGCCTCACTCTCGCCGAGGCCCTTGTACCGAAGCAGGACTTTCTTCAACGCGGTGAGGGGCATCTTGTAAAACGGTACGTGGAGCACGATAAAGTCGGCTTCGTCGAGAACGTCGGAGACCTCCATCTCACGCCGAGCTGCGTGGTCGTGGAGCGCGGTATCAAAGGCGTCATTGTAGCACTGCACCGAGTATCCGCCCTTGACTTTGGCCGTTACCGAACCAAGCGGGCGAAAGAAATCGTCGACATCGCGCGATGCGTAGCCCACGGTGCTGAGGTCGAGGCTCAGCAGCTTGGGCTGGTTCTCCACGAGCATCGCGACCGCTCCCGCGCCCTGGGTAACCTCGGCTGTAGACGGGGCGTCGTAGCGGGCGATATCGGAGCTGAGGACGATGCCGGACTCGCCCGGCCGACCGGCCACCTGCAAGAGGGCCCCCACGCTCAGCATCGAAATCGTGCCGCCGGCGCACGCATGCTGAACCTGAAAGGTCGAGATGGTTTCGGGAACGTCTATGCCGGCGTTCTGAAGCGCCCCCTCGACGTAGGCCGCCACCGGTTTGGAATGGTCCACAGGGGTTTCGGTTCCCACCGCCAGATACCTCAAGCCGTCTCCGGTTCCGCGCCTGCGGAGCAAACCGGCAGTCGCTTCGGCGCTGAGCGTGACGTTGTCTTCGTACAATCGAGGATACCGCACCGCTCTTTGTCCCGTAGACTCTAATGCGCGACGTAAGCGCCGCGCAATGGACGGATCCGCGGCTACGCGGTAGTCCACCAATGTGTCGAGGGATATGCGCGGGCTCGGTACGTAGAGAAAGAGATCGCTAATCCCAACTGAAGTTTTGCTCATCAATACACCTGCCTTGCCCTTTTGTAGACGTGCACGCGGCTGCCGGACAGTCCCGTGTTCCTTTGTGAGATTAGAATATAAATGTTGTAAACGCAAAGGCAAATGGAGACTTGATTGCGTCGGCGGCTTTGTGCATCTTTTTGTCATATGAAAATAGCTGCACTGGTCTCCGGCGGCGTCGATAGCGCCGTTGCGCTGAGCGAGGCCCTCGCTTACGGAGCTGAAAACGTAACCGCTTTCTACCTAAAAGTGTGGCTCGAGGACGAGCTCGAAAGCATTGCCCAATGCCCCTGGGAGGAAGATCTCGCATACGTACGGGCGGTGTGTGATCAGTTCGGGGTGCCGCTCGAGGTCGTGCCGCTGCAGTTGGAGTACTACGAGCGGGTGGTCTCCTACGCGCTTTCGGAACTGCGCCGGGGGCGAACACCGAGCCCCGATATCTTTTGCAATCAGCGCATTAAGTTCGGCGCGTTTTACGACTATCTCGGCGACCGGTACGACCGCATTGTCACCGGCCATTATGCGCGCACCGAACGGCGAGACGGCCGTTATCTGTTAAAACGCGGTGTAGATCCGGTCAAAGATCAGACGTACTTTCTCTCCCATCTGACTCAACGCCAGCTCTCCCGGGCGTGGTTTCCGGTGGGCGGGATGCAGAAGCAGGAGGTGCGCACCGCCGCACACGAGATGGATCTGCCGAACAAGGACCGAAAAGACAGCCAGGGCATTTGCTTCCTCGGTCAGGTGCGCTACCCGGAGTTCATTCGCCATTACCTCGGCGAGCAACGCGGCGACATCGTCGAGCGCGAGAGCGGTCGCCGCCTCGGGAGCCATGCGGGATTCTGGTTTTATACCATCGGACAGCGGCAGGGACTCGGGCTCAGCGGCGGGCCGTGGTATGTGGTGGCCAAGGACACCGAGGAGAATATCGTGTATGTCTCCCATCGGGAGCATGTGGGCGAGAACCGCCGCAACCGTTTCACGTTGGGACAGCTTCATTGGATAGACGGTCCTCCCCAAAACGAGCGCCTCCTCGTTCGAATTCGACACGGCCCGGAGCTCGTGCCCTGCACCGTGTCCGGGGAGAACGGTGAGCACGATGAAACACTCAACGTCGTCATGGACACCGCGGACCGGGGTGTGGCACCCGGGCAGTTCGGCGTGCTCTACGACGGGGATGTATGCCTCGGCGCCGGGATGATCGTCGATTGACCGCGCCCGCGTTGCGGGCCCGAGCCGACGCCCTCCGTTCGGTGGACTCGCCGGGGTGTGCCGGCTTTGACCGCACACCCGGGGGAAAGTATCTTAAGAGAGATGAAGGCGACCGCACTAATGATGAAAGCGCTCAATTTTTCCGCGCAACGCCACGTTAACCAGCGTCGGAAGGGCGGCGATGAGGCGCCATACATAAACCATCCCATCCGGGTGGCCTATTACCTCGCGACGGTTGCCGGAATCGAAGACTCACAGTTGATAGCCGCCGCGCTGCTCCACGATACCGTCGAAGATACCTCGGCCTCCGCAGATGAGATCCGCACCGAGTTCGGTGAAGAGGTCGCCACCATTGTGGAGGAGGTCACCGACGACAAATCGCTTGAAAAGGGCGTACGAAAACAGTATCAGATCGACCATGCCCCGCATGTCTCCTGGGCGGCGGCGCAGCTCAAGCTTGCGGATAAGTTGAGCAACGTAGAGGACGTAGCACACGCCCCGCCGGCGGGGTGGAGCGTCAAACACAGACACGAGTACATCGAGTGGACGGAACAGGTCGTCGATGGGCTTCCCGACCGTCATCCGGTGTTGGAGGAGGCGTACCGACGCGCCGTCGAGCGGGCGAGGGCGGCCCTCGCTACAAGCGAGCCAAACGAAACATTCGAGGGCAATTCGAGTTGAGCGAAGAAGCGGTCGGTGAAAAACAACAGCATGGCTCGATACCTCGAGGCGAGACAGCCGGAGCTGCGACATCGCCCGAAGAGCGTATCGTCGCCGAGCAGACCACCGAAGCACCTCTCCGGCGTCCGGTGAGCATCGCTCCAATGATGGACTGGACCGACCGTCATTACCGGTACTTCATGCGGCGAATCACTTCGCGGGTACTCCTCTACACCGAAATGGTCACTACCGGAGCCATTATCTACGGAGACCGCGACTATCTACTCGGCTTCCACGGGGACGAGCACCCTCTTGCCCTGCAAATCGGCGGCGACGATCCCCGCGCCTGCGGGGAGTCGGTTCGCATTGCTGAGGCATATGGATACGACGAATACGACCTCAACGTGGGGTGCCCCAGCGACCGTGTCCGGAACGGTGCATTTGGGGCCTGCCTTATGGCCCGGCCCGCCAAGGTGGCGCGAATTGTGGAGGCAATGAAATCGGCAACCGACCGGCCGGTTACGGTAAAACACCGTATTGGAATAGACGGGCGGGAGAGCTACGAGGATCTGGCCGATTTCGTTCGCACGGTGTCGGGGTCGGGGGCGGATCGGTTTATCGTGCATGCGCGTATCGCGGTGCTCGAGGGGCTCAGTCCGAAAGAAAACCGCCGAGTGCCTCCGCTTCGCTATGAGGACGTCTACCGGCTCAAAGCAGAGTTCCCGTATCTTCCGATCGAAATCAACGGCCACGTCGATTCGCTCGAGGCGATAGAAGGGCATCTCGGGCGTCTGGACGGGGTCATGGTCGGGCGAGCCGCATACGACAACCCGTACTTCCTTGCCTCGGTGGACCGCGAGGTGTACGACGCGGGCGCCTCCGTCCCGTCTCGCCGAGAAATCCTCGAGGCGATGATCCCCTACGTCGAGCGCGTTGTGGCTTCGGGGCGCAAACCGCGGACGGTATATCGCCACATGTTGGGACTGTGTGCGGCCCAACCCGGGGCGCGACGGTTCAGACGAGTGCTCAGCGATCCTCGCGTCGATGAGGCGGATGTCGGCGCCACCGTCAATGAGGCAGTTTCCGGCATTCCGGCGGACATTCTCGATGCGCGGAGGACCGATGGCTGACGTTTCAGCGGCACTGACCGAACTGTTGCAATCACTGCGCCCCGAGAAGATCCTGGAAATCGGCTGTGGAGACGGCGAGTTTACCGAGGTTCTCGTTGAGCATCTCTATGGCTTCGGCCACATCGAGGCAACCGACGCGGAGGAAAGCGCGGTCGAGGAAGCCCGTGATTACTTTGATCGTGCTCACACGAACGCGCCCGTATCCTTTTCGGTAGCCGACGCCTCGTCGTTACCGTGGGCCGACGGGACATTCGATATGGTGGTGCTGTCGAACACCATCCACCACTTGCGTGACGCCGATCGTGTGTTTGAAGAGGTGTTTCGTGTAATCCACTCGTCGGGGCAGCTTCTCGTACACGAGATGGTCGCAGACGTCGATGACCCCCGTCAGGAGGTCGGCCGAGACCTCCATCATCTCAAAGCGTGGGTGGACCGCACCCAAGGCATCGCTCATGGTCCCACCTGGACGCGCAGCGGACTCGAGGAGATTCTGAGGACACACCACTTCGAAGATTGTGAACGTCGCGAATATAGCCCTGCTCCGGTGTTACGGACCGATACCGACCTCGAAGACCGGATAGAGCACATCGACGACTATACCGAGCATGCAGCCGATACACCCGCGTACTCCGACATTCGGCGCGAGGTGCTGCGTTTGAGGCAGCGCATTCGTGCGGTGGGCTTTACTGCTCCGCCGCAGCTGTTGATGCTCTGCCGGAAGGCTGCGAGCTCTGAAACGGAGACCCGGAGGAACCCATGAAGGCGCACGAGGATTCAAAAGTCCACGAAGGACAGCCTATACATCGCGCCGGCAGACCGGTCGAAGACGCCGAGGGGGCAATGATACTGCTCCACGGCAAGGGCGCACATGCCGCCAACATTGTCGAGCTTTCCGAGTTGCTCGGATGTGAGCGGATCAGCTATCTCGCCCCCCAAGCCGCGGAGGGAATGTGGTTTCCACGCGGGATAATCGACCCGATTCAGCGAAACGAGCCGCAGTTTTCTGCTTCGCTGGAGTTCATCGATGGGATCGTCAATGATCTCGAGGCCGGTGGAATTCGACGTGAACACATGGTGTTCACCGGCTTTTGCCAAGGGGCATGCCTTGCACTGGAATACGTGTTGAAGCGCCCGAGCCGCTACGGTGGGATCTTTGCACTATCAGGTGCTCTGTTGGGCAAAGACGAGCGAGTGCATACGCACAGAGGAGATCTCAAGCGCACGCCGGTGTTTTTCGGCAGCAGCGACATCGACTTCATGGTGCCGAGAACACGCCTGCTCTCCTCCGCCGAGCTCTTTCGCGAGCTCAACGCCGATGTTCGCGAACGGCTCTATCCGGGGATGCCCCACACCATCAATGAAGAAGAGGTAGATCTCATACGGGATGCCCTCCACGATCTCTTCGACCCCGATTGGTAACAGTGGTGCCATGCGGGCGGCCCCCACGCCGCCTGAGTGCGCCGCTCACAATAGCCCCCGCTTGCTGAACTGCTCCACCAACTGCTCGTAGGTGACCCCGTGGCGTCGGGCGAGGTCGCGTGCAAAGCTCTTTCCCTGTTGTGCTTGCGGTATAATGCGGTAGGTGCGCTTCATGGTCTCCCCGTCCCACTGAGTCTCGGCGGCGAGCCCGCTGATAACGGGTCCGGATATCGAGGAGGTGTTGAGCTCGGGCAGGCGCTCGATGATTCCGTGCAGGTGGGTCGCGTAGAGCGTTCGCGTGCCGACTCGCCGCAGCGCCCACAACATCTCCTCGGCGAGCTCGAGCGCTTCGCCCGCGTTCGTGCCGGCGAGCGATTCGTTGAGCAGGAGCAGGCTGTCTGCGGTGGCCGACTCGAAGAGGGCGGAGAGCTCGCTGAGCTCAGTGCTGAGTCGTCCGGTCTCTATGTTGCCTCCCTCCGCGCTCGGGAAATGGGTAAGAACCGTGTCGACGGGACTGAGCTCGGCGGAGCGCGCGGTCACGAAAAGACCGGCCTGCGCCATAACTTGGATGATGCCCGCCCCTTGGACGAAGGTTGTTTTCCCGCCTTGGTTGGCGCCGGTGATCACGGCGAGGCCCGCTTCCGGGCCGAGATCAATATCGTTTTCCACTACGGAGGCGGCGGCGGCGGCGGTGGTGGCCTCTTCGTCTTCGCCGTCCGCCCCCTCCACTCCTGCGCTCTCTCTGCCGGACCGGGGGCTCTGTAGCGCCCGCAACGCGAGGTGGACGTTGTAGAACCCTTCGGCGCGGAGGCGCCGGCCGTTGTCTTCGCTGATGGTGGGAAGGCACGTGGCAAAACCCGCCTCATCGAGGCGCTCCTTGAGCCGATAGGCTCCGAGATAAAACGACAGCTCGTGCTCTATTCCTGCGAGCTCTGCAGTTTCTATCGAGAGGAACTCTTTGAGGCTGCGCTCGAGTGTTCGTCCGAGTGACTTCAGTATATCGCTGAGATCTTGGAACAGAGGGGTAAGCGGGATCTTGCCTTCGGGCACACGTGGTGTCGAGGGCATCTTGTGCAACGGAGCGCTCACGCGATAGCGCGGCGAGACGCTGAGCGAATCGAGGAACTTCCCGAGCACGCCGGATTGCTCGAAGCGCTCGGGGTTTACCGAGAGAAGGGCGGCTTCGCTCGGGCGAAAGCGCTCGTCGAGGTTGATTCCGATCGTCACGCTTTGTTTGTGTTTTAGTCCCTCCTTCATTCGCGGGAGCTCCTCTTTGAGCGCGGCGAAGTGGGGCGTGTCGCGCACCTCCGTGGCATAGGCAAAGAGCGCGGTGAGGCCTTCGGAGCGCCGGCTCGCCGAAGGCGCCGTGTGAGCGGCGGAGCAGAGATCCTCGATGCATTCGACGTACAACTCGAGCTCTCCCATACGCCGGATCGCCTGAAGGAGCGGAGAGTCGGTGTCGGCGGCGGAGCGCGAAAACACCGTTAGCTCTCTGAGCTTCGGGAGGAGGGCTTCGAGAGCGTTTCGCAGCTCGGGAGCGGCGGCAAGGTCGGCGAGGACGCGCCTGCGGTAGGTGACGGTCTCGCCGTCGGCGGGCAGATGTGACAACGCGTGGTCGATCCGCCCACGCGAGAGCGCCCCGTCGCAGAGCTCGCCGGCAAGCAGGTCGAGGCCGAGATCTTCTTGTGTACGACGCGGGAGCGGGTACTCTCTCGATCGCGATTGTTCGTTCGGGAACATTAAGCTCAACATGCGCAATAGAACGGTACTACGCAGTGGCTATGCCGGTCAAAACAAAAGAAACGTGGGAAAAACATTGATACTACAAGTAAAGAAACGTATATATTACCTTGCAGCTATAAGGCGGTGCCGCGGGGCGCCTCCGAGACAAGACGTGAAGCAAGGAAGGAATGCAATGGCACGGTTCACACATGATGTAATTGTAATCGGCGGGGGAGCAGGCGGCCTTACGAGCACCGTGGGATGCGCTCAGCTCGGCATGAAGACCGCTCTCGTGGAGAAGAAACAACTCGGTGGCGACTGCCTTTACCACGGCTGTGTGCCGAGCAAGACGCTGTTGAGAACGGCTACGGTGTATCGGCAGGCGGCGGAGCTCGAGCGGTTCGGCCTGCCGCCGGTCAACCTACCGGACGTGCGTATGTCGGAGGTCAACGCGCGCGTGCAGCGGGTCATTGCCGAAATCGCAAAAAACGATTCCAAAGAACGCTTCGAGAGCCTCGGGGCCGAAGTGTTTATGGGCGAGCCCCGATTTCTCAGTCCCCACGAGCTCGAGGTCGGTGACCGGACCATCTCGGCGCGCTCGATAGTCATATCCACCGGCAGCTCGCCGCGTGGCTTGCCGATCCCCGGTCTCGAGGAGGCCGGCTATATCACCAACCTCGATGTGTTTGATCTCGAAACACGGCCCAACGACCTCGTCGTCATCGGTGCGGGCCCAATCGGTGCGGAGATGGCGCACGCGTTTGCCCGCCTCGGCACGCGGGTCACGGTACTCGACATTGCCTCTCAAATGCTTCCCCGGGAAGATGCCGACATGGCCGAGATCGTGCAGAAACGTATGGAGGCCGACGGTGTGCGGTTCAAGCTCGGCGTGCAGATCTCGAAGGTCGAGCGCACCGGGCATACGCGGCGCATCCATCTGGAGGAAAACGGCGGGGAGCTTACCCTCGAGGCAGACCAACTCCTCGTTGCCGCCGGCCGCACCGGCAACGTCGAAGGCCTTGCCCTCGAAAAGGCCGGGGTTGCCGTCGAGAAAGGGTTTATACCGACGGACTCCAAGCTTCGCACCAGCCGGAGGCATATACTCGCGGTGGGAGACGTCAACGGCCGCTACCTCTTCACCCATGTCGCCGGAGCTGAGGGATCGGTGGCGGTACGGCGCCTTGCCCTCCGTGTGGGCGGCACCATGAGCTACCGGAACGTTCCCTGGGTAACCTATACCGATCCCGAGCTTGCATCGGTGGGTTACAATGAGAAGACCGCCTCGGAGGCCGGCGTTGCCTACCGCGTCGTTCGCCAACCCTTGTCCGAGAACGATCGCGCTCACGCCGAAGGCGAGCCCGAAGGCGTCATGAAAACGCTCCTCGACAAAAAAGATCGGGTCATCGGCACGCAAATCGCGGCGTTGCACGCGGGCGATCTCCTGCTCCCCTCGATATTCGCCGTCGGCCAGGGGTGGAAGCTCGGCGAGGTTATGTCTCCCATCTATCCGTATCCGACGCTCGGCGAGATTCACAAGAAATCCGCCTCGAGCTACATGGCCCCAAAGCTCTTTAACACGCGCGTGAGAAAGATCCTGCGGACCGTGTTTCGCTATCGCGGGATTCTCGAGGGCCATGAGTACCACTGAGGGCTGCACGCAGCGTGAGCGGTCGGTGGTTGACGGAACAGCGGGCTTCTCTTTATAAGTAACAAGAACACCAAAACACGTGTCTGAAAAGCCGCGGCGACATCTCCAGAGGTGATTTCTTGCGCATCCGCTACTCAACTTCCGAGGATGGAAGCCCCGTTAAGCAAGCCTATATCTATACTCAGGACGAGCACGGCATCGATCGTGACAAGGTCGACGTGGAGGCGCTCAAGGTCATTCGTCGTCTGCGCACGAACGGACACAACGCCTATATCGTCGGAGGGGCGGTACGGGATCTCGTGCTCGGCAAGAGCCCGAAAGACTTCGACATCGCTACCGACGCCGCCCCGGGAAGAATCCGCAAACTGTTTCGCAACTCGCGTATCATCGGCAAGCGGTTTCGGTTGGTCCACATTTTTTTCCGCGATCAAATCATAGAGGTCTCGACCTTTCGTTCCGAAGACTCCGGCGGGTTCAACAATGTCTACGGGGCCATCGAGGAGGACGTGAAGCGACGGGACTTTACGATGAACGCCCTCTATTTCGATCCCGACGAGGGAATCGTCCTCGATTACGTCGGCGGCTACGAAGACATCCGTCGACGCAGATTGAGCCCGGTAATACCGCTCGAGCGGATCTTCACCGAAGACTCCGTACGTATGATCCGAGCCATCAAATACGCGCAAACCGGCGGGTTCAAAATGCCGGGTTCTTTGAAGCGCCAGATAAAGCGCAATAGCGCGCTCATGGAAGAATGCCCCGCATCCCGCCTGACCGAAGAGCTATTCAAGATTCTCGACTCGGGCGCTACGCGCGCCATTTTTGAGCAACTCCATCAATTCGGCCTGCTGAAATACATGCTTCCCTCCGTAGCGTTCTTCTTGAACGGCCGGCAGTTTTCGCAGTTCCAGAACCGCTTTTTCGAGAGCCTCGGTCATCTCGACGCCCTTCGTGAGGCGGGAGAAGATGTTGGACGGGACATCGCGTTCGCTCACCTGACCGCCGACTTCGTCTTTCTGATCAGCGAGGCGGGGAAGGATTCACGCATTCCGTTCAAAGAGGCGTTTACCGAGATGAAGCAATTCCTGCGCCCGGCAAGCCCACCGAACAAAGACATCGAACGGGCGCTCGTGTATCTGCTGCGCAAGCGAAAGAAATACCAGAAAGCCGGGCATATCTAAGCCCGCCCGCGGGGCGTGCCGGCCGCGTGACCGTCGGCACGACGGAGTCCGGCGCCCCGCCGGGCCCCGCCCGCGCGAGTCCTACTCTTCCATGCGCGAAATCAGCTGTTCGGCCTCGTCGCCGTAGCCGTCGGGATCGAGCTCGACGGTGCGCTCGAGATAGGTGGTGGCCTCCTCGAAGCGCTCATCGGCGTAGGCGTTGACTCCGAGCGCGTAGTAGGCGAGGGCCTCGCCCGCGCCCCGCTCGAGCGATTGCCGGTAGTAGTAGTCGGCAAGGTTGAAATTGCCGCGGTCGTAGTTGAGGAGGCCGAGATAATAGTACGGCACGTGGTTGTCGTCCCGCAGTGTCAGCGCTCTCACGAAGCTCTGTTCGGCCCGTTCGTCTTCGTCGGCCTCGTATCCGTCCATCCCCTCTTGCACGAGCTCGCGAAACGATTTGCGCTGTTCGAGATACTGCGAAAACCCTTCCACCAGCCGCTCTTCGTCGACCCACTGTACCGCTTGCTCCTCGACCCGCTCGGCGTTTTCGGCCATGGAGGCGTCCGGTTCGAGCGCGTGAATCGCGTCCCATATGATGCGGTTTACGTCTCGATGCTCGGAATTGAGCAGATACGAAACCATCCCCCATGCCTGTGGGTAGAACACGTCGATGCGCTCGCGCGCCGTCTCGACGTCGAGGCTGAGCATCGTCTCGAGAGGGATGGCCGGCTCACTGTAGCTTCCCTCAACGATGTCTCTGAGGGTTTCGAGCCAAGAGAGGTTCTCCCGGTGAACGGCTTGCTTGGTTCCCTCGTCGTAGGCGACTTCCTCGAAGTACACCGCAAACCCTTCCCGTAGCCACAGTGGAGGCTCGGAAACGAACGAGCGCAGGTATTGGATGAACGCTTGATGATTCAGTGAGTACTCATATTCCGCGTCGTCGCGCATGTAGCCGACGAGCTCGCTGCGTCGCAGATCGCCGTAGTGGAGGTAGATGAAATCCTCGCGTGTCTCGTCGATGACGCGGGCGAGGTAGGAGTCGAACTCGTCCTTATCCTCGAAAATCCGCACCTGCATACGGCTGGGAAGTTCTGAGAGATCGAAGTGGAAGTAGTCGTTGAACAGCTCGAGTGTTGCCTCGAGACGCTCGGCGGTTTCCCGGGCATGGGAGCGACTGACCTCGGATACGACCTGGTAATGATCACTCTCGGCCCGATATTGATCGTCTTCTTGGGCCGCAAGCACCCCGGCGACCACCAGCAGTACCGTCACAGATATGGCGATGCGTCTCATTGTCCTACCTCCGTATTCGATATTAGTGTCGGCACGTTACCCTGTCAAACTTCAAGATACCTCAAGGAGCCCCGACACCGCCGCCGTATGCGCTTTGCTCGCCCGTTAGGGGACTCGCGGCTCCTCGGGGCTCCTCGGGGCTCCTCGCGGCTCCGGGCCCGCCCCCGCCGGGCATCATCGTTACGAGTGGGCCGTTTCGGTGACGTTGCTCACGATGACGTTGAGCTCCTTGATGATGATGCCGGTGAACTTTTCGATGTTCTCGATCGTGTAGCTCTGCATATTGTGAAGCGTTACCGCGAGCGGGCTTCCGAAGGGGACGTCGAGGAATACGGTGATACGATAGCCGGTCGGCTCGTTCTTGACGGTGACTTTTCGGATCGTCGTTTCGGGGGCATACTCGTCGATGCAGTGCATGATCATCTGGCTCAGCGCCGCCTCCGAGATGGTGACTCGTCCCTTCCCGCTGAAGTCCGGGCGCACGACGCTCTTTTCGTAGACTTCTTGTTGGCGAAACAGTCCCATGCCCTTTTTCCACAGAATGCGCACCGAGTCGGCCATGGAGCGTGGGTAGTTGCGGCGCACTTCGATCGAAGGTACGGGGATGACGTGGCTTCCCTGGACGCGGCGGTAGTTGATGGCGGTGTCGATCTCCTCGGCGGTGGCAACGTCCTCGATGCGCACGATGCGGCTCGGCGCGGGAAGCTTCAGGGACTCCGCGATCTTGTAGACCATGCGCTCGGAGGTTCCGATGATGAGCACGCGCTTGAAGTTTTCGCGCTCGAGCATGTGACGCACCGCTCGGCGGTGCTCCTTGTCGGTAAAGAGGGCGGTTTTTACCGCGGCAAGGTAGGCCTTTTCGCGCTTGGCCGACTTGCCGGCAATAATCTTCTGGTCCTTGATGAGCAGGCCGTCATCGATGAGAAGATCGATATTGTATTTCTGCATGATGAGCTTGGCCCGAAAACTCTTTCCGGTGCCGCTCTTTCCTACGAGGGCGTACACGCGGACACCGCGGAACCGCCACATTAGCTTGCCGAGAAATCTGATCATTCACTCTATTCTATTGCTCGAGGGAGTCTTTGTACATAATCTCTGCGAGCGCACGTGAAAGAGCCTCGCAATCGCCCACTGCATGGAGGGCGTTCCTACCCCGGTTGCGGCCGAGCCGCCCTTCGCGGTCGAGGCCCTCGGTTGCACAGATACGCGGTTCGGGAAAGACTTCGTCGGGCTCGCTATTGAGCATAACCGCGGCGTGGAGGAAATAGCCGGTATCGTTCTCGAGGCCGCCGTATTTTCGGTCGCCGATGAGCGGATGCCCATGTGCGGCGGCCTGCGCGCGAATCTGATGCGTGCGGCCGGTGCGGATGTAGACGAGCGCGAGAGTCGCTCCGCGCGGCCAGGCAAGCGGGCGAACGGCGGCAACGGCCGGTTGCGCCTCGCCGCCGCGCCCGCCCGGGGCGCCGGTCCCGCCCGGGGCGCCGGTCCCGCCGCCGGCGTCGACAACGCGGGTAACGCCCCGCCTACGGTCGCGCACGAGGCTGTCTTCCCACCACTGGTCGTGCTCGAGGTGTCCGCCGAGGAGCGCAATATAGCCCTTGGCCAGCTTCCGGCGGCGAAGCAAATCGGATACCCGCTGTGAGCCGGCAAGTGACTTCGGAAAGAGCATGAGGCCGCTGGTGTTGCGATCGAGACGGTGGAGCGGGCCGGGGCGGAAGGACACGCTCTTGTCGGCGCCCGAGCGTAGGTAGGGGAGGAGCCGGGCGAGAAGTCCGTGGTTTCCGTGGACGGGGGTGGCGGCCGGTTTGTCTATTCCGAGAAGATGCTCGCTTTCATAGACCACGCGCTTTGCAAGGTCCGGGGGGAGAGATGCCGCGGCGGCGCGCCGTGGGCGAGCGGCCTCAGTCGGGCGCTCGGCGCGCCCCGGGCGGCCGGTGTGCTCAGGCCCGCCGGGCTGGTCCGCCGCACCCGCCTGCCGTGCCCCGCCTGCGAGATCCGCGGGGATTTCGATCACGTCATTGTGTTGAAGGCGATAGGAGGCGTTACGACGGCGACCGTTTACCCTCACCGCACCTTTTCGAAGGAGTGAGTAAACGCGGCTCAGAGGCATATTGGGCAGCAGATGACGGAGGACGCGGTCGAGGCGTCGTCCTTCGTCGTGCTCGCCGATCGGTATGGGCGTGCGATGTGGATTCACGTGTTAATCATCTCATGGCCGCGCGTCCTTGACAAACAGTGCGGCGCCTCAAAGAATAAGGGATACATGGATCCACACGGGGAAGGTGCACTTTACGAGTTATTTGCGGGGCCGGTGTTTCTCTCAGCCTTCTTCAGCTGGTTTCTTGCCCAGGTGCTCAAGGCGGTAATCGAGACGCTGAGAAATCGTTCTTCGAGCTCTCGGGACGTGGCTCAGACGATCTTTTGGAAAACCGGCGGGATGCCCTCGAGTCATGCCTCTCTCGTTACCTCGCTGGCGACGTCGATGGGCTTTGAGTACGGGCTCTCCTCTCCTTTGTTTACTCTGGCCCTCTTCTATGGAATACTCATCATACGAGACGCCCTCGGCGTGCGCAGAGCCGCCGGGATGCAGGCTCAGACCCTCAATCGGCTCGGTCTCGAGCTTCGCGACAAGATGGGCGTCCGATTTAAAGCAGTTCGGGAGATCAACGGACATACTCCGGCCGAGGTTCTGGTCGGCGTATTGCTCGGATTCTTCATAGCGACCGGTTTCAGCTTACTGTAGCGAATTCGATGAATCGTAACGGCATTGAGGCGCGCAGCCTGGTTCTGTTGGGGCTGCTCTTTTGCATCTATATTCCGTCATCTCTGTTTTTCCTCGTGCCGGCGGCGAACAAGGCGGCTCGCGGTGGTTGGGATGGATACTACACGCTCCTTGTGCCCGCCGCCGAAGCCGACGAAGAGCTCACCGCATCACTCGAGGAGGCCGGGTTCGATGCGGTCGTAAGCCGAGACCGTTCGTCGGTGAAGATATCCAACTATAACGGCGTAGAAGACGTGCCGCTCGATCAACTCGAGGATCGTCTCGCCCCCATGGATCCGCGGATGGACCCCTTTTTGAGCTCGGTCGGGGAACTCTTCCAAGCGGGCGCCGACGGGACATACGAGGTGTACTACCTCGCCTCCGAGGCGGCGGTTGGCACGGTGCGCGAGAGACTGGACTCGGTGTTCGAAGAAACAACGGAGTGGGAGCTGGCCGGAACTCGGGAAACCCGGGGGCTGTTGTTCGTGACGGCGTTTCTCGGTGTCGCGGTATTGCTGACGGTGTGTTCCCGGCGGCCACGCACCGCGGCGGCCGGCGCTGCGGTTCCGTGGCTTGGGTTTACGGCCACAGCCGGTGCCGGCGGGTTTGTAGCGGCGGCGGCCGTGTACTTTGCGTGGGTGGTGTTCGCAGACACCGGCCGACGGTACTTGGATCATCGGTTGCAGTACCGGGCCTCCGAGGAAAGCCGACGCGAGCTGCGTTACAGCGCGCTCGTACTTGCCGGTACGTGGGCTCTGGCGTTAGGCCTTTCGCCGGATCGTTCCATCGAAAACTTGGGCAGTGTGTTCGTCTCGACCAGCGGTATGGTCGCCTGGACGGGCATTCTTGTTTTTGCGCTGGTTCTTCGCCGAAGGCGCCAAGACCACCGTCTGTTCGTTCCGGTGGCCATGCGCGCTGCTACCCCGGTGACCTCGGCTGCGGTGCGATACGCCTCGACCGCACCATGGGTCGCCCTGATTGTGGTGGCGGCTCCCTATCTTGCAACGCTGTTGCCGCAACAGCAGATTTCCGCCGTTCCACAGCCGGTGCCGTTGTCGGAGTTCGAGGAGATAGAGTTCGAAGCGCTCCACGCCCTCGAACAGAGCTCGAGCTCGGGGCTCGTAAATGTGGCCGACTACATTGCGCACCGCGCCTATCAGGAAGGTTTCGTCTATGGCGCCGACTACGGGGTGCCGGACGCCGGTTCCGAGCTGACGGTGTCGCGGTATGCGGAGGGCTCGCAAGGCATTGAGCTCGACGACGAAGTCATGCTGCGCTATGACGATAGATGGCTCGATCGCACACTCGAGGACGCCGCGCAAACCAAAGAACATATCGGCGCGCTGCTGCTCAATGGGAGCGTTCCATCAGGGGTTGTGCGCAGTAGTCCGGCGGGGATATACTCCCCGCGTACACATCCGGCACGCTACAGTCTTCAAGCCCTACTCGCGTTTTTACCATTTGTTGTTTTCAGCATCCGGGTTTTTCTCACGAATAAGAGTGGAGCGCCTACACCCATGTTGAGACGTAAAAGGCAGGCAGCATGATTGGACTCAAAACCTTCTCCCCTGGAGGAGTTCACCTATATGAGCGAAAATCGCGTTCACAAGATAGCGAAATCTGGAATGCGGCGGTTCCCGGTGAGTGCATCGTTGCACTGCAGCAGCACGCCGGAAAACCTGCCGAGTGCCTCGTGGAGATCGGCGAGCAGGTTGTCGAGGGACAGCTGATCGGCAGGGCACCCGCGCGGGTGAGCGCGCATGTGCACTCCCCGATTCCCGGAGTAGTCGAAGATCTGCGTGAGGTGTATTTACCTCACGGGGCACCGTCGCGCGCGGTAGTCATCCGGTTGGAGGGCGAGTTCGACCGTCTCGGCAAGCTGCGGGAGCCGACCGACCGGCGGGCAAAAAGTAGGAAGAAGTTGTTGGAGCTCGTGCGAAGAAACGGGGTCGTCGGTATGGGCGGGGAGGTCTTCCCCACCCATGTGAAGTACTCGGTGCCGCAGGGGAAAACGTGCGATTGGTTGATACTCAACGGCGTCGAATCCGAGCCGTATCTCACCGCCGACCACCGGCTCATGCTCGAGTTGACCGATCACATTCTCGAGGGGTTGGAAATTGCGCGTACCATTCTGGAGCCCCGTCGCGTTGCTGTTGGCATCGAGCATAACAACTCGGAAGTTGCAAACAAATTCAAACGCCGCATAAAGGAGCTCGGGCTCGATACGGAGGTCTTCGCACTCGAGAGCAAGTATCCTCAGGGCGGTGAAAAGCAGCTGATACACGCCATTACCGGACGCGAGGTTCCCTCCGGCGGATCGCCTGTCGATGTGGGTTGCGTCGTTTCCAATGCCGGCACCATCAACGCCGTTTACGAGGCAGCCGCATACGATAAACCCGTCATAGAACGGGTTGTGTGTGTCTCGGGTGGGGCGGTGCGAGAGCCCGGTAACCTCAAAGCTCGTATCGGCAGCACCTTCGGGAATCTCATTGAAGAGTGCGGTGGGTTTTCCGAGATTCCCAAAAAGATTGTGGCCGGCGGACCGATGACCGGTTTCGCCGTCTACGATCTCGATACGCCGCTGACAAAGGGTGTGTCGGGTATCCTTGCGCTCACCGCGAGGGAGCTCAACGAAGCACCCCGTACCGCGTGCATCAACTGCGGCCGCTGCGTGGCTTCCTGTCCGGTCGGTTTGCAGCCGACGGTGCTGTTTAAGTACGTAGATCATGAAGATTACACGTCCGCCTCGGCAATGGGTCTCGGCGACTGCATCGAGTGCGGCGCGTGCAGCTATGTCTGCCCCGCACATATTCCCCTCGTGCAGGGCATGCGAATCGGAAAGCGGATGGTCCGACGGAACAAGGGGTAAGCGATGAGCACGCAGCAGGGCGCCCCGCAGCCTCAGCAGGGAATCGACAAAAAGACACTTGAGAAGCAGCTCGTGGTGACGAGCTCCCCGCAATTCCACGACGAGGCGTCGACGTCCCGTATCATGTGGTCGGTCAGTGCCTGTCTCCTACCGGCAGCGATGTGGGGTGTGTACGTGTTCGGCCTCTCGGCGCTGTGGGTGATGGTTGCAGCTACGGTTGCAGCGGTAGTTACCGAGTATGGCATTGCGCGGGCCATCGGCAGGGAAAACACCCTCTCCGACGGCAGTGCGGTGCTTACGGGCTTTCTCGTGGGATTGAATATGCCGCCTGCTATTCCGGCCTATATCCCGATCGTGGGTTCGGTTTTTGCTATTGCGGTGGTCAAATGGACGTTCGGAGGGCTCGGCACCAACTGGATGAATCCGGCCCTTGCCGGCCGGGTCTTTGTGTTCTTTTCGTGGACGGGTCATATGACTACGTGGAAGATGCCCGCAACCCTTCCTCAGGCGGATGCCGCGAGCGGTGCGACGGTCCTCGGTGCGGTGAAATCCGGCGTCCTCGAAACCGGCGGTGCGGTGGGTAATCCGAATCGTTACCTTGCCCGCATCGACTACCCGAGAAGCGGATTGGACTCAGGGGTAACCGCGTGGCTCAACGATACGGTTCTCGCACCCTTGGGAATCAACATGCCGGCGGGATACGTGGATCCCTTTGTGGGCAACATTCCCGGTTCGATCGGCGAAGTCTCGGCGCTGCTTCTGCTTCTCGGAACGATTTACCTGTTTCAGAAACGGATCATTACGTGGGAAATACCCACGGCGTACTTCACGACCTTTGCCGTGTTTATCTGGATGTTCGGCGGCGTGCCGCTCGGCACCGGAGCGTTTACCGGAGACGTGCTGTTTCATGTGTTTGCCGGTGGACTGATTCTGGGGATGTTCTACATGGCGACCGACACGGTGACCTCGCCTATGACGTCGATGGGGATGTTGATCTACGGGGCAGGCGCGGGGCTGTTGACGTTTCTGATCCGCATTTACGGCTCGTATGCCGAAGGGGTCTCGTTGGCGATCATTCTCATGAATATGGTTGTCCCTATGATCAACCGCTACACCGGGCCGAGCATTTTTGGAAAACGCGCAGCTCACGTGAAAGAGGGAGCGTGATGCAAAACTATGTTGCGCTCGGCGGCCGGCTCGCGATCATCTGTGCCGTGGTTGCGTTGGTGCTGGGGCTCGTCAATGCGGTGACCGCACCGGTTATCGAGCAGAACCGCCAAGAGGAGCGCGAAGAGTCACTGCGCCGAGTCCTCGGCGATCGCGAGGTCGGCGATCGCGAAGAGGTCCCGAAAACCGAGCACGAGGTGGTGCGCGCGTTCTACCCGGTCGGCAGAGGCGGCACCGGAGCCGGGAGTTATGTGTTGGAGCTCACCGGGCAGGGGTATGGCGGCGAGATGCGCATCTTCGCGGAGGTTCGCTCCGACGGAGAGATCGCCGGCGCCGTTCTGAGGGAGAACTCCGAAACGAGGGAGTTCGGCGGACGAGCGGAGAACCCCGATTACATGGAACGCACGTTCGTGGGCACCGGCGCCGAGCGAGCCGTGCCGACGACCAAAGGAGCGCTGGAGGACGAGGAAGCTGAGGCCGTCTCCGGGGCAACCATAACCTTTCGCGGTATTGGCGAGGCTCTTGCAGCCGGCTCGAGGTTTGTGGAGGAGAGGCTCTAGTGGGAATCGCAGAGTTCAACAAAGGCATATTTCGAGAGAATCCTGTCTTCGTGATGGCACTGGGGCTCTGTCCGGCCCTGGCGGTCTCGTGGCAAGTGGTCAACGCCCTCGGAATGGGAGCCGCCGTCCTGTTTGTGCTGGTGGGCTCCAATGTGGCGGTGGCGCTTCTCAAGGACTTCATCCCGGCGAAGGTGCAGGTTCCCGCATACATCGTCATCATTGCAAGTTTCGTAACGGTCGTGGACTTGACGATGCAGGCGTTCTTGCCGGCGCTCTCTGCCTCGCTCGGGATCTTCGTGCAGCTCATCGCAGTGAACTGCATAATTCTCGGTCGCGCGGAAGCCTTTGCGGCAAGAAGTACCGTGTCGAGCTCGGTGCTCGACGCGTTTGGAATGGCGATGGGTTTCACCATCGGCTTGACCGCTATTGCACTGGTGCGAGAGGTCCTTGGCGCCGGTACGATCACCCTGTTTCCGATCGGCGACTTCGACGGTACGCTCAGCGTGCCGGGGCTCGCCGAATCCCCGGCGCGTGTCATGCTGCTTCCGGCCGGTGCTTTTCTGGCAATCGGCTATTTGATGGCAGGATTCAACGGACTAAAGGCAAAGCTCGACGCAAAGGCTGCAAGACGCCGGCAGGCCGAGCACGACGGAGCGCCCACGGCGGTATAGGAGAAACACATGAGCTACGTCGGTATCATCATAACCTACGTGTTCGTCAGCAATTTTGTCCTCACGCAGTTTCTCGGGCTGTGCCCGTTTATCGGAGTGTCGAGGCGAGTCGAGTCCGCGGTGGGCTTGGGGTTCGCCGTCACGTTCGTCATGTCGTTGGCTTCCATCACCACGTGGGCAGTTCATCGGCTGCTTCTCCTTCCCCTCGGCATAGGCTTCTTGCAGACTGTTACCTTCGTTCTGGTCATTGCAGCGCTCGTGCAGCTGGTGGAGCTCGTGGTGCAAAAGGTGTCTCCCCCGTTGTACAAGGCGCTGGGCATCTACCTGCCGCTGTTTACGACCAACTGTGCCATTCTCGGTATTGCGCTCATTGCCGTAAGGGAAGACTACGGTCCCCTCGAGAGCTTCGTGGCCGGGATAGCAGCCGGGGTGGGATTCATGCTGGCTCTGCTTCTGATGTCCACACTGCGCGAGAAGCTCCAGAGCGAGTGGGTGCCGAAGTATTTTCGTGGAGCGCCGATTGCATTTGTGACCGCCGGGCTGATGGCGCTTGCGTTTATGGCCTTCGACAACGCACTGCTGAACAATCTCGTCGGGTGATTCCGCTTTGCAATAAGAGTTTGCCATAAGAGAAGGAGCATAGGCGTATGGCCGTAACAATACTGTATGCAATCTTGGTAGTCGGCCTGCTCGGTGCACTGTTTGGTATCGCGCTGGGATGTGCTTCCGATACGCCGGCGGGCAAAACGGACGAGCGTGTCGGCGCGGTGGAGCGGGCGCTTCCCGGGTTGAACTGTGGTGCCTGTGGCTACGCCGGGTGCCGCGCCTATGCCGAGGCAATCGTACACCAAAACGAGGTCCTTACGCTCTGTGGGCCCGGTGGCTTTGACGCACGGGCCGCGATTACAAAGATCACCGGGCAAGAGTTCGATCCGACCGCCCGGAAATGGGTTACCCAGGTACATTGTCGCGGTGGAGCCGGCGTAACGAGCTACGAGTTCGAGTATCAGGGCCTGAAGGATTGTAATGCGCTGCACCTCCTCTACGGCGGCAATATGAGGTGCAAAGAAGGATGCCTCGGATTGGGCAGTTGCGTTCGCGTTTGTCCGGTAGATGCGATAGACTATGATGAAGCGGGGAAGGTCTGGGTCGACAAGGACGCGTGCACTTCCTGCGGCACATGTGTCGATATCTGCCCGACGGGAGTCATGAAATGGGTGCCCTACACGGCGGATTACATCGTCGCATGTAATAACACCGATTCCGGCAAGAACGTACGAACGTATTGCACGGTCGGGTGTATTGCCTGCGAGCTATGTGAGAGGAGCTCGCCGACGGGAGGGTACGTCATCGAGAACAACCTTGCGCGCATAGAGTTTCGTTACGTGGGCGACCGCTCAGCCGGAGCGGAAAAATGTCCGACGAAATGCATCGTTAGTGTGGGAGAAACTTTACAAAGGGAACAAGCGCCATTAGAATCCCTTACAGCCTCACGGGACGAGGCCGCCTCGGCGGGTACAGAAACCTCGCAGAGCGACGGTTCCGTTGCTATTGAGGATCGCCCTGACCGGGATCTGAATGAAAAAAGTTAAACTGATCTTTGGTACGACGAATAGCCAGCCCGTCGGTGCGTCCGACGACGACATAGAAGCGGAGTATCAAAGTTCCTACAAGCCATTTATTCGCGCGCTCTACAATGCACCCCACGTGCACGCGACGCTCCACTACTCGGGCCGGCTCTTACAGTGGCTCGAGCGAAACCATTCCGAGTTCATCGACGTCCTTTCCGAATTGGTCGGCCGCAAGCAAATCGAGGTGCTCGGCGGGGGATTCTACGACCCGATCTTTCCGCTTATCCCGCGATCGGATCGCCTTGGACAAATAGAACAGCTGACGACCTACGTCCGTAAACTGTTCGGGAAACGACCCCGCGGATTATGGGTTACCAGCGAGGTGTGGGACCCGATGCTGCCCTCGTTACTGAAGACGAGCGGCATGGAATACACGTTCTTGAGCGACTATCAGTTTGACGCCGGAGGTATTGAGCCGGGCGCCGTTCACACCCCCTGCATTACCGAAGACGAGGGGAAGATGGTTATCGTGTTCCCGGTTTCCAGCCGCCTGCGCGCTGCGTGTGAAGCGGGAAGCATCGACGGTGTGAGAGATTACCTTGCGGAGGTTGCCTCCGAAGATGAAGATCGGGTCGTTTCGCTTCTGTGTCGCGGAGAGATGATGACCACCGAAGGTGCAGACGGCTCGGTCGGCTTCGATGAGCAGTGGCTGCGCCGGCTTTTCGCCATCCTCGAAGAAGAATCCCCCTGGCTCTTGACCGCCACCCCGGCCCGCTTTCTCAAGAAGTCCTCTCCGCGGGGACGTGGGTATTTTCCGCAGGCGGCGTTCGACCGGGATCGGTGCGAGTACCATGCAGGGGGAGCGCCGCTTTACCAAATCGGTAGCGCAGTCGCCAAAGAGGCTCTCGACGACGGGTACTTGCCGGGCACTTCGTTTCGAAGCTTGCTTACCCAATATCGGGAAAGCAACTTGATGTATGCCAAGATGCACTATATTCACATCCTCGTAAACCAAATTCGCGGGGATAAGTATCGGAAGCAGCTCGCGCGCGAAGAGCTGTGGCGGGGGCAATCCAACGCAGCCTACTGGAAAGGCGGTCGTTCCGGCGGCATCTTTTCGAATCGACTGCGGAAACAGGTCTACGCCTCGCTGATCGAAGCGGAAAAGGTTACCCGCGAAAAGGGAATCTTCAGTCCGTCCATCATAACGGTGGATTTCGACATGGACGGAGTGTCGGAGTATCTCTATCAGGGACAAGAGATAAACGCCTACGTTCATACCGAGGGTGGTATTGTATTCGAGCTCGACTACCTCCCCGTGCCCTGGAACTACGGCGACTCGCTTACCGCCAATGTAATGGAAAACGGTGCCGACGCTACCCACCTCACGCGCACCTACCCGCGGCATATGTTTGTTGATCATTTCTTCGAGCCGAACGGTGCCGTTGCCGTGGATGAGATACAGAGCTCGGAACGCGGAGACTTTGTTGATCGTCTGTACACGGTTGAACAGCTGAGCAAGGATAGCCACCGCATTCACCTTTCCGCCGTCGGTACGGTCAACAGTGCGTACGGACCGCACCCGGTGGAGCTGCACAAGGAATACGTGTTCGAGGGGGCTACGGTAAACCTCTCGTATCGACTGCGCAATCGTGGGAATCAGCCGCTGCAAACCGCCTTTGCAACCGAGATCAACCTCTCGCTCTCGGCAAACGACGAGGCTTCCTCGCGGATCGTTGCCGGTCAGGGATCGGGCTCGCCGTTGAGCAGCGAAGCACCCGACTCGGCGAACAGCGTCAATCGGGTTCGGCTCTACGACTTGCAAAACGACGTTATGCTGTTGCTCACCTATGAGCTCGACACCTATCTGAGCTCTGCGCCGATAGAGCTCGGCGGAAAAGGGATCTCCGCTTCCTATCAGACCTCGTGTTTCCTGCCTCAGTGGCAGCTCGATGTCGGCCCCGGTGAGGAATGGACACAGAGCGTGGCCTTATCGGCCTTCTCAGATTGACGTGACCGTCGACATCATCGGCATAGACTGTGCTACCGACCCCGCCAATACCGGCGTTGCTCATGCAACGGTGAATCTGCCCGATGGTCGCCCCACGCTGCGCCACCTCTCGGTGGGCTCCGGCGGCGCGGCGGGCTCCGGCGGCGCGGCGGGCTCCGGCGGCACGACGACGGCTCGGCTCGTCTCCGAGCTTCTCTCACCGCCGCGGCCCGCCCTCATCGGCCTCGATGCGCCGCTGGGGTGGCCCGAGCCAATGGGGAGGCTCTTGACCGCACACCGGGCCGGCGAAGAGCTGAATATCGAAGCCAACCTCTTCTTTCGTCGTCATACCGACCGGGTCGTCAGGCGCTACCTCGGCAAACAAACGCTCGATGTTGGGGCGGACCGCATTGCGCGTACGGCCGTCGCCGCCCTCGAGTTTCTCACAGAGCTGCGCCGCCTCACGGACCGTCCCTTTCCCGTTGCGACGCACTCGGTGCCCGCCTTGAGAGCGCAACGACCCGGCGAGTCGGATGCCGCCGTCGAGGTCTACCCGCGCGGTCGGCTCATCGCTCATCATGGAAGTGCCTACGGCACGGGCTACCGGGCACGGTCGGGTGAGCCGGTGCGCCGCTCGCTTATCGACGATATTGCGCGCGAGATGGACCTGCGTGTCGAGGTGGAACAGGCGGTGAAGGATGTCGATCTCCTCGACGCGATGCTCTGTGTCCTGGCCGCGGTCGATGTGTTACGCGGTCGATGTACGCCGCCCGAGGCCGTGGGAGCGCCGCTCGAAGCGGTTCGGCGGGAGGGCTGGATTTGGCTCCCGCTGTTTTAGCTCTCTATCTCGGCGAGCACGGTGTCGATCCATGGTTGCGTGGCAACGTAATAGTCCTGTTCGGCAAGAAGGAACTCGAAGAACGCCTTTCGCGGTCGGTCGGTAAAGTAGTAGGTCTGCCCGAGATAGAAATGGGCCCGCGACTCAACGGACTCCGGGAGCGGAGTCGAGAGCAGGTTATCGAGAAGGTGCTCGGCTTCGGTCCAGTCTTCGCGCGCTATGGCTCCATCGACGATACTCGAGAGCGCACTTTCCGGTCCTTTGTCGGCGGGTTTGCGGTCCTCCGGCAAAACGGCGGTCTCGACGGCATCGTCTGCGGAGCTTGGCAGACTCTCCATCACGGCGTCTATCGAGTCGTTCGTGGACGAATCCAGCGGGACCGACACGATGAGCCCGGCAGGATTACGTGGAAGAACCCGTTGTCCCTGTTCGAACTCTCGCGAAAGGCGAAGGAAGGGCAGAGGATTCGGCGAACGGGGTGAGGCTTCGAACGACGGAAGGGTCGTGCGGGATGCGGTAAGCGGGATCTCCACCGGCGAGTCGGTTACGGTAACGCCCGCTTCGAAGCGGGGGGTGCCCTCTTCGAGCGACTGGGAGGTGAACACGCCGTAGTAGTAATTCACGCCGGGGACGGGGTAGTCGGTCACCGGTGCTTCGCCCACCGTAGTGGTCGCGATCCGGGTTGCTTGACCAAGCGAATCGGCCGAGTCGATCGGCTTCGAGCTTCGAAATAGGATCAGTTCCTGTTCCGCCGGCTGCGCGTCGAAGCTCACCGACACCGTGTCGTCCTCTCGCTCGGCGCTGATCCCCGTAACCTTCGCTTCGGTCTCCTCCTCCTCCTCGGCAGGAGTGGTCTCTTCGGCAAACCGAATGGGCTCTATCGTCTTGTTTCTGAAGGGGATGAAAACCCGGAACACACTGCCGGCCTCGTTTTCGGCAAGCACGGCGTAGTGATGAGAGCCGGGACCCGGTGTATCGACAAAGGTTTCCTCGCCGGGGGCAACGGTACCTACGAGCGTAGCCTCGGCGAACGTCTCATCGGTAATCTCCTCGTCGTGACGGTACACGCGGTAGACCTCCACATCTGAGGTAGCATCACGCCACGTGAGTCGAACACTCGAATCGCCAACCGCCACTCGAAAACGGGATGCGAAGGGCGCGTACACCGCCTCGTTCGCGACGACCCGATCGGCGGCGATTACCATCAGGAGAAGGGCTGCGCAGAGAATTGTTCGCCTCATTACGTCACTATAATCGGCCGGTAAAGCGCCTGTCTATAGACGGCAAGCGCCACGACGGGGCGAGCGGTGGCAGAACAGGAGAAGAGAGGAGGGCGCGAGGTGCCGCTTTCGACCCAACCCCGGCCCTCGCCTCGATCTCTGCACCTACTCGAAGAAGACCAGCGCCTTCGGATCGAGGGCGCGGAAGGTAAACGATTCGGTGAAAAACAGCTTGACGCTTTCGCTGGTGTGGCTCTCGTAGCCGACCGACAAATCTTGTCCCAGAACGAGCTCGAAGTCCCCGCCACGAATGGAGGCCAGCATGGACCGTTCGACAAACGGGCTAAACACGACCGGTCCCGAAAGGATGTACTCCACGTGGTGTATCAGGGGGCGGCCGTTGACTGCGCTCAACAGATGGTGCCAGACATCTTCGGTGACGACCATCGCGTACGGCCCCTCGACCATCGACTTCTGCAGCTGAGTTACCGCCGAAGCTACCGCCGGGATCATGTTTGTTCGGTCTTTACCGAAAGACACCGGCTTGTGCTCACTTGTCTCGGCGAGCGCTTTGATACCGGCGTCTTCGAGCCCGTTATACACCGCGGTCTCTTCGAAGCGTGCGGCTTCCCATGCAGCGGTCTCGAGCGGACCAAGATCGACGTCTTTGGCGCCGCGGGTAAGATTATCCAACTCCCACACGTTCAACTCGAAGGGCACGCGCATCTCTACCAGTGGCTGGACCTGGGCGATTCCGTAGCGAGCCCCGCTCTTGGGTTGCGTGGCCGGCACGCTGAGCCTGCCGCTTGGTGCTGCGAAGTACTCTATTCCGTGCGGCCCGTCGATATCAGCAAAGCGCCGCACCGACAACGTTGCTTCAAAACAGCGACGTGCCTGCTCGTCGACTTCCGCCCATGCGGCTTGCGAGAGCGGCGCCTTTGACCTGCGAAGTATACTCATGGATCCTCTCCTTATATCCTCTACTCTTTGAGACTTCCGATGCCGAGATCGGACTCATCGTTACCGCTGGAGCCGGATTGCGATCCGCCTCCGCCTCCGCCCCCTTCCGCGGCGTCCTCGATGTCGATGAGGTTACCGGTAGTGAAGAGGTAGGTGCGAAGCGCATCGTCCCAGCCGTCCATATTGCGTCTCAGCCACTCGAGAGCCATCGCCGCGTGCTCCATCTCCTCGTCTCGATTGTGTCGAAGAATCTGCTGCACGGCGGGATCGCCGGAGGCCTCCATACGCTGGTTGTACCAGTCGACCGCTTCTACTTCCTCCCGGAGACTGTGAAGCACCCTGACCTGGTCACGAAGATTTTCACTTAATTCCCCTGTGGGCTCATGATAGTCGCTCATGTAATTCTCCTTAACACCGTCCACTTTGAATTCCGTGTCCCGTTTGTTCGCGGGACTTTCAATAGTATAACGACGCAAACCGATGGAAAAAAGTCATCGGCGCGTAGCTCGCCACGGTCCGGCAGCGATGCCCGGCACCTCGGACGACCGGTTGGTGGCATCATTTGCCGGAATTCGATATATTCGAAAGCGAACCCACGACACCGGGAGGAACACCATGCTACAAGAACTACAGGCTCCGTTAGAGGAGCTCAAAGAGAATATCCTCGATACCTGGAGGCGTCTTTGACTCCGATCGGATGAAGGAGCAGATTGAGACGCTCGAGCAAAAAAGCGCGTCTCCGGAGTTCTGGAACGACCGCGAGCACGCAGAAAAGACCATGTCTGAGCTCAAACGGCTGAAAAACCGCTTTGAGCCGTGGCAAGCTCTGGTCAACGAGCTCGAAGATTTGGAAGGACTCTACGCGATGGCCGTCGAGGAGGGAGATCCTTCTTTCGAAAAGGAGATTCGCGCGACGCTGTCCGACTTACAGAATCGCTACGAGCGCTTGCGGGTCTTGGAGCTCCTCAGCGAGGAGACCGACGGCAATGCGGCGTTTTTGACGGTTCACTCAGGCGCCGGTGGAACGGAGGCCTGTGACTGGGTGAGCATGCTGCTGCGAATGTACCAGCGGTGGACGGAACGCAAGGGATTCAAAACCCGTATGTTGGACATGCAAGAAGCTGAAGGCGGTATCAAATCGGTAACGCTCCAGGTAGACGGCGACTACGCCTACGGGTACCTGAAAACGGAATCCGGAATCCACCGGCTCGTGCGTATCTCTCCGTTTGACTCCGGCGGGAGACGGCACACCTCCTTTGCTTCAGTGTACGTATCACCCGTTGTCGACGACGAGATCGACGTCGAGGTCAAGCCCGACGACATCCGCATCGACACGTATCGCGCCAGTGGAGCGGGGGGTCAGCACGTCAACAAAACCGACTCGGCGGTGCGTATCACCCATCACGAGACCGGCATCGTGGTACAGTGTCAAAACGAGCGCAGCCAGCAGAAGAACCGCGCGACTGCGATGAAGGTGCTTCGATCCCGGCTCTACGAACACTATCGCGCCGAGCGCGACCGCGAGCAACAAGAAAACGCGATGGAAAAACGCGACATTTCCTGGGGGAACCAGATTCGCTCCTACGTGTTCCATCCATACAATATGGTCAAAGACCACAGAACGAAGATGGAGGTCGGCAACGTGCAGGCCGTAATGGACGGCGACATCGACGGATTTATCGAAGAGTATCTTCGATATACGTGGGCTCAGCGCACCGGTAAAGCTTCTTAGATCATGGCCATCCGCGTATTGGTGGTGGACGACCTTCCGATGATGCGTGCAGCCATACGGAAGGCGCTTGCGCAGGAAGACTTTCTCGTGGTTTCGGAGGCCGAGAACGGGCGCGATGGGGTATTGGCTTATGCCCATACGCGTCCGGACGTGGTGATTCTCGACATCGCCATGCCCGTCATGGATGGGATTACCGCGCTGGAAAAACTGATGCTGATCGACCCTCAGGCAAACGTGGTCATGTGCAGCGCCCTCGGCGAGCAGCAGATGGTCATGCAGGCACTGCGCCGCGGTGCGCGCGAGTTCGTCGTGAAGCCGTTCTCCAATGAGCGCTTGAGCTCCGCCGTCACGAAGGTTGTGCGTGGTCATGCGTAGGCTCCTCGTTTGCACGGCGACATTGGCGTTGCTTTGTGCCGGAAACCTCCAGGCGGGCGGCACGAGCGAGGCGGAGCCCGACATCGAGGCACCGGAGGACCCGCGGGAGGAGTACGTTGTCGGGTTTCAAGTATTTGATTCACAGGGCATCTCACAGGCAAATCCCGAGCTTGCCCATACGATTCCTCGCCTCCTGAGGGAGGAGATGTCACAGTTGCCCGAACGTCGCCTCTCGGACACCGAGCGAGAAGCGCAGGCGCAGGCCCTGCTCGAGGAGGCCGTCGTAGAGGCAGGTGCCAAGGTGGATGAGCGTGTCGATCGGCTTGGGGAATTACGCTTTGATACCGGCCGCGAGGATAAACGCACGGAGCGGGTGGAGGCGGCCAGAGAAGATCTCGAAGCGGCGCGGGCGGAGCTTGCCGCCTTCGAGGCGCTCGATACTTCTGCAGTAGACATCGAGCGCACCAAGCCGCTTTCGTTTCCCGGAGAGTCCGCCGACGACTCGGCGGGAGGTCCCGCTGAAGGGGCGGTAACGGAGGGGACGCAGCCGTTCGCCGTCGACCGCTACCCCCGCCGGCTTTCCCGCGAAGAAGACCTCGACCTGCTTATCACAGGACACATCGAAGAGGTCGAAGACACGCTTGTGGTGAGGACGGAGGTCTATAGCCGGTTTCTCGAGCGAGTCGTTCACGAACAACGCACCGCCGGTGCTCCGGGAGACACCGAGGCACTGTTAGAGTCGTTGCGCGAAGAGCTCGCCGAAGAGCTTCTCGGGCGACCCTGGGGACGTCTGTCGATTACGAGCTCGCTCGATGATGCGGCGATTTACGTGGACGACCGGCTGGTGGGTTTTGGGGAGGTAACGCTCTCGTATACGCGTACCGGCACCCGAGACGTTCGGGCCTCGCAAGAGGGCTTCGACGACGAGCAGCAAGAGGTCGAGGTGTCTCGGTTTGAGACCACGTCGGTAGAGCTCGAGTTTCCTGAGCCCGAGAGCGGCGAGGTGCGGCTCGAAAGCCGACCTGAGGGAGCGGACGTCTACGTGGGCTCCATATGGCAAGGGGTGACGCCGTTGACGCTGCAGCGACCCGCTGATCTCGAGACCGCTATTCTATCTCGGGAGGGATATCTCGATGAGAAGGTCGTTCTGTCGAATCAAGCGCCACACGAGATCACCAGAGAGCTGGTTCCCGACCAGGGAGACTGGCCGGCGATCGTCGAGGACCGCCGAGATAGCTTCTATTCTGCGTTCGGGTGGTTTGCGTTGTCCCTTCCATTTCCGGTTATGCTGAACGGAATGTATCAGGATATCGCGGCGCTCTATCCCGGCGGCACCCCGTCGAGCGAGCTCAGCCGTTCGGAGGCCGAGCGCCTGGCGACCACGGCGAACGCCATGCTCTGGAGCGCACGCGGCACGACGGCGGTGAGTGCCGGGCTGTTTGTAAATATGATGGTTCAGTTGGTAAAGTACATCCGCGCGGGGCAATACGCGCACTAAGGAGGGGTAACACACTGAAGTGGCGCAGCAAAAAGACATCGACGGCGAAGAAGGGGCTCGGCGGCCGGCTCAAAGAGCTGTTTAGTCGATCGGTAGAGGGGGAAGAGTTCTACGAAGAGCTCGAGGACCTGCTTATCGAGGCCGACATGGGCTCTGCGGTGACCATGGAAGCGGTGGACGAGCTCAGAAGTAGGGCACGCTCCAAACGGCTGGAGGGCCGCGAGGAGTTCCTCTCTGCTCTCGGCGAGATTCTCAGTAACTACTTACAGGAATACCGCCTCGAGCTCGATCCGGAACGTTTGAACGTGTTTCTCGTTCTCGGGGTAAATGGGGTGGGAAAAACGACCACGATCGCAAAGCTTGCCCAGTACTACCGCAGCGATTCCACATCCGACTCCGAAGACGTGGTGCTCGCAGCCGGAGACACCTTCCGGGCGGCGGCTATCGATCAGCTTTCGCTCCACGGTGAGCGTCTCGGCATCCGAACCATCAAACAAGCCCCGGGAGCCGATCCCGGCGCGGTCATTTTCGATGCGCTCGAAAGTGCACGCTCACGCGGCTCTCGACTCGTTCTCGCCGATACCGCCGGACGCATGCATAGTAAACAAAACTTGGTGAACGAGCTGTCGAAGATAGATAAGATCATCAGAAACCGCGCCGCCGATGCGGCATACAAACGGATTCTGGTCATCGATGCCACGACGGGGCAAAACGCCCTGCGACAGGCAGAAATCTTCCACGAGGCCGTCGGGCTCGACGCGGTCGTGCTTGCCAAATACGATTCGACCGCCAAAGGTGGTATTCTCGTTCCCATCGGCAAGGACCTCGGCATTCCATGTGCGTTTCTCGGGCGGGGCGAAACCTACGACAGCCTTGTCCCCTTCGATACGAAGACGTATGTGGCGGAGTTGCTCGGGAGCGATGTTACATGATAGCGCGTGGTCTCTCGCCACAGCCGGCGCGCGTCGGCGGACCTTTCAGCCGTCGCTTCGCTTTCGTGGTGCTCATCGTGGTAACGGCAAGTAGTGTGCTCGGGGCACAGGAGCTGTACCGATCGAATGCCGCCGGTATGGAGATCGAGCCGATTGAAGAGGCTCAGCGGGATGACCATGATTACGTGCTCGAGGTCCGCGAGGTCGACGGAGAGCGGGAGCGGAGCCTCTATCGGGAGGAGGTCATCATCCGTCGCGAACGCTATCTCAGCAGCGGCAGGGGCCGGCTTGTGAGAGAGGAACGCTACGACGACGGAGACCTTCGGTACGTCCGCCTCTACGACGAGCGCGGACGCGTGGAGGAGGAGCGCGACTACGACGAGGCGGGAGAGCTCTCCGAGCGTGTGGAGCTCGAATATCGGGACGGCCGGCGGGTGCGCGAGCGACATTTCGAGGTCGACGCAGAAGGGGATTCCGCGGACGCCGACGACGAGGACCCGACATATACCGATGAGTTCGAGTACGATTCCGAGGGCCGCGTGCGGCGCGTCTCACGTGTTCGTGACGGAGATGTGCGCCGCGAGACGCGCTATGCCTACGCGGAGGGCCGGCTGTTCGAAGAGTCGTTTCGAAACGGTGAGGAGGTAACGGTGGTTCGCTACGACCGAAGTGGGCGGGTAGCGTTCCGCGCCGAGCGCCGCGGCGGGGACGTGGTGCGGCGCCAGGAGTACCGCTATGAGGGCGACGGTGAGCGCGTGGTGACTACTCGTGACCGAAACGAAACCGGCGTCCGAGTCGAACGGTTCGCCGAGGGGCGGCTCGTCTCTACGCGGGTCGAGGTGGACGGGGAGGTCATCTCTCGCAGCCGCCGAGAGTACGAGGACGGGAATCTTTCCCGGGTTGTTAGCGAGGGGCGTGACCTTGCCGGTCGTCGGGTGGAGGAATACGAATACGATGAGAACGGTGAGCTCGCCCGCAGGGTCGTCCGTGTGCGGGAGAAGCCGGTGAAAGAAATCGTGTATCGAGGCAAGCGCAGCAGGGAGGAGACCACCTATCGGGACGGCGAGCCCTTTTTGCGCATAAGGTATCGCGACGGTAATCCCGTCTCGCGAGAGCTCGTTGCGGGGGAGTAGCGTCGTGCACGGTGGATGGGTCGTATTCGTCTCAAAGCGTCACTTTCGCACGCGGCGCAAAGAAAAGGGGCATACAGCCTCTTTACTGTCGGTCAGCGGGATTGCTGCGGGGGTCATGACGCTCGTTGCCGTGCTTGCGGTGATGAACGGGTTTCAGATCGGCACGATCGAGAACATTTTAGAGATAAACTCGTACCACTTGCGCGTGGAGGGGCTCAGTAGCACCGGCGAGGTGGCCGGCGCCGCCGGCTCCGGCTCCGGGGGCACTGCCCCCGACTCTGAGTCCGGCGCGGCCGGCTCCGGGGGCGCCGCTTCGGACTCTGCGGCCGCCGCCGCCGGCTCCGAGCGCGCCGTTGCCGGACGTCTCGAGAACGTGCGCGGGGTCGGCTCAGCGATCCCCTTCCACGAGATTCAAACCCTTGCCCGTGGGTTCTACTCCGAACCCGAGAGCGTGGCTCTGCGGGGGCTTCCCGCCGATGTGCTCGCCCGTGACCCCGGTTTCGCCGAGAGCCTCGAAGTAGTCTCGGGGAGTTTTGATCTGGAGCGTCCGGGGACGGTGGTTCTCGGCGCCGAGCTCTCTCGCATGCTCGGTGTCGGGGTGGGAGAGACCGTGACATTCGTGAACCTCGGCGGGGAGGACTTCGATGTGAGTGACCCCGCGGAAACCGAGCTCGAAGTCACCGGTCTGTTCCGCACCGGTTTTCTCGACTATGACCGCGGCTGGGGCTTTGTTTCGCTCGAGGAAGCCGGAGAGCGTTTCGCAGCCGACGACGAGCCGGTGTGGGGAATCAAGCTCGAGAATCGGTTCAACGACCGCATAGTTGCAGCCCGACTCGAAGAAGCGCTTCCCGACGGAGCATCGGTGCTCTCCTGGAGGGAGTTCAACCGTTCCATCTTTGGGGCGTTGCGGCTGGAAAAGACACTCATGATGTTGCTGGTCGGGCTCATTTTCGTGGTGGTCGGGGTAAATATCTATCAGTCTCTGCGGCGCAGCGTGGTTGAGCGCACGGAAGAGATTGCGGTACTCAAGGCCCTCGGCGCACCGCCTCGCAGTATCCGCACCGTGTTTACGCTCGAAGGGCTCATGATCGGTCTCCTCGGAGGGGTTCTGGGCGTCATGCTGGGGCTCCTCGTTTCGGAGAATGTCAACGAGTTGTTTGCGCTCGCCGAGCGCCTCATCAACGCCGTTGGAGCCGTGCTCGAGCTCCTCGGCGGGGCGGTTGCCGAAGGGCGGTTCACCATCTTTTCGCCGGCATACTTCTACATAGAAGAGGTCCCCACCAGGGCGGTACTGTGGGAAACCATTGGCATTTTTCTGTTCGCGGTGGTCTCGGCCACTGTGGCGGCGCACTTTGCATCTTTGCGAGTTGCGCGAATCAAACCGTCAGAGATACTGAGGAACGAATGAGAGATCCGATTCTTCGTCTATCGCATGTGGCAAAGACATTTCAAAGCGGTGTAGAGGAGCTCCAGATTCTGAGCGACGTCAATCTCACCGTCTCGGCCGGCAATACGGTGGTCATAACCGGAGAGAGCGGGTCGGGCAAGAGTACGTTGCTCAATCTGATCGGCGGGCTCGATACTCCCACCGGCGGAACGATCGAGGCCGCCGGGTACCACGTGGAGGCGCTTGCCGAGTCACAATTGACCCGCTATCGCAGCACCGTGGTGGGGCTCGTATTTCAGTTCCACTTTTTGCTCAAGGATTTTACGGCAGTCGAGAATGTCATGATGCCCGCCTTCATGGGGGGCGAATCGAGGGGCGAGGCCACCCGGCGGGCATTGCAGATCCTCTCCGAAGTGGGGTTGTCCGAGCGAACCGAGCATTTCCCGACGCAGCTCTCCGGCGGAGAGCGGCAGCGTGTTGCAGTGGCCCGAGCTCTCATCAACGATCCGGACATCATTCTTGCCGATGAGCCGACCGGTAACCTCGACGAGCGTAACTCTCGCACCGTGGAAAACATCCTCTTTGATCTTGTCCGTGGATACGGCAAAACGCTGTTGCTGGTGACCCACGATGAGAGCCTCTCCGAGCGTGGAGAGCATCACCTCCATCTCGTGCACGGGCGGGTGTCGCCGGCATGAAGGTTCTTGCCTCCCTCTTCCTGGCGCTGCGTTACCTCACGGGGCGCGGTGAGCGCGGGGGAAGCCGCATACGCGGGGCCGTGCTCGGCGTGGGGATCAGCCTCGTACCGTTGGTCGTGGTGCTCGGCCTCGCCGACGGGATGATTCAGGGCATTACCGACCGGTTCATCGAGGTGGGGACCTATCACCTTCAAGGTGTTCACTCTCCCGATATGAGCGTGGAGGAGATACGTGAGGCGGCCTCTCGCGTCTCCGAGGTCAACGGCGTCACGGGTGTCGTGCCCGAGCGGCAGGGGATGGGGCTCCTTTCATCCGAGGGCGGGCGCAGCGGTGTGACCGTGCGAGCGCTTCCCGCTGAGACGTGGGATGCCGACGAGAGCTTCCGCCGCTACATTGAGGTAGAGGCGGGGAGCTTCGACCTCGAGGACCCTGATAACGTCGTGCTCGGCAGCCGGCTCGCCGAGCAGCTTGATGTGGAGCCGGGGGATCCCGTACGACTTTTGACCGTGCGATCGCTCGACGGTGGATCGTTTCTCCCACGGGTCTCGAGGTTTACCGTTGCCGGCGTCGTAAGCAGCGGGTATCAAGAGCTCGATCAGCTCTGGGTGTTTATGCCCTTCGAGCGCGGTATGCGGGTGCTCCCCTCGGACTCGAGCCGCCAAATTCTCGGTATCAAGATCGAGGAGCCCTACGCGCTGCCGAATCCGTTGTTTGCCGGCGGGCGGACCGGGGATGCGCGCTATCTTGCCAATGAGATTTCCCGCAGCTTGGGGCCCGAGTGGCGGTTGTTTAGCTGGTACGAGCTCGAGCGGTCGCGCTACATATCGTTTCGCACCACGAAGAACTTGCTGGTGTTCATTATGGCGCTCATCGTTGTGGTGGCTTCGGTCAACATCTCTTCGTCTCTCGTTATGCTGGTGCTCGAGAAACAGTCGGAGATCGCTATCCTCAAGAGTACCGGGGCGAGCCCGGGCGGCATTGCCCGGGTTTTCGTCCTCTGTGGATTTTTCACGGGAGCACTGGGGGCTGCTTTGGGGCTATCGGTCGGGCTGGCGCTGGCGGTAAACATCAACGGCCTGTTGACGGGGATCGAGGTGATCATCAACCGCATACAGGGCGGGGTGTATGTGCTTCTCTCGCCCATCTTCGATAACATTCCGCAGAGTCTGAATGTCTTTCATACGGAGTTCTATCTCGAAACGATCCCGGTGATCGTCCATCCGCAACAGCTGCTGCTCGTCGCGGGGCTCACCACCGTTCTCTCCACGGTGGCGGCGGTGGTGCCGGCTCGTCGGGCGGGTCGTATCCGACCGCTCGAAGTGATGCGCCGTCATTAGCGCGGCCGGCCGCGTCGGCCGCAGCCGGTCGCGGGCGGGACCGCAGGCTCGGCCGGCCCCGCCGGCCGCAGCCGTACCCGCGCTCTTGTCTTTTGAGAGAAAATTAACTAACTTGAAATCCCCGGCACGGCGATTTGCCGGGAAAATCTCGCAAAGGTATTTTGCATTGGGCTCCCGACGGATGTAGACTGTGAAGTGGGAGAAATACTGTGCTGTGTGATATCTGCAGTGAACGAGAAGCCGTCATTCAGGTCCAGCGAACTTGGGGGCGCCAAACGGACGAGATGAACGTATGCGATGTATGCGCCGCCCAAATCGGAATCGATCCGGAGTCGAAGATGCCGACACCCAGCGTCGAAGAGTTGATCTCCGGGGCGATGAGTGGCAATGCCGAGGACGAGGAGACGGCCCGGTGCGAGGCATGCGGAAGGTCATACAGGGAAATTCGCAATACGGGCCGGCTCGGATGTGCCCAGTGTTACGCGGTGTTCGAGAACGAGATTCGCTCGGTCCTCGAGCGTCGTCCCAGCCCGGCCCAACACGCGGGAAAGTATCCGGAGCGGTTGAAGGTGTACAAGCGGTTCTTCATTGACCGGGAGCGGCTGCGGCGCCGGCTCGAAGCCGCGGTGACCGAGGAGGATTACGAGCAGGCTGCAAAGCTGCGGGATGAGCTCGCACACATTGACCGTGAGGTGGAAGATGTCTGATCTGCGGCACGATGCAAGCTGGTTTTCCGACACCGGCCCTGAACACGACGTTGTCATGTCCTCACGGGTTCGTCTTGCTCGAAACGTGGTAAGCTACCCCTTTCCCGGGTATATGTCCGCCGGCGATCGGGAAGAGCTCGAAAGCGCGGTATCGAAGCATTTTGCACGGCGCGCTCCCGAGTTTGGCCGCTTCGACCCCGATGAGTCTCGTCTACGCGGGGTGCTGGTCGAGCGCAATTTTTTCCCGGACGAATCCGAGCTCGACACCGGGCCGCTGTTCCTCCGACGTGACGAGCGACTCGGGGTGCAGCTCAACTATGGTGATCATCTTCGCATCATTAGCTTTCGCGGAGGTTTGGACGTTGCTCAGGCCCTCGAAGATGCCGATGAGATTGATGACGAGCTCGAGGCAGAGTTCCCCTTTTCGGTATCTCTGGAATGGGGATACCTCACGGCGGACCTCGACGACCTCGGCACAGCACTGAGAGCGTCGACGATGCTTCATTTGCCGGCACTGCGCCGTATGGGCTTGTTGGAGGAGGCATTGGGGTCGGTGTGGAAAGAAGGTTTCGCGGTCAGAGGGTTTTCACTTGACGGTGCGGAGTCTCTTGGCGATATATATCAGATCGCTTCGCGCCAAACGCTCGGGATCGCGGAAGACGAACTGATCGAGAAACTTGAACGTGCGACGATGCAGTTGGTAAATTATGAACGTAGGGTGCGGGACGGACTTACCGGTTCCCGCAAGGGTGAAACCGAAGACGCCGTGTACCGGGCCGTTGGAATCCTGTCGTATTCCAGATGTTTGACGCGGTCGGAAGCATTTCGGTTACTGTCGTGGCTACGGCTCGGCATAGCTTTGGGTATGGCACAGGAGATAACGTTGGCACAGGCAACGTCGTTGTTCTTTCTTACGCAACGGTCTCATGTGGTTTACTCACTCACGGAAGACGGCATCACAGATGATACGCAGGAGAACGAAGACGAGAGGCGAGCAGTACTGCTGAGGCGGTATCTGGATTCACTTCGCTAACTCAGGGAGGACTGAATGTTCAAAGGATTAACACAACGAGCTCAGAAAGTGCTAACCATTCTTGCTCAAGATGAGGCAAAGCGCTTTCACTCGGACCAACTGCTCCCGGAACATATTGTGCTCGCGCTCCTCAAGGAGGGAGGCGGGCTTGGATATAAAGCACTCGAGAAGGTCATGATCGACCCCGCAAAAATGCAGCTCGAGCTGGAAAAAGCAATACCAAAGAAGCGCGGCGGCTTCATCCTCGGCGATGTACCGCCGTCCCCACGAGGCAAGAAGGTTCTCGAAGACTCTGCTGAAGAGGCGCGAAACCTCGGCCATGAATACATCGGCACCGAGCATCTGTTGCTCGCGTGCTTGCGCGAGCCCAACGGCGAAACGACGAAGTTTCTTGCCAAGCACAATGTGACCATTGAGACTCTGCGTGAGGTCATCGCGGAGCTCAGCGGCTCTACCACCGGCGCCGGTGGAGCGGGCTCGCGGCTTCCCCAACAGAAGAAGAAAATGCAGCAAGGACAAACAGGCAAGAAATCCACGCCTACATTGGACGAGTTCGCACGGGATCTCACCGAGTTGGCGAGAGAAGAAAAGCTCGACCCGGTAGTAGGACGTGATAAAGAGATTGACCGCGTTATCCAGATTCTCGCGCGGCGCACAAAAAACAATCCGGTTCTCATCGGAGAGCCGGGCGTGGGGAAAACCGCGATCGTGGAAGGCCTGGCTCAAGAAATCGTCGACGGGTCGGCACCGGAGGTGCTCATCGGCAAGCGGGTCCTCACCCTCGACCTCGCTTCGCTCATTGCCGGGACGAAGTACCGCGGCGAGTTCGAAGAGCGGCTCAAGCGTGTCATGAAGGAAATCATCAACGCCGGCAATGTTGTGCTGTTTATCGATGAGCTGCATACCATCATCGGAGCCGGCGGTGCGGAGGGGGCAATCGATGCCTCCAACATGCTCAAGCCCGCTCTCTCACGTGGAGAGATCCAGTGCGTGGGCGCGACGACGCTCAACGAATACAAGAAATACATCGAGAAGGACGCCGCTCTCGAGCGTCGCTTTCAGACCATCTTTGTCGACGAGCCGTCCATCGAGGAGACCGTCGAGATTCTCAAAGGGGTGAAGGAGCGCTACGAGGACCATCACAACGTGTCCTTTACGCCGGGAGCCCTCGAAGTGGCGGCGCTGCTTTCGCGGCGCTATGTTCCCGATCACTTCTTGCCCGACAAGGCTATCGACCTCATCGATGAGGCGGGCTCGCGCAAACGCATACACAACAGTGTCCGGCCCACGGAGCTTGCCGACCTCGAGCGTCAGATAGAGCGCCTCAACCAGGAGAAGCTGTCTCTGGTCAACTCGCAGAACTACGAACGGGCGGCTGCGGTGCGCGATGAGGTGCGTCAGCTCAAAACGCGCGTCGAAGAGCTGAAGAACCAGTGGAAGGTTACGCTGAAGACCGAGCAAAACGTGGTGGATTCCGACGACGTCCAGTACGTCCTCTCGGATATAACGGGAATACCGCTTGCGCGCCTCGCCCAGAGCGAGCAAGAGAAACTCCTCAAGATAGAGGAGGAGCTCCACAAGACCGTGGTCGGCCAGGACGATGCGATCAAGGCGGTCGCCTCCTCGATTCGGAGGTCTCGCACCGGCCTGAGCGCCCCCGAGCGGCCCATGGGCTCGTTCATCTTTCTCGGCCCCACCGGCGTCGGCAAGACACTTCTTGCCAAGAGCCTTGCCGAGTTCATGTTCGGAAGCGAAGAGGCGCTGGTGCGTATCGACATGTCGGACTTCATGGAGAAGCACAACGTGTCGCGGCTCGTCGGTGCGCCTCCGGGCTACGTAGGCTACGACGAGGGTGGACTGCTCACCGAGAAGATTCGGCGTAAGCCCTACAGCGTTATCCTTCTCGACGAGATCGAGAAGGCACATCCGGACGTGTTCAACATTCTCTTGCAGGTACTCGAAGAAGGGCAGCTGCAGGATAACCTCGGGCACACCGTATCATTCAGGAATACCATCCTGATTATGACCTCGAACGCCGGCGCTCGGGAGATCTCCCGGGAGTCCATGGTCGGCTTTCAGACCGACGAGGACATGATGCAGTACAGCGAGATCAAGTCCTCGGCCATGAATGAGCTCAAGCGGCTGTTCCGGCCGGAGTTCCTCAACCGTGTCGACGAGACCGTGGTCTTCCACAGCCTCGAGATGCAGGAGGTCAAGCGCATCCTCGATATCCTGCTCGGAGAGGTGCAGACGCGGCTCGCCGAAAAGGAAATCGTGCTCGAGGTGACCAAGAATGCCAAACAGTACCTCATCGATCAGGGCTTCGACCTTCGATTCGGAGCGCGGCCGCTGAGGCGTACCATCCAAAAAGAGGTCGAGGATCCGCTCTCGATGGAGATCCTCAAGGGCCGCTTCGGCGAAGGAAGCCACGTGGTCGTGAGCATGCGAAACGGCAAGATACATTTTCGGGCGAAGAAGCAGAAAAAGTCCGAGGCGCAGGTGCCGGTGGCGGCGAACTAAGAGCGGCGCGGCCCGAAGAGCCGCGCGCTGCGGCCCGCCGGAACAAACCGCCGCGCGGCCCGAACAGCCGCGCGGGCCGTCGTTCCCACACCGACAACACTGCGAGAGAGCAAACGA
>JAWLED010000069.1:8351-15141 GCA_041686235.1 Spirochaetia bacterium | reverse complement strand
ACCCTTGGATGCGCCGCCGGAGTTGATCAACCCGGCTCGGCCCATGTAGTTGTTCAGCACCTGATAGCGGGTCATGTCGATCGGATGATCGCTGGTGAGCTCGCTGTAGATGCGCTCATCGGTCTTGCCGTAGCTGGAGCTTCCCATATTGAGAGCCTTGTAGCCGGCGTTTACCTCCGGGGCCTTCTGCTTGATAATATCCGCTTCGATCGTAACACCGAGGTGATTCGCCTGCCCCGTTAAGTCCGCCGCTATGTGGTAGTCGGCCTCTTTGGTCTTGAACGCATCGTTTCGCATATAGCACCACAGAATTGTTGCCATACCGAGCTCGTGCGCACGGTGAAACGCCTCCGAAATCTCTACGATCTGACGCGCGGATTCCTCGGAGCCGAAGTAGATGGTTGCCCCGATAGCGGCAGCGCCCATATCAAAGGCCTGATCAACATTGCCGAAGAGAATCTGATCGAAGGTGTTGGGATAAGTGAGTAGCTCGTTGTGATTGATCTTGGCGATAAACGGAATGCGGTGTGCGTACTTCCTCGCCACCGATCCGAGCACGCCCACGGTGGATGCACAGGCGTTGCATCCGCCCTCCATCGCGAGCTTCACGATATTCTCCGGGTCGAAGTAGGCGGGGTTCGGCGCAAAGCTGGCTCCCGCCGAGTGCTCGACACCCTGGTCGACCGGCAGAATAGACAAGTAGCCGGTACCACCGAGGCGCCCGTGGTCGAACAACAGCTGCAGGTTGCGCAAAACCGCGGGGCTACGGTCGGAGCCCACCCAGACCCGATCTACGAAATCAGGGCCGGGCAAATGCAATTGGTCGCTGGAGACCTTCGCTTTGTAGCTGAGAAGGTCTTCCGCCTCAGAACCGAGGGCTTTTCGTATTGTCTCGTTCATTCTTTACTACTCCTTATGTATGTGGGGGATGCCGTGAATTGGTTCGAATATACCAAATGCGGCGTCTGCATTCAAATGACGGTAGTATTACGACGAATCGGGTTGACGTGACAGGGTACTCGCCGTAGCTTTACAACAGTACAGGTGTTCCGTTCCCGATGGAGAAAGATCCGTGAAGATTCAATACATTGACGGCCGGCGGCTCAAGCGGGGACTTATAGCCGGCGGTAGACGCCTCCTGCAGTACACCGACCAACTCAACAAGATAAACGTATTCCCCGTGGCCGACAGCGATACCGGAACGAACATGGCCGGCACCATCGCCGCGGTCATCCACGGCCTGAGTGCTTCCTCCGATCGCTCGGTTTCCGTTACCACGCGCGTCGCCGCCGACGCGGCCATCATGGGCGCACGGGGCAACTCGGGGGCGATTCTCGCGCAGTTTTTTCACGGCCTCGCCGAAGAGTTTCATGACAAAGCCACCGTGTCCTCACAGGCGTTTGCCCTCGGGGTGCGTAACGCGGTCGGCTACGCCTATCAGGCCCTTTCCACTCCCAAAGAAGGCACCATCCTCACCGTGCTGAAAAGCTGGGGACAGAGTTTCTCCGATCATTCGAATAAAACGCATGATTTCATGCAGGCGTTCAACGCGTCGTTTCAAGCCGCAAGAGACGCGCTGGAGCACACCACCGAGAAGCTCCCCGAGCTCAAACGCGCCGGCGTTGTAGATGCCGGGGCACTGGGCTTTCTCCACCTCATTGAAGGGGTGCAGCTATTCATGACCAAGGGGCGGATTCGCGAGGGCGAAGAGATACCCGAGCTCGGCGAGATCGAGGCGCCCGCCATTACCGCAGCCGACGGGGAGCTCTCCGCGCGGTACTGCACCGAGTGTCTGGTGGAAGGCCGAGACATCCCTGTGGCGCAGCTGCGAGACGAGCTCGAAACGCTCGGCAATTCGCTCATCGTTGCCGGATCCTCGCACAAGGTACGGATCCACATCCATACGAACGAGCCGCAGTACGTCTTTGAGCGCGCCGGCACCTACGGGGAGGTCGTCGAGCCCAAAGCCGACGACATGACCAAGCAATTCGAAACGGCCCATGCGGCACACGGAGAAGTCGCGCTGGTGGTCGACTCTGCCTGCGATATCCCTCAGGAACTGGCGGATAAGCCCTATATTGCGATGGTGCCGTTATCCATCAACTTCGGCATGCAACGCTACGTGGACAAGATCGGTCTCAGCCCCGAACGGTACTACGAGCTTCTCGCCGAAACAGATCGTCCCCATCCTACCACCTCGCAGCCGACCGCCTATGAGTTTCGAAAACAGTACAACTTCCTCGCGCATCACTACCGTAACCTCATTACCGTTACCCTCTCCGGAGGGCTGAGCGGGACCTTTGACGCCGCGACTACGGGCATTCCCCCCGAGCGCAGTGACGGCTCGATCACGGTCGTGGATTCGAAGAACGTTTCGGTAGCTATCGGGCTGGTGATACGCAGGTTGTCCGAGGCCATCGAGGCCGGCGCTGAGGCGCAAGAGGTGGCGGCGCTTGCACGGAGATTAGCGGGGAAGCTGCGGCTGTTGGTTGCAGTAAAGACCGTCCACTATATGGTAAAAGGCGGCCGTGTCAGCAAGAGCAAGGGATTACTTGCAAAGCTACTCGGGCTGCTGCCGATCATGACGATCAACGAGCACGGCAAAGCGGTCTCCGAAGGCTACGTGCGAAGCTTGCACGGGGGTATACGGCGCATTCTCCGCACCATCGAGAAAGAGGTAGATCCCCAAAAGCCGATCGATTTTGCGGTAACGCACGTGGCCAATGAAAAGGACGCTCTCGAGCTCAAGCGTGAGATCGAACGGCGGTTTACCCCGCGCGGGGAGGTGTTCGTGCTCGACGCGGCACCGGTTCTCGCCTCGCATACCGGGTTCGGAACGACGGCGGTGGCGTATCTAGACGCAGACGAATAATGGTTTGGCTGCTATCCCTTCCGATTGCATACCTGCTCGGTTCCATCCCCACGAGCATCATCGTGGGAAACGTCTTCTTCCATGACGATGTTCGAAACCACGGCTCGGGAAACGCGGGGGCCTCCAATGTGTTCCGCGCGTTCGGGGCGGCGGCAGGTATCGGCTGTGTCGCAGGCGATATCGGCAAGGGCGCCGCAGCGGTGCTCATTGCCGGACTATTCCCGGTGCCCGACGGAATCTCTGCGGCGGTCGTCGCGTTCATGGCGGGTGTCGCCGCAATAGTCGGCCACATCTGGACGATCTTCGCACACTTCAAGGGAGGCAAAGGCGTGGCCACCGCCGGCGGGGTGGTCCTCGCACTCTATCCCCTGTCGTTCGCCGGTGCGTTTCTCGTCTTTATTGTAACGGTGGTTTTGTCCGGCTACACCTCGCTCGGCTCCATCTTGGCTGCGATCAGCTTTCCCTTCATCATGCTGGGAGTCGTAGCGGCCGAAATCTACGAAATTCCTCTCTTTCTGCGCTATCTCAGCGTACCCTTGGCGCTTCTCATTCTCTTTACGCACCACGCCAACATCGCCCGCCTCTTGAAAGGCCGGGAAAACCGTTTCGAGCGCATCATGGTGTTGCGGCGCAAACGATAGGACACGCGGCGTTCAAACCGCTTCGACTTCGGTGAGCAGATCTGCTATGACACTGTCGGCGCGGTCGTTTTCCACCTGGCATGTTCCGGCATTCTCGTGACCACCACCACCGTAGCGGCGCATGATCGAGCCCACGTTTACCCGTGAGGTGCGGTTAAAGATGGATTTTCCCATACTAATGACGGTGTTTCGCCGCTCGAACCCCCACATGACCTGTATGGAAATGTTGGCACGGGGGAAGAGTGCGTACTTGACGAAGCGATTGCCGGCGTAGACCGCGTCGGTGGCACGCTGGTCGAGCAGCAGGGCGTTGCCGTGAAGCTCTCCGGTTTCCGCAACTTGGCGTTTAAAGGAGTCGAGATGACTGAAATACAGTTGCACGCGCTCGGCGACATCCGAGATGGTCAGCAATTCCTCGATAGGATAGATGTTGATATCGTCCATGAGATTGAGCATGAGCTCGTGATTGGAAATCCGAAAGTTGCGAAAGCGTCCGAGCCCGGTGCGGATATCGAGAATGAAGTTGAGCAGCACCCAACGTTCAGGCTTCAGTACCTCTTGTCTGGTGAAGTTCCCGGTATCTCCCTTGTCTACCGCCTCGAGCATTTCCTCCGGTATTTCGGGAAACGTCGAGGCACCCCCGAAGTAGTTGTAAAGCACGCGTGCGGCCGAGGAGGAACGGGGCTCAATGATGTGGTTGGACTTCTTGCCCACCCTCAGTTGTTCGCCGAAGTCGTGATTGAACACCCGGTAGACCCCATCGACGTAGGGAAGATCCGCTACGATGTCGTATTTTGTTACCGGTATGAGGCCCTCCTGCATCTCACGGGGGTGCACGAACTTCACCTCATCAAGTAGGCTGAGGTTCTTGAGCAGAGCGGCACAGACCAAACCGTCAAAGTCGCTCTGGGTGAGCAACCGAAAATGCTTTATGTCGTCCGACACAACTCCCCCCTGGCGCCGTGCCCCTGCGACGCCGAGCAGGTATGCTAAATGAATCCGCCTGCGGGCGCAAGGTGGGCATTGGACGCCAAGATGGAGTCATTGTATAGTTTTCCAGAAAGGAGCCGCCGGATGAGTACTCAGAACATCCCCCAACCGATCATCGACAACATGAAGAAAAAGAATATCGACGTGGACCTCACGCGGGAAATCCTCGGCAATTACAATGCCGGCAAATACGATCATATAGAACCGGTGCGAGCACGGCGCATCCCGAGCATCGACGGGGAAAGCGTGTTAGATATGAGAGGAGACATCAGCTTCCGCCTATACCGGGACACCGCCGAGGCCCGGGTCGGCGACCTGCTCGGCTCGCACCATGCGGCCGACTACGGCTACGCCGACGGAGACGAGCTCGTCTTCGACAAGCCGAGGTTGCAGCAACTCGGAAAGCGGCTGATGCCGCGCGTCGCCTATGGGGTGCTCAACGGAGGTTCGGCCACGAGCTACGCCGATTCCAAGAAGAACGCCAAGCTCAACGGCGACCTCCTCGATTTTCTCCGCGAGCCGTTCGATCAACTCGCCCACCTTTCGAGCGGACACGCGAAAGGTATCACGCCGGCCTTCCTGCAGCCCGACGGCACTCCCGGTCCAAGCTTTCTCGAGCTGAAGATGCGCAGTCTCTTGATTCAGGCCCTCGAGTACCAACTCCACCACGACAAAAAGGACGGCGAGCTTCCCCCGCCGCTCTACCCGCTGTTTCAGATGACGAGTGTGTATAATACCGAGGAAATCGCGCAGGCCTACGAGCGCTATCGGGAACATCCAATGCTTTCACAGCTCATTCGCGAGACGGGGATCGACATCACCGATGTTGAAACGCGCGAGCAGCCCCTACTCGCCGCCTATACACACTCGGACGAAGGGCGCCCGAAATCCATCTTTAGCCGGGCCTATGGCGTCGAGGGGGAAACCCTGCCCGTCCCGGGCGGCCACGGGCAAAACTTCCAGGTACTGCGCGACATTTACAAATACCTCTATGAAAACGGGAAGCGATTTGCCTATATCGGAAACGTCGACAACCTCGGGTTTACCGTCGATCCGGTATCGGTCGCCTATCTTGCCCTCAGCGGCAAGCAAGCAGGATTCGACTTCTCGTTTCGCACCTCGGTAGACCTCAAGGGCGGCATTCTCGTGGTCGATCAGAATGAACACATGAACGCGGCCGACCTCGGCGTGGCCATCGGAGAAGACGAAGTCGCCGAGGCAGAACGCAACGGCAAAGAGATTTTGTTTAATTGTGCGACGGGACTTTTCAATTTGGAGTACCTGGTCCGGGCATTGGATGACATCGTGGAGAACCTCCCCGTGCGCTTCAGCGACCAGGACAAGGACGCCGGAAAGTATTCGCAGGCGGAACAGGTAACGTGGGAGGTCATCGGTATGCTCGACAACTTCGTCGTGTTCGGCGTCGACAAGTACGATCGGTTCCTCGCCGCAAAAATGCTCCTCGAGACCCTCATGACAAGCGGTGTCGGCCTCGACGATCCAAACTATCCCACCGACAGCGACCCGGCCACCGATCCGAAGGGGATTGCTCAGAAGCTCTCCGCGGGGCTCGAGCGAAAACTGCGCACGGTCTACGGGATGAAGCGCGAGGGAGACCGCTGGGTGCCGCAGCCGGTCGAAGAACTGAAGCGGGAGCTCGGCTGATGCCACGCCGGCGCCCGAACCCCGAGCACCGCGAAGCGGCGGCACCCGGCGACCCGCGGCGCGAGGCACCGCCGTCGGATACGGCTCGGCGCGAGGCACCGCGCGAGCAACCCGGCGGGCCGCCCGAGCCCGATTTCGATAAGCTCGACGGCGTCATAACCGCAGTGGTGCAGGATGCGCAAACGCTCGAGGTCCGCATGGTCGCCTTCATGAACCGCGAGGCGTGGCAGCAGACCCTCGAGACCGGCTACGCCCACTTCTATTCACGGTCGCGGGGGCGCCTGTGGAAAAAGGGCGAGTCGTCCGGCAACGTACAGGCGGTGCAGGAGATCCGGGTCGATTGTGATCAGGACGCGGTGGTGCTGCGCGTAGAACAGGTCGGCGAGCTCAGCTGCCACACCGGCAACCGCAGCTGCTTCTACCGTCGGCTGGAGAACGGGAGGTTGAACCGCGTCGAGGGTGAGTAGCCGGGACTCTCCGCCACCGAGCCGGGCGTGAGCCGAGAGGCGCCGAGCCGCATGCGACCGAGCCGCAGGGCGCCGAGCGGGCCACGAATTAGCCGGACTGGGGGTCGGTGGCGGCGTGCCGGTCGGTGGCGGCGCCGGAGTCGGTGGCGGCGCCG
>JAWLED010000069.1:2794-8251 GCA_041686235.1 Spirochaetia bacterium | reverse complement strand
GTCGGTGGCGGCGCCGGAGTCGGTGGCGGCGCCGAACTCACGGTAGAGCATGCTGTGCTGAATGCCGGTGTTGTTTTGGTACTTGCCGCCCTCGTAGGTGTCGTAGTCGCCGTCTATGGTGTGATAGAAGATTTGGCAGATTTGCACCCCCGGATACACCCGAATGGGTTGAACGCAAAAGATCTCCAAAGTCCAGTAGCCGCGAAATCCTACATCTCCAAATCCGGCGGTAATGTGGACGAACAATCCAAGCCGACCAATGGATGAGCGTCCTTCGAGCATCGGAACGACGCCTTCCGTTGCCGTGTACTCGAGGGTTCGCCCGAGATACAGACGGTTCGGCTCGAGCTCCAACCCCTCCGGCGGAATATGGAGCTTGGATACCGGATTGGGGGCACGCATGTCGAGCACGGGGGCGTCATAGACGACGAGCTCGTCGTGGAGCCGAAGGTTGTAACTGTTGGGGTTGAGTTGGTCCGGGTTGAACGGATCTATGATGATATCATTCCCGAGACGCTCGTGGATTCGCCTGCCCGATAAAATCATGGTGTCTACCTCGCTCCGCCGAAAAAAAACGCCGGGCGCTTCCCTGTTGCGAAGCGACCCGGCGCGGTATCGGCGGACGCACGGATACTACATGAGATCCTTGGGGCGGCGTCCCTGGTTTCCGGTCTTTTCGCACACGGCGTAGTGCCGCATTTTCCCGTTTTGAAAGACGGACTTCATGATAATTTTCCCGCCCCAGCGGCTCTGAAGCGCATGCGCGCCCTCACGCCGGGCGTTCTTCGAGACGTTTGCAGCCATTCCTTACTCCTTATATCCGGTTGCCGGATATCTCGGTGAGATCAAGTCGAACCTATTACACAGCGAGCCCGGTGTCAAGCATTTCGCGACCACTCGACCCGCGCATATGCGTAGCGCACATCTTCGCGAGCGGCGGGCTTGCAGCACTCCACCCACAATCGGGCCACCCGCGCGTCTCGAGAGAGCTCTCGAGCGGCGGCTTGCGCGAGGGTTTCGAGCAGGACAAAGCGTCCCTCCTGCGCAATAGCCCGCAAACGATCGGAAGCCTCCGAGTAGTCGAGGGCATAGCGTAGCTCATCGGCCTCGAGCACCTGCCCCTCCGCCCCGTCCGGGTCCTTTTCTTCTCGTCCTCCGTACTCGAGCTCGAAGGAAATGTGAACCGTCTGCTCGCGCAGTCGCTCGTCGCTGTTTGCACCGACGATACAGCGTACCTCGAGGTCCTTGATCCCCACCGATGTTCGCCCCATCACCCCTCATCTCCTTCGATAAACACGATGTCTTCCGGTCGCGCAACAATGTCGCGTGATCCCTCGCCGAGACTCGCCGCAACCTCAGTTGAGCGTTTTCCCACGACCTTCGAGAGATCGCGGCTGTTGAGCCCCGCTACGAGCTTTATCTCGGCCTCTTCGCACCCCGGACAGCGTACGGCAACGACCTCTCCCGCCTCGAAGGCTCCTTCCACCGCGGTAATGCCGGTGGGAAGCAGGCTGTTTCGCTTCCGGATCGCCTCGAGCGCACCGAAATCTACGGTGATCGTCCCCTGAGGCTCGGCATTCATGATCCACCGTGTGCGGTTCTTGAGCTTGCGCCCGGCACGAAACAGCGTACCGATCTCCTCCCCGGAAAGAATGCGCGGAAGGACCTCCGGCTCTCGTCCGTGGGCGAGCACAACGTTGCACCCGGCACGCTCGGCAATGGCACAGGCGGCAATCTTGGTATGCATACCGCCTGTGGCAAATCGACTGCCGGGCTTGCCCGCCATCTCTTCGATATCCTCGGTGAGCTTTTCCACCGTTCGTATCGGTTGCGCGTCGGCGTGCTCTCGCGGGTCACGGTCGTACAACGCATCGATATCGGTCAGCATCACCAAAAGCTCGGCGTCTACTTTGCTTGCGATGAGGGCGCTGAGACGGTCATTGTCTCCAAACGCCGTACCGATTTCCTCGGTCGATATGCTGTCGTTTTCGTTGAAGATGGGCACCACACCGAGAGACAGCAGCGACTCTACCGCGTTCCTGAGATTGACGTAGCTTTTTCGCCGGTCGAGCACCTCACGAGTGAGAAGTACTTGCGCCACCTCGATGCCCCGCGCGCCGAAGGCACGCCGGTAACTGTTCATCAGCACCGGTTGCCCGATAGCCGCACAGGCCTGGCGCATCGTGATGCTGGTGACCTTGTGCTCGATGCCCAGCTCGCGTGCCCCCATCCCGATGGCGCCGGAGCTCACGAGGAGGACTTTGCGGTTTTCACCCACCAGCGCTGCTACCTGGGAGGCAATCGTATCGATGTAGTCGTCGTCGAGCCCACCGTCGACCGACAGCACGTTCGTCCCGATCTTGACGACAACACGGGACACACCGGAAAGATCACGCATCAGTCTGTGGGCAAGGGTCTGTGGGTAAACGCTCTCGCGTTGTCCCCGCTATATCGGGCGACGAGCTGCCCTGAACCGTAGAGCAGCCACTTGTAGGTTACCAGCCCATCGAGGCCCACCGGACCCCGGGCGTGGATTTTGCTTGTCGATATTCCGACCTCCGCACCCAGGCCGTAACGGAATCCGTCTGCAAACCGCGTAGAACAGTTCCACATGACGCTCGCCGAGTCCACCCGATCCATGAACGCCGACGCCGATGCTTCGTCACCTGACAGTATGAGGTCGGTGTGATGGGAGCCGTAGTCGTTGATGTGGGAGACCGCCTCGTCCATCGAGTCTACGATCCGAATGGAGAGGATGTAATCGAGATACTCGGTGCTCCAATCCTCTTCGGCGGCGGGGGTGACATCGCCGAGAATATCTCTCGTTCGGTTACACCCGCGCAGCTCAACGCCCTTCTGCGACAAGGCCTCACCGAGCTTCGGCAGGAACTCGGCGGCAATGTCGGCGTGTACGAGCAGCGTCTCGACGGCGTTACACACCGCTACGTACTGCGTTTTTGCATCCACCACAACATCGACTGCCTGGGGTATGTTGGCACCCGTATGCACGTAGGCATGGCATAGCCCGTCTGCGTGGCCCAGCACCGGTATGGTCGTATTGGTCATGATGTGGCGGACGAACTCGTTCGAACCCCGCGGCACAATGAGGTCTATGTAATCGGAAAGCGCGAGCATCTCAGTGACGTCCTCGCGGGTCTCGAGGAGGTGAATCCAGTCGGCGTGGAGCCCCGCTTCCCGCGTGGCCTCTCCAATGACGCGGGCCAGCACTCGGTTCGTTTCGAGAGCCTCCCGCCCACCCTTGAGGAGCACCGCGTTGCCGCTCTTGAGACAGAGCCCCGCCATCTGAACGAGTGCGTCCGGGCGCGACTCGAATATCATGCCGATGACCCCGAGGGGATAGCCCTTTTGATAGAGCTCGAGGCCGTCATCGAGCTCTCGCGCCGAGAGCGTACGGCCGACCGGATCCGGGAGCTCCCCGATGTCAGATAGCCCCCGCAACACCTGGGAGAGCTTCTTGTCCCCGAAGGCGAGCCGCTTTACCAGCGGCGCCGCGACTCCCTCGGCCTCCGCCCGCTCGAGGTCCCGTGCGTTGGCTGCCGAGATCTCGCTCGAGGCGCCCTCCAATGCCTTCGCAACGGCGTCGAGGTAGCCGTTCTTCGTGGATGCATCGAGCGTGGCGAGAACGTATGCCGCCTCCCGTGCGCTCTTTGCTTTATCGATTAGTGCAGTAGTATCGGGTGCGTGTGCTGCCATGACCCCGAAAGCATATCGCGAAGTATGCGCGGTGGGCAACCACGGGGTTGCAGCCTGCACCGACCGCCTCTATTATTGCGACAGCAAATGGAATAGCAAGCAATATAAGGAGAGACGCAATGAGCGCACAAGCGGACGTCGGCCTCATCGGCCTTGCAGTGATGGGACAAAACCTGGTTCTGAATATGAACGACCGCGGCTACACTGTCGCCGTGTACAACCGAACGACATCGAAGGTAGACGACTTTCTCGAAGATGCAGCGACAGGGCGCGACACCGTAGTCGGCACGCGCAGTGTCGAGGAGTTTGTGGCGACGCTCAAGCGCCCGCGCCGGATCATTCTTATGGTCAAGGCGGGCGATGTCGTCGACAAGTTCATCGACACCCTGCTCCCCCACCTCGAATCGGGGGATATCATCATGGACGGCGGTAACTCGCACTTTCCCGATACCATTCGCCGCACGAAGGACCTCGAGGACAAGGGCATCCTGTTCCTCGGCGGTGGCATCTCAGGTGGCGAGGAGGGCGCACGACACGGCCCATCGATCATGCCCGGCGGTCATCCCGAAGCGTGGTCACAGATGAAAGAGATCCTCCGGTCGATTGCCGCCCGCACACCCGACGGTGACCCGTGCTGCAATTGGGTCGGCGAGAACGGCGCCGGTCATTACGTAAAGATGATTCATAACGGCATCGAATACGGTGACATGGAAGTCATTGCCGAAGCCTACCAGCTGATGAAAGTCGGCCTCGGCATGAGCGCCGATGAGATGCACGAGGTATTCGCCACGTGGAACAACACCGAGCTCGACAGCTTTCTCGTGGAAATAACTCGGGATATCCTCGCCTACAAGGATGAAGACGGCGAGCCCCTTCTCGAGAAGATTCTCGATGCGGCCGGCCAAAAGGGTACCGGCAAGTGGACCGGTATCGACGCGCTTCAACTCGGAGTTCCCGTCACTCTCATCGTGGAGGCCGTGTTTGCCCGAGCCCTCTCCGCGCACAAGGAAGAGCGTGTCGAGGCTTCCAAGGTCCTCACCGGGCCGACGCCGAAGTTCGAAGGCGATCGCGACGCGTTCATCGAAGACATTCGCCGCGCCCTGCTCGCCTCCAAGATCGTCTCTTACGCGCAGGGATTCATGCAGATGCAGGAGGCCGCCGGAGAATACGGGTGGAACATCGACTATGGAAGCGTTGCCGACATGTGGCGCGGGGGATGCATTATCCGAAGTGCGTTCCTCGGCGACATCAAGAAGGCCTTCGATAAGAATCAGAACCTGCGGAGCCTGCTTACCGACGATTTCTTCCGAAAGCTCATAGACGAAGGCCAAGACTCCTGGCGCCGCGTCGTCTCGCAGGCGGCTCTCATGGGCATTCCTACCCCGGCCTTCTCGACCGCTCTGGCGTTTTACGACGGCTACCGAACAGAGCGGCTGCCCGCCAATATGATCCAGGCTCAACGCGACTATTTCGGCGCCCACACATACGAGCGCGTGGACAAGCCGCGCGGCGAGTTCTTTCATACCAATTGGACGGGAACCGGCGGCTACGTCAGCTCGAGCACGTATACCGCATAGGCGAAGCCCAGGGGCGGGAGAGCCCAGGAGCGGCGGAGCCGGCAAGGGGGGAGAGCCCAGGGCGTCGCGGCACCTGCCCAGGGGCTGCGGCGCCGGCTACGGAAGGCGGCGGAGGCTACGGACGGCGGCGCCGGCCCAGCGGTGGCGGCGCTTGCCCAGCGCCGGC
>JAWLED010000069.1:0-2694 GCA_041686235.1 Spirochaetia bacterium | reverse complement strand
CGGCACCTGCCCAGGGGCTGCGGCGCCGGCTACGGAAGGCGGCGGAGGCTACGGACGGCGGCGCCGGCCCAGCGGTGGCGGCGCTTGCCCAGCGCCGGCGGCCTCAGTGCTCGAGGGCGGGCTGCTTGGACAGGGTCTCGTGAGCCCACAGCAGCACCTCTTCGGTGGCCTCCCAGCCCAGACACGGATCGGTAATCGAGCAGCCGTAGATCAGGTCGCCGGGGTCCTCGGGAATGGGCTGGCGGCCCTGCACGAGGTTGCTCTCGAGCATGATGCCCAGGATCTCCCGTTTCCCCTCGGCCCGCTGGTTGATTACGGATTCCAGCACACCCGGCTGGCGCGTATAGTCCTTGCGCGAGTTTCCGTGGCTGCAGTCCACCATCAGGCTCGGCTCGACACCGGCATCTTGAAGGACCGCACAGGCTGCATCTATGTGGTGAGGTCGATAGTTGGGACCGTCTTTGCCCCCACGCAGGATAATGTGGGTTGCGTCGTTGCCCATAGTCTCGAGAATAGAGGTTTGCCCCTCTTGGTCTGTTCCGATAAAACTGTGAGGATGGCGCGAGGAAGCAAGCGCGTTGACCGCCGTACGCACGTCTCCATCTGTTCCGTTCTTGAACCCGATCGGCATCGAAAGGCCGCTTGCCATTTCGCGGTGCGTCTGAGACTCCGTAGTTCTCGCCCCGATCGATGACCAGGTCAAAAGATCGTCGATATACTGCGGTACGATTGGATCGAGAAGCTCGGTGCCGGTAGGCAGCCCCATACCGACGATCTCCAGCAGGAGTGCTCGCGCACGGCGCAGCCCCTCTTCGACGTCGTAGGATCCGTCGAGGTACGGGTCGAGAATGAGCCCCCGCCATCCCAATTTCGTGCGGGGCTTTTCGAAATACACCCTCATGACGAGGTAAATCGTATCCTTGACTCGCTCGCGAAGAGACGCCAAACGTCGGGCATACTCAACCGCTGCATCCGGGTCATGTATGGAACAGGGGCCCACAACGGCGAGAAGTCGATCGTCGCGATGGTGGATGATGTTCTCTACCGCCCGCCGACTCGCGACGACGGTGTCGTTTATCTCATCCGACATGGGCAGTTCCCGCTTCATAGCGACGGGAGCGACCAGAGGCCGGAGAGACTTGATGCGCAGATCGTTCGTTTGCTGCATGATGACATGAATATACACAATACCCCGGTATGCATGCAACGCGTCGCGCCCATCGACCGGGCATCGGTTACGTGTGGGCTCGAGGAGTTCAGCCGAGCTGCTCGCGCTCGATCGGCAGGGTCATGCATCGAGCTCCGCCCCCGCCGCGTGCGAGCTCCACCCCGGGCGTTACGACCAGCAACTTCTTGAAATCCTCGACGCGTGCTTCCCCGGACAAAAACTCGTTCACCGACCTGACCGCAAAGCCGTTTGCTGCGAAACTCTCCGCGGTAGCTTTGTTACAGTCGTAGCCGATGACCTTACTCGGGGCGAATGCAAGTACGTTCGTCCCGGACATCCATTGCTCACGCTGTTGATACACCGGATCGGTGCCGCCGCATGAAATCGTCTCGAGCTCAATGCCGATCTCGCGCAGCCCTTCGATCAAACCCGCGACATCTCGGATGACCGTGCGTTTTCCCGGGGCGATGTCGGCGCGAACAACCCGTAGTCGATGCGCTCCGAGAATATATGGTTCGTATACGAGGGCTTTGTCGTGGTCGACAAGCGTAAACACCATATCGAGATGAATCGTCGAGGGCCCCTCGGGAAGCAGCACGATGAACAAATGAAAGGGCTCGGCAAAGGTATTCAACAGATTTTCCACGAGGTGGTCGATCGCGTTCGCACTGCTGCGCTCGGAGATGCCTAAGACCAACGTGTTTGGACCGACCGGCATTACGTCCCCGCCTTCGAGACGTATGTCTCCGCTGCCCTCGAGAACGCCGTCAAAAAGTAAGCCATGAGACTCGAGCTCCGGCGCGTACGTAAACGCTGCCTTGAGCAGCAGCGATTCGTTGGTGCGCACGCGATGTGCCATAGCCCCTACGAGCACCCGATCGCGAAATACCATGGCCCCATCGCGCATAAAATAGAGGTTGGGCAGCGGGGGTATGTCGTAGAGTCGATCGGAGAGGTAATCGTGAATGGTTTCTCGGCGGGCGGGCAAACCGTATACCAATGCCTCCACCAGATCAGCGACATCCATCCGAAGCAGCTCTTGGTAGCGCGACTCCGGAGCAATGGCGCCGACGACGGCCGAGCGCGCTTCGCTGTAGGACCGGAGCACCTCGCTGATGAGGTCGCGCACCTCGTACACGGTACACACGGTTTCGAGGAACCGCTTCATTTTTTCGTGCTCGCTGCTGACCGCCGAAATCGGAATTATATCGTGATACAACAGCCGACGCGCGGAGGTAGGCGTCATACGCTCGATTTCCTCGCCGGGAGAGTGAACGATAACACGCTTGAGGCGGCCGATTTCGGAGTCTAAATACACGCTCATAGGCAACAGGCAGTAGCAGTCTACTTTGGGCGCACGCATTGTGCAACACGCCGTATTTACCTGCGGGGTGCGCCTGTGGTAGAGGTATGTGCATACCTTAGTGAGGAGGAGCAATGTCCGTGCTACGTGTGCGCGACGTACTCGCGATGGAGCCGCAGCAGCAAACCGTGACGCTGCACGGTTGGGTTCGCACAAAGCGAGA
>JAWLED010000165.1:0-3464 GCA_041686235.1 Spirochaetia bacterium | reverse complement strand
TATACTACCGAACAGACACGGCAAAGGAGTCCGCGGATGGGTAAGAAGAATGTGTTCGTGGTGGGAATGAATGAGCCCGAGCGTGAGCTGCTCGAAAGAGCGCAGCACGCCTCGGAATACAAGCTGCACGGGTTGCTTGATCCGGCGGAGTTGCACGAGACCTATGAGTTTCCCATTCCCGATATGGTTCGGCGAAGCATTTCCGAGATTCGGCGCTTCACCGAAGAGACCGGGGAGTCCGTCGATGCCATATGCGGCTATTTCGACTTTCCCGTCAGCACGATGCTCCCGCTCATTTGCGAAGAGTTCGGAACGCGCAGTCCGAGCCTTACGAGCCTTTTGAAATGCGAGCACAAGTACTGGAGCAGGGTAGAGCAGCGCCGAGTCATTGCCGAACACATTCCGCAGTTCGTTGCCTTCGACCCCTTCGACGACGAGGCGTCGGCCAAAATCACCCTCGAGTATCCCTTCTGGATTAAGCCCATAAAGTCATCGGGCTCGTTTCTCGGTTTTCGTATCGAAAGCGAAGCCGACTTCGCCGCCGCCATTCCGCAGATTCGTTCTCAGATTGCCCTCATTAGCGACCCCTTCGGGTTCGTGCTCGACCAAGTGGAGATGCCGGATGAGATTTCGCACGTCGGGGCGCACTACTGCGTGGCAGAGGGCATTATCGGAGGCAGGCAGTGCACGCTCGAGGGGTACTCGTTAAACGGCGGTCTCGAGGTTTCGGGAATTGTGGATTCCGTTCGATACGAGAACGGCGTGAGTTTCTTTCGCTACGAATATCCATCGACCCTTCCCTACAAGATACAGGACCGGATGGTGCGCATTACCGAGACGATCATTCCCGCGCTCGGGTTCGATAATTCGGCGTTCAACATCGAGTATTTTTGGGATCGAGGGAAGGACAAGATCTGGCTCTTGGAGATCAACACGCGCGTCAGCCAGTCTCACTCCGATATTTTCGAGAAGGTCGACGGCGCCTCGAACCAATCCATCACCGTGGACGTGGCCCTCGGCAGAGATCCCGAGTTCCCCTACCAACGGGGCGAGTTCCCCCGTGCGGCCAAGTTCTTCTGGCGCGTCTTCGAGGACGGGGTGGTGCGAAGGGCGCCCACCGAGGCGGAGATACGCCGGGTTCGAGAAGAGATGCCGGGGACCATCGTCGAGCCGCAGGTGCGCCCCGGCATGCGGCTGTCCGAGCTCCTCGAACAGGACAGCTACAGCTATGCAATCTGTTACTTGTACATCGGTGGAGAGGATCAAAAGGATCTGTTGGACAAGTACATCAGATGTCAGGAGCTGCTGACCTTCGAAATAGATCCGTTGCCGGACGCCCCCTCGCGCGATGATGCACCCGAGCAGAGGCTCTCCGATCATGCACGACCGAATGAAGGAGTACACTAGGTGAAGACCCGCGAAGAGTTCCCGCGCACGATAACAGAGATCGAGCATTTCACGATTCCCGTATCCGACGGGACCCGCTTGGCGGCGCGCATGTGGCTGCCCGAGGACGCCGGCGACTCGCCGGTGCCGGCGATATTCGAATATATTCCCTATCGAAAGCGCGATTTGACCGCCGAGCGTGACGTGCGTCACCATCCCTATATTGCCGGATTCGGATACGCCTCGGTTCGCGTGGATATCCGCGGCAGCGGTGAGTCGGAGGGCGTGCTCACCGACGAGTACCTGCAGCAGGAGCTCGACGACGGTGTAGATGTCATCAACTGGCTCGCCTCACAGCATTGGTGCAGCGGTACGGTGGGGATGATCGGCATCTCGTGGGGCGGATTCAACGGGCTGCAGATTGCCGCGCTGCGTCCCGAGCCCCTCAAGGCAATCGTTACCATCTGCTCGACCGACGACCGCTACACCGACGACGTTCACTACATGGGAGGCTGTCTCCTCGGCGACAACCTCTCGTGGGCCTCGACGATGTTCGACCAAAATACCCACCCGCCCGATCCGGCTCTCGTCGGTGATGCGTGGCGGGATATGTGGATGCAGCGCCTGGAGCACAGCGGTCTGTGGCTGGAGAGCTGGATGCAGCGCCAACATCGAGACGCGTACTGGAAGCACGGATCGATATGTGAGGATTATTCGGCCATCACCTGCGCGGTCATGGCGGTAAGCGGGTGGGCCGACGGCTATTCCAACGCGGTGTTTCGGCTCATGGAGCATCTCAGCGTTCCGCGAAAAGGCCTCATTGGTCCATGGAGCCATAAGTACCCGCACGAAGGTGTGCCCGGTCCGGCTATTGGGTTTCTTCAGGAGGTACGCTCGTGGTGGGACCGCTGGCTCAAGGGCATCGATAACGGCATCGAGGAGGAGCCTGCGTTTCGGGTGTGGATGCAGGACAGCGTTCCGCCGACCACGAGCTACCAGCGGCGCCCGGGCAGGTGGATCGCCGAAGCGGGATGGCCGAGCCCCAACATTCTTACGCAACGGTTCACCCTCGACCAGGGTCGTCTCGCCCCGAGCGGCGAGTCCGTCGAGGAGAAGGCGCTGCCGATTCAGTCGCCGCTGTCGGTCGGGTTGTTTGCGGGGAAGTGGTGCAGCTACCAGGCGCCGCCGGACCTTCCTCACGACCAGCGGCAAGAGGACGGCGGTGCACTTGTGTTCGAAAGCGATGTGCTCGAAGAGGACCTGGAGATCTTTGGCCCCCCGATCGTAGAGCTCGAGTTATCCTCGAACGAGCCGGTAGCGATGGTTGCTGCGCGGCTCTCCGATGTCGCCCCCGACGACAAGGCGACGCGGGTAACCTACGGGCTTCTCAACCTCACCCACAGAGAGAGCCACGAGACCCCGGAGCCGCTCGAGCCGGGAAAGCGGTATCGAGTGACCGTCCAGTTGAATGGTGTCGCCCAGCGGTTTCCCCGTGGCCACCGCCTGCGTCTGTCTCTGTCCACGAGCTATTGGCCCCTTGCCTGGCCGCCGCCGAAACCGGTGCAGCTTACCATCTACGGCGGCCACAGCTCATTTCACCTGCCGGTTCGCCCTGCTCAAGAGGCGGATGCACGCCTGCGTCCATTCGAGCCGCCCGAGGGTGCCGAGCCCTTGGCGGTCACCCTGGTTCGCCCGGGAGAGGAGTCGTGGAAGGTTGTCCGGGACTTGGCCCGCGACACCTCCGAGCTCGAGGTCCTCCTCGATACCGGAACGACCCGCTATGACGATATCGACCTCGAAATCAGCTCGCGAGCAGTAGAGACCTACTCATACGCCACCGACGAGTACGGCTCGCTTGCCGGCGAAACGCGCTGGAGGCGGCACTTCAAACGCGGCGACTGGGAGGTGTACACAATTACACGTACGCTTCTCACCTCCGACGAGACGACCTTCCGCATCCGCGCCGACCTCGATGCCTACGAGGGCAAGAGCCGGGTGTACAGCCGGAGCTGGGATACGGTGATTCCGAGGGATCTCGTGTAGGCATTTCATTTAATAGTGCATGCGCTGGTCCGGTC
>JAWLED010000164.1:0-3489 GCA_041686235.1 Spirochaetia bacterium | reverse complement strand
GCTCATCCAGGCTCCGGCGCGACTGTATATCTCGTTCATGCGCGGCACGCCCGTGCTCGTCCTGTTGTTTCTGTTCTATTTCGGCCTACCGAGCCTCGGCATCGGCCTTTCGGCGGTATGGGCGGCCATTGCCGCGTTCGGGCTGAACAGTGCCGCGTTCATCGCCGAAATCGACCGCGGCGCGATTCTCTCGGTGCCGAAGGGACAGTGGGAGAGCGCTCGCAGCCTCGGGCTCTCGGAGGCGCAGATCCTGTTCAAGGTTGTGTTGCCGCAAGCGGCGCGCGTGGCCGTGCCCGGCCTCTCCAACGTGATGCTCGATCTCATCAAAGCCACATCACTTGCCTCGGTCATCACCGTGCAGGAGGTGCTTCTCAACGCGAAGATCGTCGCCGGGCGCACCTTCGATACGTTTACCATGTATCTTACCGCGGCGCTGGTCTACTGGGCGGTGTGCAGCGTCTTCTCGCTCTTCCAGGACCGGCTCGAGCGGCGGCTCGACGTCTCGGTGAACGGGCCGGCCGCCTCGCGCGCGCCGGCACCAGAGCCCCACGCCGCCAAGTGAGCTACGGCGCCGGCGGCGGAGCGGCGCCGGGCGGCCCGGCACCGCCGGCCTTCGCGTAAGGATGCGCCGGCGGCGGCCGCTTTCGCCCCCCGCGGAAGCTACTCTTCGAGCTCGTCGAGGTCTACGACGATGAAGCCCTCTTCCTCCACGTCCGGGCGTACCGTAACGTCGTCCCCGTCAAAAAAGGCCCGCGAAATCTCGGCAAGGGTTTCGTCCTCCCTCAACTCCGATAGACTCTCGTTCACCCGCTCTTTGAGCCGATCGGCCCCTTGGGGAACGACCACGTGCGTCCCCGCGGGCTCGAGCCAAAAGCGCAGGTCCGGGTGCAATGTGACATCAAATTCCGGCAAGAACTCGATGGCGAGCCTCTGGAGGTAGTAGTCGTTCATGATGACGTCGGAGCGACCGAGCTCGAGGTCGCGCAGGTATTGGTCGTTGGTGGCGTTGTCGTAGGTGAGGATCTCCGCGCCAAAGCTTCGCATGACGCGCGAAAAGGTCGTCGAGGCCTCTCCGGCGTGCACCTTGCCCTCGAGGTCATCCACGGTTTCGATGCCGGAGAGATCCTCCTCGCGCACCATGAGCGAGGCAAACGAGTACTTGTACGGCTCGGAAAAGTCGACCTGTTCCTCGCGCTCGGCGGTTCGGTTGATGTCGTTGACCGCGGCGTCGACCTGCCCGCTCTGTATTGCACCGAGCATCCCGTCGAAGGCCATGATGCGGAACTCGACCTCGAGGTCGAGCTCATCGGCAACGGCACGCATTACCTCGACGTCGAAACCGGTGAGCTCATCGTCGTCGTTGTAGAACGAGGCGGGAAAGAGCGTCCCCGAGGTGGCGACGACGATCGTGCCGCGCTCCTCTATGCGCTCCCACATACCCTCGCCCTCCGGTCGGCCTCGGCCAACGGCTACGACGGCAGGAATAAGTAACCCGACTATCAGCAAAATGGAAAAATTACGTCGATTCATGTCTCTTCCTTATCGGCCCAGCTCTTTGCCTTTTCGACCGCCTTTTGCCAGCCGGCGTACAGGCTGATGCGCTCCTGCTCGCCGATCTGCGGCTCGAACTTCCGGTCGAGCTCGAAGGCATGCTCGAGGTCCTTTTGGTTCTTCCAGTAACCGACCGCCAACCCCGCAAGAAACGCCGAGCCTCGCGCGGTGGTCTCCACGATTTTCGGCCGCAGGACGGGCACGCCGAGCACGTCGGATTGAAACTGCATGAGAAAATCGTTCATCGAGGCGCCTCCGTCCACCCGAAGCTCCGCGGTGCGAATACCCGAGTCCTTCTCCTGACAATCGATGACGTCACGGGTCTGATAGGCAATCGATTCCAAAGTTGCCCGCACGAGGTGGTTGCGGTTTGCCCCGCGGGTGAGGCCGACGATCGCCCCGCGCGCGTACTGGTCCCAGTAGGGGGCGCCCAACCCGGCAAAGGCGGGCACCATATACACGCCGTTGGTGTCGGGGACCTTCGTGGCGAAGTAGTTCGTATCCTCGGCGTCGGCGACGATCTTTAGCTCGTCGCGCAGCCACTGGACGGCCGCCCCGGTAACAAAAATGGCGCCCTCGAGCGCGTAATCGACGCGGCCCTCGAGCCCCCAGGCAATTGTGGTAAGCAGCCCCGTCTCGGACTCGATGCGCTCGGTGCCGGTATTCATCAGCACGAAGCTACCCGTGCCGTAGGTGTTCTTGGCCATCCCCTTCTCGAAGCATGCCTGACCGAAGAGCGCCCCCTGCTGGTCGCCGATAGCCGCCGCCACAGGGATCTTTGCTCCGCCGAAGGTGTTCTCGGCCGTGTGGCCGTAGACCTCGCTCGAGGGGCGTACCTCCGGAAGCATCGAGCGCGGCACCCCGAGCTCTTCGAGCAGCGTGTCGTCCCACTCGAGGGTCTTTATGTTGAACATGAGCGTGCGCGCGGCGTTGGAATAGTCGGTTACGTGAACCGCCCGGCCGGTGAGGTTCCAGATCAGCCAGGTGTCCACCGTACCGAAGAGCAGCTCACCGTTTTCCGCCTTTTCGCGCGCGCCGGGGACGTTGTCGAGCATCCACTTGACCTTGGTTCCCGAAAAGTAGGCGTCGATGACCAGGCCGGTGTTTTCGCGAACGTAGTCGGTAAACCCATCGTCTTTCATCTTGTCGCAAATCCCGGCGGTTCTGCGGTCTTGCCACACGATGCCGTTCATGATGGGCTTTCCCGTGTTCTTGTCCCACACGATGGCCGTCTCTCGCTGGTTGGTTATGCCGATCGCGGCAACCTCTTGCGGGCGGATTCCCGCTTTTTCCAGCACCTCGCGAGCCACGCCGCTTTGGGTGCCCCAAATATCGAGGGGATTGTGCTCGACCCAGCCGGGCTTCGGATAGATCTGGGGAAACTCCTGTTGTGCGACACTCACGATCTCACCGTCATGATCGAATATGATTGCGCGGCTGCTGGTCGTACCCGCGTCGAAGGCCATCACGTAGTTCTGTGCCATGGACACCTACTCCTTTCGCTCTTTATGGTCGGTACATCTTTCAGCGGTCCGGTTAAATGCTACACCCGCCCCCGAAAGCCGTCAACATTCCACAGTCGGGCTGCAGACCGTGCCCCTAATCCTTCGGTATCACTAAGGCCAGGATGCCGGCCGCAATGAGCGGCGCCCACACGAGGGTCATGCCGGCCTGAAAGGTCACCGACTGGGCAATTAACCCGATAAGCCATGGGAAGAATGTGCGCGAGAGCGAGGAATTGAAGAACACCAGCGCCGAGGCGCTGCCCGAGTGTTGCGGAACCCACCCGCAGGCTACTTGGATCAAAAGAGGGACCACGGATCCTGTGAGAAAACCGGCGAGCAAAGAGGCAACGCCGATAGCCACCGGCGTTGCAGCAGCAAACGCGACTCCCAGCAGCACACCGGCTGAAAGGGTTCCCACCGAAAGCATCGTCTT
>JAWLED010000068.1:4324-15379 GCA_041686235.1 Spirochaetia bacterium | reverse complement strand
GTCGGGGAGACGCAGAAATTGGAAGGGGTGATCGAAAAGTTTGGAAAGACGGAGTAGCACTGCCCGGCACATGCTGAGGGCCCGTTTCAGCCTCGGGGCGCTGTTTCGAGAAACCGTGCAATCCACCGCGCCACCGGAGCCCGATCCACATGATGCTCGAGAGACGCGAGGGCGGCAGTGGCTACCTCGCGACCATAGTGGTCCGGTTTGGCTCGGATGAGGCTTTTGGTCAGGTCTGCGCTGAACTCGGGGTGACCTTGGAGCCCGAGAGCCGTCTCGCCGATGATGAATCCGGCGTAGGGACAGCGTTGGGTTTCGGCAAAATTGAGCGCCCCGGGCGGGAGCTCCATAACTTGGTCCTGATGCATGTATACGAGGTTCAGGGCCTCCCGACGCTCTTCCAGCCACTGCGGAGTACCTGCGGCTTCGCTATGTATGGTTGTGTGGACCACCCCAAGCTGCCACCCGATCTCGGCCTTTGCAGCTCGGCCACCGAGCGCGTGAGCAAGGGCCTGATGACCAAAGCAAATGCCCACCAGTGGAATAGACGATGAGTGGGCATCCCGGATGAACTGCAACAGCGATTCGATCCACGGCTCTCCATCGTAGACCCCGGCGTAACTCCCCGTGATGATGTAGGCGTCGTATGCGCCGGGAGAACTGGGAAGCACCCCATGGCGGACGTCCACCGGGTAAAGCCGGAGGACGTCCGAGTTGCCCGAGGAGGCGAGCAGTTGCTCGAATAGCTTCGTGTAATCGCCCGCAACAGGTCGGCTTGCGCCGCCTGTCGCCGACCGGTCTGCAGAGCCTATGTATTCACACTCGAGGACGCCGACGTTCATTACGTCATACCTTAGCGCACAAGCTTGCCCTTTGTCAGCCACTACACGGTGCTAATAGAGCTCGCGGGCTTGTCCAAACGCCGGTCAAGCGGTACGGTAGTGGAGTCCATGTAAGAACCCTCTGGGAAGCGGTGCGTGATGAGTTGCCAAGAGCAGGCCACGGGGACATCGGCTTTGTGCACGGTAGAGAACCTTTCTGCCGGGGATCACCTCTGTGCTATCTACACCACCGAACAGGAGCAGCTTCAGGTACTTTCCGGGTACGTTCACGCCGGCTTGCGGGACGATCAGAAGCTCACCTATATCGCCGACCACGACGGCGTGGACCGCCTCCGGCGTCACCTTGCCGAGCTCGACACCGACGTTGAAGCGTACGTTTCGCAGGGGCGTTTAGAGCTCTTCAGCTCCCGGGAGGCTTACACCAGCGATGGGGTCTTCGACGCCGAACGGATGCTGCAGTTACTCCGCGAACGGAGCGCGGAAGCGTATGAGGCGGGGTACGGGGCACTCCGCGTTGCGATCGAGATGACGGCCGTCATTGCCGGGCCTGATGATGGCGGCGAACTGAGAGATTTTGAAAACGGCTTGAACTCCTTGGTCTCGCGTTCGAACGTTTTGGTGCTCGGGCAGTACGACCGCAGCGTGTTTGACCCCGCCGTGCTGCTCGATGTGCTGCGCACGCATTCTCCGGCCATCATTGGTGCTGAGGCGTTCGATAATTTTTACTACCTTCCCCCGGAACAACTGAACGGCCCCGACCCCGCCGAGGCGGAGTTACAGAATTGGATCGACAACCTGAGGGTCCGTGCCCGGGCGGAAGCGGATCTCAGGAGTGAGATACGTTTTGCCGACGCCGTGCTCAAAACCTCGGGTGCGGTCATCGTTGTGCTCAACCGAGACGGACGAATCGTTCGCATCAATGAAGCCTGTAAACAGATTACCGGGTATAGCGATACCGAGCTGCACGGCACGGCGATGGGGCGGCTTTTGCCGAATGAAGAGCGCGGTGATGTCTCGCGGGTAATCGCCGAGCTCGTTGCCGGAACGTATCCACGGAAGCACGAAAACCATCTGATTACGAAGGCCGGCGAACGACGGTTTCTTGCCTGGACCAGTACACTCACCCGGGATGACCAGGGTCGCGTCGAGACCGTCATCTCAACCGGCATAGACATAACCGAGCGCACGGTAGAAGAGGAAAATCGGGTGCGACGCCTCGAGGCGGAAATTGCTCGCATGGAAGAGTATGCCGCTGCGGGCACCACCGAGGCGACCGGACGGGCCTTTTCGCAGCAGTCGCCGGGAGAACAGTATCCCGCGGAGTTCGAGCGTCTGCGCGAGCGCTACGAGGAAATTCTCTTAGCGGGGTTGGAAGCCTCGATGTACAAAACTGATAATCGGATTTCCGGGCGACTGCAGTATCTCGCGCGGGCTCTTGGGCACTTGGATGCAGGACCAAGGGACGTTGTCGATATGCACGTGAAGGCGCTTCGACACATAAGTGTAGGCGTTTCGCCCACGCGCGCCCGGGCGCTGAACGAGGAGGCGCGTTTGCTTGCGCTCGAGCTTATGGGGTATTTGGTGACGGTGTACCGAAATCAGGTTCCGGTGGCCACTGCGCCGCAGAGTGGCCCCGATCGTGAGGTGAGGGATGAGTAGTAAGGAGGAGTTACGGCTTTTCATCACCGGGCGGACGAATCGCTCGCAGGAAGCGGTTCATAACTTACGGTCCATCATTACCTCTCGGACCTCCGGCGAGTTCGACCTGTCCGTCATCGACGTCTTGGAAAATCCCGAGCAGGCCGAGGCGGAGCGAATCCTTGCTACCCCGACATTAGTTCGAACCACAGAGCATGGTGCAATCCGAATCATTGGGGATCTTTCGAATACCAAAGAGGTTCTGAAGCTCCTCGGGGTGCGGGAGCTTCAAGATGAGACTGGGGAGGGCGGTAATGACGAGTGAAGGTGGAGCTGCAGGGCTCAAAAAGGTAGATATTGGATTCGAAGGCTTCAATATCATATCTTACGGCGGCATTCCCAAAAACCGCGCGACATTGGTAACCGGCACCGCCGGCAGCGCCAAGACGCTATTTGCCGTACAGTTTCTCGTCGAAGGCATCCCCAAGGGCGAACACGGTGTCTTCGTGACCTTTGAGGAGACCCCCAACGATATTCGCGAAAACATGCGCTCCATCGGGTGGGACATAGCCGGCTGGGAAGCCGAGGGCACGTTGACCTTTGTGGATGCCTCTCCTACCACCGATCAAGAGACGGTGATATCCTCCGATTTCGACCTCGGTGGTCTGCTCGCGCGAATCGAGCACGCGGTGAGAAAGGTCGGGGCTACGAGGGTCAGCATCGACGCGCTCGGCGCAATCTTTACCGCCCTGGGTAACTCCACGGTGGTGCGCGGCGAGTTACTTCGGCTGGTTTCAACGCTCAAGTCGCTCGAAGTGACGAGCATAGTAACTGCGGAGCGGGACGAGGAATACGGGGCGGTCGCCCGGTTTGGGGTCGAGGAGTTCGTTGCCGATAACGTCATCATTCTGCGAAACGCCCTGGAGGACGAAAAGCGCCGCAGAACCATCGAGATACTGAAATTTCGCGGCACGTCGCATCAAAAGGGTGAGTTTCCCTTCTCCATCGTGCCGAATCGCGGCATCGTGGTCATTCCGCTCTCGGGCCTGGAGCTCAAACAGGCCTCCTCCAACGTACGCATATCCTCGGGCAACACGGAGATAGACGCCATGTGTGGCGGCGGCTTCTATCGCGATAGTATCATCCTCATATCGGGGGCCACCGGCACGGGAAAGACGCTTCTGACTACTGAGTTCATGGCCGGTGGAGCACAGAACGGCGAAAAGTGCCTCTTGTTTGCCTTCGAGGAAAGCCGCGAACAGTTGGTGCGAAACGCGACCGGCTGGGGGGTGGACTACGACAAATGGGAGAAAGACGGCAAGCTCAAGCTGGTGTGCGCCTATCCGGAGGTAACCAGCCTCGAAGACCATCTCATCGCGATCAAGGATGCGATCGATGAGTTCAAGCCGAAGCGTGTGGCAATCGACAGCTTGAGCGCGCTCGAGCGTATCTCCACGCAGAAGGGATTCCGCGAGTTCATCATAAGCGTCACCTCGTTTATAAAGCATCGAGAAACAGCGGGGCTCTTTACCTCGACGACGCCGACGTTAACCGGCGGAGCCTCCGTAACCGAAACGCACATCTCCACACTGACCGACTCCATCATCCTGTTGCGGTATGTGGAGATGTACGGCGAGATGCGAAGAGGACTGACGATTTTGAAAATGCGCGGCTCGATGCACGAGAAGGATATCCGCGAGTTCACCATCGACGGAAACGGGATGCACGTGGGAAAACCCTTCAAGAACGTGGGGGGTATTCTCTCCGGCAATCCGCAGCATGTTAGCGGTTTGGAAGAAGAGAGACTGAGGGGTATGTTTGGCGATGGCTGAAGAACCGCATCTCACCGAGTCAGAGACGGCCCCGCTCTATGCGCTTCTCAAGAAGAGCGCAGACGGGATCGTCATCGTTGACGGTGACGGTACTATTCTGTTTGTAAATCCGGCCGCTGCGGAGATCTTCGGCCGCAGCGAGGAAGCTCTTACCGGAAGCGGCCTGGGGCTGCCGCTTAGCTCCGGGGAAAAGACGGTCGTTGAAATACTTAACCAAGACCGCACCCTCCGCACGGTGCAGATGATAGCAACGGAAACGCTCTGGTATGAAAGACCGGTTTACCTTGCCATTTTTCACGACATAACCCGCGAGATAGAGGCGGAGGAGAAGTATCGGCTTCTCGCCGAAAATACGAGCGATCTTATCGTTGTCTGCGAGAACGGAGAAATCAGCTACGTAAGCCCGTCGGTAAGTGCGGTTCTCGGATACTCCGCCGATGAGTTCGAGGCTCTCGGCTATCTCGGAACGGTCCACCCCGATTACACGGATGAGCTCTCCAACACGATGGGCCGCGATCTGTTTGCCTCGCCGTCGGGGCACGTGCATTTCCTGTGTAAGCATCTCCACGCCGACGGCACATACCACTGGCTCGAGACAAACGGCGCGAGCCGAATCTTGGACCCCGGAAAGACCGTGACCGTGCTCAACAGTCGAGACGTGAGCGAACGCGTGGAGACCAAACGCGAGCTCGAGCGCGCAGTCGATCAAAAGAACTTTCTCATGCGGGAGCTGAACCATCGCGTGAAAAATAACCTCGCCCTCGTGACCTCTCTCATTGACACGAAGGAGTCAACGATGGACGGCGAGGTCGATCTCTCTGATCTTACGAGCAGGATCGACGCCATTCGCATCGTGCATGAGAAGCTCTATGAGACCGAAGAAGTTACCCATATCAACATCAGAGACTACGTGGACGATCTCCTCAACACGGTTTTCAGCTCTTTGAGCAGTCGAGGCGTTGAGGTGATCAACGAAGTCGAGAGTGTATTCATACCGACCAAGACGGCGATTCCCCTCGGGTTGATCATCAATGAGGTTGCAACCAACGCGATTAAGCACGGGTATGCGAATGAACCCTCGCCGCGGTTTATTGCGAAAATGAGCGCCGTTACGCCGCCGGCCGGTGGTGGTGCCGCGGAAGCCGTCCGCGAGGCCGGGGCCGGTGGTGGTGGCGCGGAAGCCGTCCGCGGTGCGGCCGGTGGTTACACCTACGTGCTTACGCTATCGAGTAACGGCGCCGCGATTCCCGAAGAGATCGATATAGAGGGGACCAGCAGTCTCGGTCTGAAGCTCACCTCGCTTCTCACCCAGCAGATCGGGGGAACGCTCCACCTGCAGCGCGGCCCGGAGCCGACGTTCACGATACAATTCAGCTAAGGTACGGCTAGGGTATGGCAACGTGATAGACCATAATCTGGGTGTCGATACCCTTGAAGCTAACGGGCCCGCGTTGTACCCGCGATACTCTGTTGCGCAATACATCTTTCACCCCGGGAGCCCGGAATACGTCCTCTGTTAGACAGAGCTCTCGCGGCTTCGACGCGGATTCTACCCTGGAGGCGATGTTTACCGTGCGCCCGAAATAGTCGAGGCGATTGTTCAGTGTTACCACGATCACCGGGCCCCGATGCAAACCGATTTTGAGGTGTAGCTCCACGGCGTCAGCTCGTTGCGCGTTATTTGCATCAAGAGCGTCGGTCATGTCTAAGGCAGCCTGAGTCGCCTGTGCTTCCGAGGTGAAGACTCCCATGACCGCATCGCCGATCGTTTTTATCGGGACCCCTCCGCCGCGAGCAATGGCCTGGAAGACGAGATCGAAGTGATCGCGAACCAATCGATACGCCCGTGCATCACCGAGTTGCTCATACATAGCCGTGGAACCGGTTATGTCGGTAAAGAGGACCGTTGCCGACTTGATTTCGAGACTTTGATCAACCGGTAACGTGTCGTCACCGAAGAGCTCTCGAAACACCGTATTGTTGAGGATTTCTACCCCACTGACGGTCCCCGGCTTGCGCCACGTGTGGCTACCGTGCTCGCGGATATCGCCCATAATACGTTGCACGAACTGCTCGCCGAGCTCCTCGGGGAGCCGCCGGATTTCTTCCCCAACCGAGAAGAACACCTCGACGTTCTCATCGAGGGTGGTGCGGAAGTCGACACGGCAGACCGGACAAAACTCCTGTTCATGTGTGTGAGAGAGTTGAAGGCTTTCCTTCGCGACGCCCCCGCAGGTGGGGCAGTGGAAGGCCCACTCGAGGTTCAGGATACCGAAGCCCACCGCACGGAGGAAAAACTCGAGCACGGCGTCGCGGCTCATGTCCCATTCTTGTGCACGTTTTGCTACGTCTATGTGAAACAGCTCCTCATCCGAGCTTTCCAAGATGAAGGAGCGGAGGTTATTCACCGCTGAATGTGACCGAAAATTCGACAGTGCCGCGTCGAGGCGTTCGGTGTTGGTCGCAGGGCTCAGGTTATCCGGCATGGTAGCTTTTCCCTCCGCGCCGGATCATACCGCACTCGGCAGGCCGCTGCAACTCCGGTAGCTCGTCGAAGATCATTGTAACTTCTTTGATACCCGGCAGAACCCGTACTCTTCGGCGCCAAGGGCGGCATTGAACTTTGCGCTCATGTTTTGAAACGCAATCCAACTGGTGAGACCGGTTATCTCGTCGTCGCTAAAGAGCTGCTTGAGTGACGCGGTCCGCTCATCGCCGATGGAGGCGCAGTGATCGGTCATCTCTTCGGCGTATTCGAGTGCTGCGCGTTCGCGCTCGTCGAAGAGGCTGCTCTCACGCCATCGCCCGACCTCCTCGGGCTTCTCTTGTGCGCCCGCTGCTTCGAGAAAGTTGTAGGCGTTCAAATCGACGCAGAACCCGCACCCATTGAGCTGAGCGATTCTGATCGAGACCAGGCTGCGCAAGACCGTATCGACGGGAAAGCGCTTGCTTTGAAAGAAACCGAGCGAGATGAGCATTGCTACGAACGGGCCTGGGAGCCTCCCCCACAGGAACGACGGGGCAAGCACGCGGCCGTACTTGCGCTGCTGCCGGCGGAGAACCCACCGGACGTACCATGGGTATTCGGATATTGGTTTTGCTTCGATTCGCGACATTGGTATTCCTTTTGTCTTCTTTTCGTTGTCCTTCGGTTTTCTTTTGGTGCTGCGCGATCCCGCTCACAATCGTGCTCGACTCGATCCCTGACGCAGAGAACCTGCCGATACATCATTCGAGAAACTCGAGAACGGCTCGTGTTCCGGCGTCTTGCTCAAAGTAAATGGTTGCGCCCAATTGCTCGGCGAGTGCGCCTACCATGCTGAGACCAAAGCTCGAACCGGTTTGCGCATCCACCGAGCCGTCGGCGCGGAGGGAGTCTTCGGGGAAGCCCGGACCGTCGTCGGCAACGCTTAGAACAATAGAGCCGTCGCGGCGGTTGAGGCGCACCGACAGCTTCCCGTTGGAGCGTTCACGATAGGCATGTTTCATTGCGTTTGTCACGAGCTCGTTTACTATTAATCCGAGGGTCGAAAGCCGTTCTGCTTCGAGCGAGACGTCGTCTATATCGGTTTCTACGGTTACGGTCCTCCCGGCGGGAAAGAGCTCGACCACCTTATCAACCAGCTCCGTCACATAGGTGCCGGTCGATCCCCTGTCATGGCTTTCCGTTCGATATAGCTGATCGTAGAGTATCTCCATGCTTCGAAACCGGCTCTGCGCGTCACTGAGCGCCGCGGCCGCCTCCGGATATTCTTGCAGGGCCTCAGCTTCGAGGGAAAGCATACTGACCATGGTATTCATGGTGTTTTTTATGCGGTGTTGAACTTCTTTCAAGAGGTTCTCTTTTTCGCCGACGAGCTCGGCATTGCGGCGTTCGGTTTCGAGCCTGAAAAGGAGCATTCCCACCATATCGGCATACAGCTCGACGAGCGGCTGGTTTTTCAGTTCTCGGACATCTTTGAACAGGAGGGTGAAATCCCCCAGTACTCGGTCGTCTTTCGAGGTTTTGACTATGGCCGCACCGCCAACATTGAACTCGCGTGCGAATGCGCTGGTAACCTGCTCGCTGAGGACACCGGCAGCAAGCTCGGTCAGGTTTTCGAAGTATGTGGTCTTGTTGTCTGCAATCTTTTTCTCGCGAACCGGGTCGTACTCCCAACTCGTTCCGAGAATATCAAAACCGAGCAATGAGACGCCCCGTTCGATCTGTTCCGGTGCTCCGGCAATGCCGGCCGTCGTGTAGCTCCGCCCGATTGGGTCGTGCACGTTCAGGGCAACGTACTCAGCCCCGCATAGCTCGCGCATGTTCTCCGCGATCCGTTGATAATCGACGGTGTTCACCGTATACCCGTTGAGCTCCCGTGCGGCGCCGGCAAGATGCTTGCGCGCTGCCTCGATTTGTTTACGCGCGGTGATGTCCTGATGCGTTCCCCGCATCATCAGCGGCTTTCCCTCCGCGGTCCACGAGAAAACTCTTCCGGTGTCGAGGACCCAGACCCAGCTGCCGTCCTTGTGCTTCATCCGTGCTTCGCATTCGTAGATATCGGTCTCGCCCCTGAAGTGCTTCTCGAGGAGCGCTTCACTCTTTTTGAGATCTTCGGGGTGCGCGAAGCGCTCCCAGACCTTGATCGATGTCGAGGTGATCTCGCCGAGCGTGTAACCAACGATTTCCGCCCACCGTTCGTTAAACGTTGCCTCGCCGGTCTGAACGTTCCATTCCCACGTTCCGAGCTCGGTTGCCTCGATTATTTCGGCCAGACGCCGGCGCTCCTGTTGGAGATGGTCTTCGGCCCGTTTGCGGACGGTGACATCTTGAAAAATGCAGGCAAACTGATTTGGTGCGGGGCGGAACGCGGTGACCTTGAAGTGCTTGTCGAGCTCGCTCGCGTAGTTTTCGAAGTGCACAGGCCCCCCGGTCAGGGCAACGCGACCGTAGTTCTCGATCCAGTGGCGTTCGGTGCCGGGTAAGACTTCGCGGACGGTCTTGCCTCGGATATCGCGATCGGCGAGGCCGGTCATCCGTTCGAAGGCGGGGTTTACAGACAGAAAGCGGTAATCGACGGGGGTGCCGTCTTCGTCGGTGATAATCTCATGGAGTGCAAACCCGTCGAGCATCTCTTCGAAGAGCGTGCGGTAGCGCTTTTCACTCTCTGCGATCCGCCGATCCTTCTCGTACTGATCCGCTACATCCCGGAATACCAAGACTACGCCGGTGTCGGTACCCTTGTCATCCGTAATGGGAGCGGCGCTGTCAGCTATCGGGTGCTCCTGTCCGTCTTTTGACAGCAGTAACGTGTGGTTTGCAAGGCCCATGGTTTTCCCGGTCTCCAATACCGTGCGTACCGGATTATCCGCCTTCTCTCGGGTCTCGGCGTTCACGATATGAAAGACCTCTTCCAGCGGCCTGCCGTGCGCCTCTTCCCTTTTCCAGCCGCAGAGCTTCTCGGCTACCGGATTCATTCTGGTGACATTCCCCTCGCTGTCGGTGGCGATAACGCCGTCGCCGATGGAGTTCAGGGTGGTGCGGAGATTGCGCTCACTGTCTTTAACTTGCTTCTCTCGCCGGTTTCGTTCGGTGATGTCCCGCGAGAGCGTCATAATGTAGGTTTGGCCTCGTATAGAAACTTTTGAAAGCACGATTTCGGCGAAAAACAGAGAGTCGTCCTTTCGCTTCAGCCGTGCCTCGAAGCGATACGGCTCGTCGAACGCAAGCCGCTGCCAAAATCGGCCTTGATCTTCCCGCTCACGGTAATCGGGGTCGAGGTCCGGTATGGACATCGAAAGGAGCTCGTCACGAGTGTAGCCGGTAAAAGCCTCGGCTTGTTCATTTACATCAACGATGTTTCCCTCGAGGTCGTGCAGGGTGAGCATGTCGATGGTCTGATTCATGAGTGTGCGAAACTTCTCCTCGCTTTCGCGCACCTCGTGCTCTACCCGTTTGCGCTCGGTAATGTCCCTTGCTACCGCGTAGATCGTTCGCCCGATCGGGCGAGCCCGCCACTCGATCCATCGATACGAGCCGTCCCGGCGTTGGTATCGGTTTTCGAAGTTGAGCACTTCTTCTTGTTGATCGAGCCGTGAAACGGCATGGAGCGTGGCCTCTTTGTCATCCGGGTGAACGAAATCGGTGATGAGGTGGCCTTCGAGCTCCTGTGTCGAGTAGCCGAGCACGTTTTCCCACTCCGGATTCAGCCGAAGGAACCTCCCGTCGGTATCGGCGATGCAGAGCAGATCCAGGCTCGAGGTGAAATACCGATCCAGCTCTTCGCTTTTCTCGAGCAGCTCCTCTTCGGTCCGTTCGTTCTGGATGAGAGCGTTTCTGAGGTGTTCCTTTTGGGTTTTGAGCTCTATATGGGCATCGTAGAGGCGAAACGCCATCTTGATGGAGGCAAGTAGCACGGTCTCTCCGGAGTTCTTCACGATATAGCCGTAGGAGGTAATGCCTTCGGTTTTTTCCACTATCTCCGGCTCGGTGTGGGAGGACAGAAAGGCTATCGGGAGGTCATGTCGCTCGAGTATGCTCTCGGCAGCCTCAGTTCCATCCATGCCCGTTCCGAGATCGATGTCCATCAGAATGAGCGAAATATCGGGGTCGTTTTCTACCGTCTCAATGGCGTTCTCGCCCGTGTAGACCGTCGCCACTTCGAAACCATGCTTCTCGAGCATTCGCGCTTCGGTGAGGGCAAGAATGGCTTCGTCTTCGACCAGCAGTATCTTTTTTGCCATAGCGCGCTTGTTTCAGG
>JAWLED010000068.1:0-4224 GCA_041686235.1 Spirochaetia bacterium | reverse complement strand
CGAAACCATGCTTCTCGAGCATTCGCGCTTCGGTGAGGGCAAGAATGGCTTCGTCTTCGACCAGCAGTATCTTTTTTGCCATAGCGCGCTTGTTTCAGGGTTCGGCAAGGCGGCCGGCGGGGCTGCGCCGGGTGATGCCGAGCCCGGCGGGGCGCCACTGTCGGGGAGCTCCGCGGCGGGTGGGGCCGGTCGAGCGAACGAGACCGGTCGAGCGGGCAGCGGGATTTGTCATTTCTGCTTTTCCGACTCCTTCTTTGAGCCTTTTCTTTCTCTGTTTCGACTCAGCTCCAGTCTCTGCAGGTTATCGCGCAGCATTTGCAGCGGCTCATAGTCCATAGCCGTTTTGAAGGCCTGCTCGGCACCGTCGTAGTCCTTGAAGCCGTTCATCAAGACGGCACCGAGGTTGTTCCACGCAAGAACATGCGTGGGATCCAGCTGCGTGGCTTCCCGAAAGCGCGCAAGTGCGGTGTCGAAGTCGGATTCGCCGAACGCAACTGTTCCGTCACGATATGCCTGTTCCGCCTTGGGTACCGCCTCGAACGCCTCTTCGCTTTCGGTGTGGCGAATCCGCTCGGTGATCAGTTTTTCGGCCGTCCCTTCGGACATTTCAAGGGCTTGTTGGTAATACCTATGGGCTTTTTCGCGTTTTCTCCACACGAAGTAGAGGTCGGCGAGCGCCCGAACCCGAGGGTAATACTCTCCATACTGCTTGATGATGTTCTTCAGCCGGCGCTCGGATTCCTTGTAGCGCCCGGCTCCCATGTACGCCATTCCCAGGTAGCGCTCGTACTGCTCCTGTGGATCGAGCTCGAGAAGCTCTTTGAGCGATTCGATTGCTTGATCGTAATCGCCGGATTTGAGCTGCTTGAAAGCTTTGCGGCGCGCCAGTCGGATGCGAATCACGGTTAACACGATGGCGAAATTCTAGGTGAAAACGACAAAAACTTCAATCATCATAACCGTGACGGCTACTCCTCCGCTTCCCCGCCCTGTGACTGGGTGCTGTCGGTCAACAAGGTCTGCGGTTGTTCTTCATTGGTCTTGAAAAACGCCATGGTCGATTTTAGCTGCTCGGCCTGCCCGGAGAGCTCCTCGGACATGCTCGACATCTCCTCTGCTTGGGAGGCGTTCTGCTGTACGACCTGGTCGAGCTGCGCAAGCGCCTTGTTTACCTGTTGGCTGCCCGAGCGCTGCTCGGCGCTCGAGGCGCTTATCTCCTGCACGAGCTCGGAGGTGCGCTGAATGTCGGGTACGAGCGCCTCGAGGAGCTTCCCCGCCTCTTCGGCAACGTCGACACTGCTGGTGGAGAGCTCACTGATCTCCCCGGCCGCCTTCTGGCTGCGCTCGGCAAGCTTTCTGACCTCGGAGGCCACCACCGCAAAGCCCTTGCCGTGCTCTCCGGCTCGAGCCGCCTCAATTGCGGCGTTGAGGGCAAGTAAGTTGGTGTTGCGCGCGATCTCCTCGATGATAGTGATTTTCTCGGCGATGTTGCGCATGGCCTCGACGGTTTGACTTACCGCCGTGCCGCCTTGTTGGGCGTCCTCGGCAGCCTTGCGCGCAATTTTTTCCGTTTCCTGCGCGTTGTCGGCGTTTTGTTGGATGTTGGAGTCCATCTCCTCCATGGAAGAGGAGACCTCTTCGGTGCTCGAGGCTTGCTCGGTGGCACCTTGGGACATCTCCTCGGCGCTCGAGGACATTTGCCGGCTGCCGGAGGCGACGTTGTCGCTTGCCGCCTTCACACCGCCGACGACCTCGGTCAGTTTTTCCTGCATGTCGGCAATCGACTGTGCCAGCCGGCCGACCTCGTCTTTTTGGTCGACATGGATGTGCGACGACAAGTCGCCGTCGGCGACTGTTTGAACGGTATCCATCACCCGACGCAGCGGCTTTACGATGCTCCGCGTAATAAGCGGGGTCATGGCGATGCCGATGAGAACCGCTAACACGCCGACCACGATGACCATTGTCCTGGTCTGAGCGGCGAGAGCGAGCATCACTTCGTCGGTCATGATGTTTTCCTGAGCCGTGTCGGTGATGTCTCCGAGGAGGGATTGCACGCTTGCCAGCGAGGGTTGCGTTTGTCGCGCGTAGATGTCCTCGGCGGAGTCGAGGTTTGCCACTTTTTCATCGTGCCAACCAATGAGCGCATCGAGCTCCGACAACGTGGCTTCAGCATACTGAGTCGTTTCGCTGTTGTACTGTGCACGGGCCTCGTCGACATTGCCGTCGTTTTGGAGTTGTTTTACGTCGATGGCCGTTTCATGGAGCGCCCGGTGCGGGTCGTAAACCGGCGAAACGGCGTTGTCGAACTCATCGTCCTCCCCTCGCCGGGCTTCTACCTCATCCGAGTAGAGCCACTTGCCGAGACTGCATTGGGTGGGATCGACAATGATGTCGTCTCCGGTGTAGCTCGGGTCGAGCAGGAGGGTAGCGACATCGTTTTTCCACGCGAGGTGGTCGGTTTGCTTTTCTCTGAGAAACGAGCCAAGTTCGGTATCCACTTCCACGTAGGCTTCCCCAATAGCGACAGCCGACTCATGGAGATGATTATGCGGTTCTTCGATCTCTGAGAGAAAGGGGGCGAGCGCGGGAACGAGCTGCTCCGCGTCTTCCCGAGCGTCGCTGTAGTACCATTTTCCAAAGGCGCACTGTGTGGGATCGGTTTCTACGTTCAACTCATTGACTTCATCGTCGGTTAGCAGGGCGCTCACATCTTTGGCCCAGTTGAGATGGTCGACCTCTTTTTCCACGATTTCTCCGCGGAGCGCGTTTCCCGCAATAACCTCTTCGGCGTTGTTCACTATTCCGCGGACACCGATCACCGACCACGCGGCGAGACCGCCGAGCAGAATCAACACGATTCCGAAGCCAATTGATAGTTTCAAGCTCAATTTGAAATTCTTCCAGCGCATTATTGCTCTCCTTTCCCCCGGCACACGCCTCGGTGCTTGTCTTTGTGCCCCACAATAGATTGCTAAGAGTAAATAGAGTTTATCATTGTCTTTTAAACTTGCGTAAAAAAGTTTTTCCCATTGCCGGCGGCGTGGTACAGTATTAGTTCGTTCATTGAGAAGGTTCTCTGAGCTCACCGATAGCGGCGCCTACTCTTTGTAATCGCGGTCTCACGCTGTACACCCGGCGGCGAGCGCCGACACGGCCGATAGAATCGGGGAGAGAAAAGAATGCGCGTGGAACTGACCGGCAACCTCTCGCTCAGCGGTGAAGAGCATTCGCTTCTAACGATGCACAGCGTCCTCAACGTTATGAACACGGTCATGATGGAGCTTTTACGTCTCTCCGATGAAATCGGCGAGCATCCAGCCCTCGAACGGGCGGAAGATCTAATCATGAAGGTCGCCGAGGACTTGAGAAGCTCCGAGCGCGCCGTTGATCAGCTCTCCGCCGCCGATACACTGGCCGAACAGCTTTCCGCACACATTGAAGAGGCGGTGTCCTCACAACCCGGAGCGGCCGAGCGCGACGTAGTGAAACAGTCTCGAGATAACCTCAGCGCGATATTTCGTATTCTTCGGATTCGCGCTCAGGAGCTCGTCGAGCGTTCGCGGGACCCGGAAGCCTGGCTGACGTACGACATCGACGAGCTCAAACACAAGTTTCTCGAAGTCCTCGCAGCCATCGAGCAGAATAGCCACGGCGGATATCGCTTCGTCTTCAACCTCGCCTCTCATGAAGACCGGGACTATTTCGTGGTCTTTGAGCTGTCGAGCTTCCGGGGAAACGTCATTCGCATTCCAGCCGTGCTCCAGGACGTCATGCGCGACTTGTTGGCAAACGCCCGCAAATATACGGCGCCGGGCGGACGAATCGTGGCAGGTCTCGACGAGAACCGGCATCGTCTTCGATTCGTCGTCGAAGATAGCGGGCGCGGCATCCCTTCATCGGAGCTTCACAACGTTATCGAGTTCGGTTACCGGGGCAGCAACGTACAGGATCGGCCAACCCGCGGAGGTGGCTTCGGTCTCACGAAAGCGTTCCATGTTACCCAGCGAATCGGTGGGCGAATGTGGATTGAGAGCGAAGCGGAGCAAGGCACCCGCATAGAGATCGAGATTCCACTCGCCCAAGACGAGTCGTAGCGGCCGCCCGGGACGCCGGCGGCCGCCCGGGACGGGGACGGGGACGGAGGTCGCCGGGGACGGAGGACGGAGCGCGGAGGGCTGAGCCCCGAACGCTATTCGTACTCGTAGCCGCCGGGGTCTTTCT
>JAWLED010000163.1:0-3512 GCA_041686235.1 Spirochaetia bacterium | reverse complement strand
TCCGGACTGTACCGTCGGCACCGGAATTACACCGGTTCTGTTCCAAAATGTGGAACTCGCGGGCTATTACCGCCGGTCGGGAATTGCGCGCGCAACGCGCTCACCCCGCCCCGAAAACCATGATTGTTACGCTGAGAATAGCAAGATCCGCCGTTGACGTCAACATGTCGGTTTCTGAATAGGCCCATTTGGTGATACGTTGGAGAGCACAGCAGCCGACAGTCGGAAACACTGGGAAGTTCGTGAATCATGCGTAGATTTCGACAACACATCGGAAACGACCTGCTCGTTCGTATTGGTATTGCGCTCGTCGTGATGATCGCCGTCTTGACCGCGGCGACGTACCTTTACGTATACAACAGCACGAGAACTGCAACGCTGCGGGAGCTCGAACAGGAGACCGCGCAACGGGTGCGCGACGAGAGTACGCTGTTTGAGCTCGCCGAGGACAACCTCGAAAGATTCTCCGAGCAGTTCTTGCGTCTCTACCGCTCCGACGTCGAAGTGTCGGAGGAGGAGTTCTGGGAGATGTTCTCCCGCGATGAAGACGGCGCGGTTCGCCTCCACCGGCGATACTTCGACGGGGTATTCTCCGATGAGGGGCGTTATACCTACGGGATGTCGGGGTTCGTTGGAAACAACCAGTCCGTGGACGACCCCGACTTCCGGCGTCGGCTCGTGCTTTCCTATCGCGTGGCGTCACGACTTGGTCCGGCGTTTCAAACGCGGTTCGAAAACACCCACGTCTCGTTTCCGGAAAACGGCATCATACTGTTTTGGCCGGAGGAGCCGTGGGGGTTGATGGCGGAGCCCGACTTGCCGATGAATGAGCTCGGGACGATTGCCGCAACCCTCGAGGAAAACAATCCGGAGCGCGAGCCGGTCTGGACGGGGCTGTACTTCGACGAGACCGCGCAGAACTGGACCATCACATATGAGGTCCCGCTCGACTATGAAGGTCGACATCTCATAAACCCGAGCCATGACGTTCCCCTCACTGAGCTGATAGAGCGCATGGTCACCGACCAGCCGGACGGCAGTTACAATTTCATCATCAAGCACAACGGCGATCTTGTGGCACACCCCGAGCCGCGGCCGGAAGAGCAGAAGTGGATCGGCCAGATCGAGCGGGAAGACATCGAGAATCCGGTCGTGCTGCATGCCTACGAGCGGATCAGCGAAGAGTTTCCGAATCCGCAGGATGCGGAACCCGAGGAGCTCGTGGAGGTAATCGACAATCCCGAGGACGATACCTATCTCGCCGTGGCCTCATTCCCGGGACCGGACTGGTGGTACGTGACGGTGTACCCGCAGAGCCTCATTCGGGAGCAGGCCCACGAATCGGCCCTTGTCATCATGGTAGAAGGGTTGCTCATGCTCCTCGTGGTTATCGTGATTGTGACCGTAGTTGTACGACGCCGGGTCGGCCGGCCGTTGCTGCAGCTTCGCGAAGCGGCCCAGGCACTCGGAGACGGTCGTTATGACGACGTGGCCGAACAGCGTGTGGCGGTGCCGACACACCTTCCGAACGAGGTGGGCCTGTTCGCCTCGCGCTTTGTCGAGATGGCCGGCAACATCAGAGACTCCGACCGAGACCTCGAGCGGATTATCGAGGAGCGCACCAGCGAGCTCAAGGCGGCGAATGAGTCTCTGAGAGAGCTTGGTCTTATGGACTCACTTACCGGTATTCACAATCGCCGCTCATTCGACCGGGATCTCACCCGGCTCGTACGCGCGGTCGAGGAATCCGGCGGGACATTCTCCCTCGTCATGATAGATATCGATTTCTTCAAACAGTACAACGACACGCTCGGGCACGCCGAGGGGGATCGCGTGCTGGAGGCCATCGGACAAAGCCTTCGCGATATGACACGCAACGAGGACCGCGCCTACCGCTACGGCGGGGAGGAGTTTGCGATCCTTTGTACGAACACACAGCACGAGCAGGCCATTGCCGTCGCGGAGCGCATCGTGGAAAACGTGCGGAGCCTCAATATATCGCATCCCGAGAGTCCGCATGGCGTGGTCACCGTGAGTGCCGGCGTGGCGGAGCTCGATGCGGCATCGCCGAGCGGCGAGTCCGTGGTAAAGGCCGCCGACGAAAAGCTCTATCAGGCCAAAGCGGCGGGGCGAAATCGCTTGCAGGGGTAGTGCGGCTCGACCACGGCAGCTGAATCCGTCGATTTGAATCTCGATGAAACGCGAGTGATTCTCTTCGGAAATCCGCAACTCGGTACCCCACTGATGCAGCGGGAACGCTCCGTAGGGGTCGATCTCCCGCAGAAGCTGCTTGTGCACGAAGATAGCGAGGGCGCGGTGCATCTCCTTTACAACGATCCGGAGCAGATGGTCCGCAGTTACGGAGTGAGTCGAGCGCAACGCAATGAACGGCGCTTGTGAGATGCGGTTTCGTATGTATTGAGGCAGCTCCGACCTTGGAGTAGTCTACCATCAGCCTCCGTGGGATCAAGGAAGAAACAATGATTGCCCTCTACATTATTACCGCCGTTGCTATTATCGCCTCGCTCATCGCCGATCGGAGTAAGACCGGCGAGGCCGTGGTGTTAGCCTGGCGGCGCTTTCTCAAGCTGCTGCCCGCCTTCCTCACTATGCTTTCTCTGGTGGCGGTGACACTCACTCTGATATCGCGGGAGATGTTGATCCGCTTCCTCGGGGGAGAGCAGCTCTGGAGTACCGCCGGTATTGCCGCCGCGCTCGGATCGGTCACGCTCATGCCGGGATTTATCACGTTTCCCCTCGGCGGGCTGCTCCTCGATGAGGGAGCTGCCCATATCGTCTTGGCCGCCTTCACCACCACCCTGATGATGGTAGGTGTCGTTACCTTTCCCATCGAAAAGCGGTATATGGGGGTTCGGGTAGCGGTAATCCGAAACCTTCTCAGCCTATCAATTGCTCTCGCGGTAACGGTGGCAATCGGATTCTACTTCGGGGAGTTGCCGCAGTGGCGTTGAAAAAAAACGTTCGGCAACTGGTAATCCCGGGGGCATTTGCAGCGTTTCTGCTTTACTCCCTGGCGGCGGACCTTCAATTCGGTTTGTCGGCGGGAGGTGAGTTCCTGCGGTTTGGAGGGGAGATGTTCAGTATTGTCCCCTTTGCCTTCATCCTGATCGGTCTTTTCGAGGTGTGGGTGCCCTCCCGGGTGGTGGAACGCCATCTGGGAAGCGGCGCCGGATTGAGCGCCCACCTGTGGGGCATCCTCCTGGCCGGAACTACCGTCGGCGGACTCTACGTCTCCTTTCCGGTTGCCGCAGCCCTGCAGCACAAAGGGGCGCGCATCACCTTCCTGCTTACCTATATCGGCGCTTCCGGGGTATGTAGGATTCCCATGACCCTCTTCGAAGCCACATTCATGGGAATCGAGTTCACGCTCGTGCGCTACGCGGTAGCGGTTCCGCTGGTCATTCTCACCTCAGAGCTCCTCGGCCGAAGACTGGAGCGCCGTGATTTTCTGATTGCCCGGTAGGACGACGAACGGTTGTCTCGTGAGGGGC
>JAWLED010000162.1:0-3537 GCA_041686235.1 Spirochaetia bacterium | reverse complement strand
CGTGCCATGTGTTATAATTACACTGTGCTATACATGTATATCACGAGGGGCAAAACATGATTGCTGTTCGATTGCCGAAAGATCTTGAGGCGCGCTTAGATCGCCTTGCGAAAAAAACAGGGCGGACGAAGACATACTACGTTCGAGAAGCTATCACCGAACATCTTGAGGAAATAGAAGACGTCTATCTGGCACGGCAGGTTCTTGAGCGCGTTCGTGCCGGTGAAGAAGACACCGTGGCTCTCGAAGACCTGATCCGGGAATATGGCGTGGAAGATTGAGTTTGCGAGAAGCGCAGAGAAAGAGCTATCGAAACTCGATCGTCCGGTAGCTCAGCGCATCTTGAGATTCCTGAAAGATCGCGTTACCGTTGATCCTCGGTCCGCCGGAGACCCGTTGAGAGGTGACTTATCGGGATTCTGGAGATATCGCGTCGGCAGCTATCGACTGTACGCAAGCCTGCAAGACGAACGCGTCACTGTGTTGATAGTCAAAGTAGGGCACAGACGAGAGGTCTACCGAAGGAAGCAGTAACCCGCGAATCTCTGGGGAAGAGAGTGGCGCCCCCGGCGGGGGCGTAGCGCGCCGCAGCTTTCACGCCGCGACGCAGGTCTTTCCCGGGGCGCTGCCGCTCGGCCAATAACTTCGCCATTCATTGAAGTATTAGCCCCATCTCGGCGGTACCTCCCGGTAGAGGAGGAAACCGCCGCCGGCAGTTCCCGTTTCCGACCGGCTGTTTCGCTACTCGTTCTCCTCGCCGGAGAACGCAGGCGACCTTGCCCGCAACCTGCTCCCTTCCCCCTATCTCCGCTTGGTGGAGCACAAGTCGCAGCCCGAGCGCTGGACGACCTTTCAGCTTCTGCGCTACATGCTTGCGGTGTGGAGGGATGTGCTCAGACGCTAGCGTCCGGAACCGCAGCGATTGCCGGCGATACTTCCGGTGGTGCTCTATCAGGGCAGACGAGAGTGGGAGTTCCCGCGCGCCTTCGAGGCCCTTGTCGAGCCTGCCGGCGAAGACGATGCCGGCGAGAGCCCCGTGCGCCACATCCCGCGGTTTGAGCCGCTGTTCGTGAGTTTGCAAAGCCTCCCCGACGAGAATTTCCGCGGCGGGGTGCGCGGCGTAGTGGCGCGCCGAAGAGATCGACATATTCATCGCCGAAGCGGCACAAAGGCGGTATTATGATAGTGAGGAGGACCTCATGACCTATGCGGAAGAGCTAAAAACCAAGGGCCGCGAGGAAGGCCGCGTCGCCGACAAACAAGACGTGCTCATCCGGCAGTTGTCGCGCAAGTTTGGTCTCACAGATGCCGAGCGTCAGAGGATCCGTGGCGTGGAGGACACTGAGCGCCTCGACGCGGCCCTCGATGAGCTCGTGGTGGCCGAAACGAAGGAAGCGGTGCTCGAGAAACTCGGCTAACGCATCGCAAGAACGAGCTGTTGCCTTGTACCAAATAGGCCTCGTCGACCGGCGCGAGGTGTGTATCAGACCTCTCCGATCCACAGGCTCACCGGTGCAACAATACCGATGCATTCCTCGGATCGCGCAGGGGCGCGGGAGGAGCAGAGATCAGCGGGCGAGATCGTGGAAGATGTGAGAGCCAATCGGGGTTCGCAGTGGCGGTTTTCGCAGAACGCCGGCGTATTTGATTGATACCGATACTATCATCTACAGCCTCGACATCGAAAACCGGATAAGCCACGCAACGAGCCCGGCTCGAGAATAGTGCGAGCATCGATCGAGCTCTATGAACAGGAGCCCGAGCACGGCTTGTGATGTTTCGTGACGAACGTATCACCGCCGCTCAGCCGGACCCGCGCTCACGTCTTCCGCTACCCCCTCTGTTCGAGAGGGCGCGCTGCCACCCCGGACAAATTGCCGGAAAATTTGCCACTACCTGAAGCACGAGCTCCATTTCGCCGGTAGCCTTTGAATAGAAAGAGATGCCGCGTGTCGTTTTCGCCTCTTTTGCTTTGTGCCTCGACACCGCTGCTGGTTAGATACGCGTTCGGAAAAAGCGGATTCACGTATTTAAGTACCAATTGGGATCCTATCCTGGACGACCGCCGAATGCATTGGACATATTCTAAGAACGGTGTAGCAATACGGCTTAGCGCTGAGAGGTGGGGGCATATAAGCCAAAACCACCCCGAGATGGCAGAGCACTTTTCCGATGTGCTTAGCTGTGTCATGTCGCCGGATGAGATTAGAAGTGGTCGGCGCGGAGAAAACTTAGCATTTAGGAAGATTTCGAAAGATAAGGTTCTCGTCGTGGTGTATCGAGAAAGCGATTCCTTCGAGGGGTTTGTGATTACGGCATTTCTTACTCGCCGGTTGAAATGGCTTCAGAAAAGGAAGACAATATGGCCATGATGGTTTCGTTTCCAGTCAAACAGATGTTGTCATTGTTTCGCGAAAGCAACACCGACGAAATGTGGCTGGACTACGATGAAGAAGCGGACGCCCTATATGTGAACTTTCACCGTCCGGTTGCGGCTGATCACTCAGAAATGGACGACGACGACACGATTGTTCGCTACCGGGAAGGTCGCGTAATCGGCCTTACCATCATGAACGCCTCAACCAAACAAGAGATCATGCCTTCGATCAAATAGGGAAAGAGATTCCGACCGATCACGCTTTGTTCGAGCCAATGACTGTAGAAGCCGGCTGTTGTCCGTTAACCGATCGGACATCGTACGGCCTTTCTTGTTCGAACATTACCACGACCGATCCAACTCGATCCAACGCTCCCATCGAAAGGGGGAAGTCTCCCCCTCGCTCCATACCGGCCCCGGCCGCGTCGGCCGGGGTACAGGCGCGGCTGTGTCCGGCTCCGCTCGCCGCTGTGCCGGGCCGCGCCCTTGCGTATTCCGCTACCCCCTCTGTTCGGCTACCTGGTTGGCAGCCGTTCAGGATTCGCGCTTGCCACGCGAGCCACGTGGGTGTACATTATTCCGTACAGGAGTGGATATGTCTGCGACAAATGCGACGAACGCCCGACAGAATCTGTTTCGCCTTATCGAGCAAGTAAACACCGAGCACGAGCCGGTGCGCATTACCGGCAAGCGGGGCTCTGCCGTCCTTGTCGGCGAGGACGATTGGCGTGCCATTGAAGAGACGATTTACCTCAACTCCATTCCCGGCATGGCCGAGTCCATTCGCGAGGGGATGAACACCTCGACCACGGATCTGCACGACGACGTTGAGTGGTAACGGCTCGAGGTATCGACTCCTCTACACGAAGCAGGCCCGCAAGGATGCGAGGAAGCTTTCCGCCGCCGGGTTGGATCAAAAGGCGAAGAAGTTGCTCGCCATAATTGAAACCGATCCGTACAAGAGTCCCCCACGGTTTGAGCGCCTCGTCGGAAATTTGAGAGGCGCCATATCTCGTCGAATCAATATCGGGCATCGGCTCGTATACGAGGTCGTCGAAGAAGAGAAGGTGATCAAGGTTCTGCGCATGTGGACTCACTATGAGTAGGGGGAGTCTGTCCCTTGGGGGAGCCGCAGGGGCGGTCTGTGAGTCCCGCGCGGG
>JAWLED010000161.1:0-3615 GCA_041686235.1 Spirochaetia bacterium | reverse complement strand
TGAACGGCAGACTCGACTCGCGGCTTCATTGTGGTGATTATAACAGAATCATGGACGTTGAAAACCACTCCCCGCTTGCGCTACCATCGCCGAACAGCCGATGATACTATCCGCTCTTAGGCCGCCCGGCAATGTCGAGCAAATGCTCGCCGACATCCAAACTCATTTGTTTCGCACGCTCGGGGTGCTCTCCGCGCGAGCCTTCCCACCTCTCATTCCCGTGGCATGGTCGGCACGCCCCCTCGACCTCGGCCTCGTCGACCCGGCCCCGCTTCCACCGCTGCGCCTCGGCGTTGCGGGCTGCGATGACGAGCGCGTGGTCGTTCCCCTCGAGCCGCAAGCCCCCCTCGATGAGCTTTCCCGCACCTTAGGCGAGCAAGCCTCACAGCCGGCCGAGGCGGCGCCGTTTTCCATCGACACTCCGGCGGTGCTGCTTGCGCTCAAGGAACCGTGGTCCACCGGCGAGATAACCGACGCGCTGAGCAAAGGCTCGTCAAAAACGCGTCGCGCCGCTTCTGCCGCAGAGGCGGTGCACGGCACCGTGGTGCGGACATTTTCCCTTGTAACCATCGAGATCGAGCAGTGGGAAAACACGGGGGGCCTGCGGGTCAGATGGGCCGAGAGAGACCGACGCCGGCTACGAAAAAGCGCGACTACCCCTTCGCGGTAACAACGACATTTCGCCCCGATTCTTTCGCCTCGTACAGGGCGGCGTCCGCCGCCTCGGTGAGCTCATTTACCGTACGGTAGGTGGGATAACTTGCTATCCCGCAGCTCAACGTAACGTAGAACTCACGATCGCCGGCGAGATGATGCACGCGGCTGAAGCTGTCCCTCAGCTCTCCCATGATGCGTTCGGCGTTGTGGGCGTTGGTATCGAAGAGAATCACGCCGAACTCCTCCCCGCCGTAACGGCCGATGGTATCGGTGCGTCGCAGACGTTCCTGCAGCAGTTTTGCAAGGCTTTTCAACACGCGGTCTCCGGTGAGGTGGCCATAGGTATCGTTGACCCACTTGAAGTGGTCGAGGTCGATCATGGCGAAGCACATGCCGTTCTCCATTCGCTCGGCACGCTGCAATTCCAGAGACATTTTTTCCCGCAAATTCGAATGATTCAAGAGTCCCGTCAGCGAATCACGTTCCATGAAAAAGCGCATACGACGAGTACGCTCGGCGCGAATACGCACGGTATTTACCAGGACAATGGGATCCACCGGCTTTGAGATGAAGTCGTCTCCCCCCTGGCTTATGGCTTGAAATTGTTTCTGGGGATCGGTCTCTACCGAGATAAATACAATGGGAATTCCCACGTATGACTCCTGCTGACGAATGACCTTTGCAAGCTCCACGCCGTTTGCCTCGGGCATATACATGTCGAGAAGGATAATCTCCGGTTTCTCTTCGACGAGAATCTTGAAGACTCTTCGAGGGTCGGTCGCCAAAGAGGTGACCATGCCGGCCTTCTGAAGTGTAAGCGCGAGATACGAAACATGGTCGTGATCATCGTCGACGATAAGCACGTGATACGGTGGTGCCTCATTTCGCGAGGCAAGCGACTCAGTTGCATCTATCATTCCCGATATCTCGAACGGAGCGGCAAAAAAGGCGTCACCACCCCACCGTACCGCCGAGAGCCGTACGTCGAAATTGTCTGAACCGGAAACGAACATCATGCTCAGTTCGTCGCTGTGGGACTCTTTGAGCCCCGACAGGGTCTGCGCGCACCCCGTGGACTGCTCAACCACCGAGACATCGATGATCGCAATCACCTGTCTTTCTCCGGTGAGGCGTTGCTCGATGGTGTCCGTGCCGGAGATCTTTTCCACCGGAAAACCAAAAAAACCTAATTGCGCGTAAAGATCGTCTGCGGTTGTTTCGTCGGGCAGCCAAAGCAGCACGAGACGTGCACGATAGCCTTCCGCGCCCGGAGCGACCTCTTCCATGAGCTCGGAATCCGGCAGAGAGAGCTTCCTTGATTGTTCCGGTTTCTCAGCAGCGGCATTGAGATCATCAAGTAACTCGCTAACTTCCTTTCTATCGGGAGTGTCCACCCCATCACCCTCCTTGACTTCTTCAGCAGAACTGAGCCGGGCGATTCGATTTTCGATTTTTCGGGCGGTGGTTGAGACATCTTGAAAGCCGAATGTCGACCCTGAACCGGCCAGTTTATGTGCCAGGCTGCGTGCGGTTTCCACGCTCTTCGGGTCCGTCGGATTGGCAAGCGCGGTAAACACAGCGGAACGCAGCTCGCGAATCCGACCAGGAAGCTCGCTTGCAAATTTGATGCCGAGAGCCTCTAGTCTCTCGCGCACTTTACCGGATAATAAGCTCATAGACGCTCAGCCCTGATCATAGATGACCCAACTATAGTGCCGATTGCCCGCTCTATCAAGGAACTCGTTGCTTCTGTGACGGGTGTATCGTTTTATCTTCGAACAAACAGAGCTCCGCAATTGCACACCGGTAGCAGCGCGGAGCCTTTGCGATGCACGTGTCGCGCCCGTGAAAGTTTATAGCCATCGAAAACGCACTGCGGATTTCCGCCGGCACCGTGTTCTCCATCTCCCGTTCCACCCGTTCGGGCTGCCGGGCGCTCGTAAATCCGATCCGCCGCACCACACGAGCGAAATGCGTGTCCACGACGATGGAAGGAACATCATAGAGGACACCCAAAAGCACATTGGCGGTCTTCCGTCCGACACCCGGCATGCCGGTTAGCTCTTCCATCGTCCCCGGCACCTCCCCGCCGTACTCCTGCGACAGGGCATGAGCCGCAGAGCGGATATTGCGCGCCTTCGAACGGTAGAATCCGGTTGAGTATATTACCGAGGCGATGTCCGATTCCTCGGCCCCGGCGAGTGCCTCGGGGGTGGGAAATCGCCGGAACAACTCCGGTGTCACGCGATTGACTTGCGCATCGGTCGTTTGCGCCGAGAGGATAACCGCTATCAGCAATTCGAACGGCGAGGAGTAGGAGAGAAGCGGTCTTTTGTCGGGATACAGGGGATCGAGTTTCTCGAAGATGGCGACGGCTCTCTCGGTCGGGCTCACGCGGTGTCGGCCTTTCCTCGGTGATCTTCATGGTGATCGTGCGCGCCGCCGGCGTCATTCTCGCCGTGGGTGTCGTGCGCGTCGCCGGCGGCTGCCTCGCCTGCCTCGGTTTCGCCGGCGTCCGTGCCGGCCCTGCGAAGACTGTGACGCCGGTAGCCGGCGCGGATCTCGGCAAAGCTGAACCGTGCCGGAACGGGATCGTGGCCACCCATGAAAAACCCGCCCGTGCAACGCAACACCCGGGCGATGCCGAGCAACAGGCCCTTCAGCGCCCCATGGTGCAGAATCGCGTCGACCGTGTAATGAGAACAGCTCGGCGTATAAATGCAGGTATCGGGCAACATCGGCGAGACGAGCCACCGGTAGGCATATACGGGAACGAGTACGATGTATCGTGGGATGCGCATCACCGCCGCCGCAACTGCGCGAAGGCGACCGCGTGGTGAATCAGTGCTCATGAGGTTTGAGTTGAAACGGCTCCGGCAATAGATCCGAAAGCGTAACAGTGCGCTGAATACCGTCCAGATTGGCCAAGTGAATCGGAAACTCGGGCGGGCAGAACTC